>JAUWMQ010000027.1 GCA_030613065.1 Candidatus Aegiribacteria sp. | reverse complement strand
ATTCTATAGGGATCGTGTTGCAAGATCAACTCTATAGTGCTGTTGGTGCTACATTGATGGATCAGTGGATGTACGATGTTTCAGATGATTTTGATTTCTATCATAAATACTCAGTTACTGTAGTAGAAGCTAATTTTCCGGGACCTGAAGAATTGCGTTCGTGGCTTGGAGAATGGTGCGCTGCAAGTGATGACCCATTAGAAGGTGTCATCCTTGTTGGTGACATTCCATATGCTTTGTGTAAGTGGACTAATACTGATATTGATCTTCTCACTATGGGATGCAAGGGAACAGATATATTCCCCAGTGATCTCTTTTTAATGGATCTGAACGGTGAGTGGCTTGATACAAATCAGGATGGATACTACGATTCATGGCCAGAAATTGGGTGGAAATATTATCCTGAGATATTCTGTGGAAGACTTCCATTCTCCGGATCGACTATACAAGAACTTAGAGAATATCTGATCAGGTGTCATGAATGGAGGTATAATGGTAGTGAACTTGAGGGTAACCTACTCTATGTCGATGATACGTGGGCTTCTTTATCGGGTGATCATAAGAGTCACTATGAAGCAATGGAGGATTGGTCAGGTTTACTCCTTCACCATGAGTATAGTTCATCGACAACATGTCATGCCGATTGGATTAATAGGATTGCTTATCCGTATCTCTGGGTAACGGTATTTGTGCATGGTCCTCCAAATTTTCCACGACACAACTGGAAACCAGCCGGCGCTGGCACAACATATCCTGAAGATGTTGCCGATGCAGGTCCTTTATTTTACAACTTATATCATTGCTATGGAGGCAATTATTTGTTTGGTAATAGATCCATGGCGGAAGCATATCTTTATACATCCGATTGTCTTGCTGTGATAGCTTCATCCAAGGCAGGAGCTATGGATTATGCATTGGATTTTTATCATGATATGAATAATAATCATCATATTGGTCATGCATTCGCGGATTGGTGGGAATTTAGAATAAGTCCTCATAATGAGTTAAATGATCAAAGTAATTTCATTACTTGGTGTATGGGATTACAAATATTCGGAGATCCTACTCTAAGACCAAATAAATTTCAATAAAATAAGAGGATATTACTATGTTATATTGTATTATAATGATAATGTGCATAAGTCAGAGCCCTTATGATTTTACTGGTACTTACGAAAACAGTAATCGTTCAGATGATCGAGTTTTTGCGGTGGAAAGAGTCTCTTCTACTGAGATGATCATGTGCGGTTCAAGAGATGGATATCTTTGCCTATTTTTTGCTGAGCGCGATGGGGATCAATGGGAACGACCAATTAATGATACACATTGGTATACATGGGGTCAGTACACCAATAATTGTTTCTATGACATAGAAAATTTACCGGGTGGCTATACAGTTTTAACCGGGCAAATTGGCACGTCTCCTCGTATTGATTCATGGCGAATAATCGTTTGCAGACTTGATCCAGAAAGAAATATTTCAGGAGCTTGGTCGAAGAGTGGTGGTATGGTTGGTTACGATATCCTTCCAGAAAGTAATGGTAATGTTCTCGTTGTTGGTCAGAAATATAAACCCCATCAGGGGGCTATGGGCATGTGTGCCTACCATTTGATAGGCCAAGAAACTATTGATGGTGGATTCTACTATGATGAGGATTGGTCATTTATTTCCAACCCTGAAGAATGGTATCAAAACGAAAGAGCGTTCTGTGCATTAAAGCTATCAAATGGCAAATATGTTGTTGGGGGTGAGAATATCTCACAAACCAATGGTGCTACTTTGTATGTGCTAAATGCTAATGGCTCCTACTATACATCCTTCCATTTCGCGGGAGAAGCCGTTAGGGATATGATTTCTTTGCCTAATGACCCTTTTGGTAATCCTAGATTTCTAGCTTTAATCAGCTATTCAGGAAATGAAGGCTACTCAACCAGAAGTAGTGCAATTGTTGAATTTACGCTATATAGTGGTTACCTTTCAGTGACTGGATATGGCTCAGTTACTCCATACCCTGGTTTTGATTTTGCTAGGGGAATGAAATTAGAGAGAATTGCTGATGAGTTTATTGTTGCGGGATCATTTGGAGATAATTATGAAGATGCCGGTGTTTTTGTCTCTATATTTGATCAGAATTATTCACAAACTGGATATTACAGATACAGAGTATCGTCATCACCAAACAGTTTTGATATTTGTACTCCAGCAATGGGATTTGATTTATGGTACAATGGAGCCGATATCGGTTGTTTCTTAGCAACTACTAGATATTTTGATGCCACCAAAGAAGAATGTGACTACTTCTGGGCTTATCATAATGCAATAGGAACGATATCACCGCACTTCTTAGATATTATACAAGATGATAATCATTCGATACATATCACTTCAAATGATGAATCAATCATTTTTACTATTGATAGTAACATTGAATCCGACTATACTGCATTGGATTTGTATGATCTGACAGGTAGAATTGTTTCCACACATCAAGGTCAAAATAGTAATAACTTATGCACGTTCAATATCAGTAAGGTAAATATTCCAAATGGTGTTTACTTTGCATTTGTGCGAATTGGAAGCGATATGTTCTCCAGAAAGCTATGCATCTTTAAATAGAATCAAGTAGCCTGAGGGTACCTCCCTTCAGGCTCTCACAGAACCTTTCTATCACCTGTTAGTCGGGCTTACTGAAAGTCATATCCAGCTCAACCAATCTCAGAAGAGCATGGTTCGATGTGTTCGAGAATTCCATCTGGATTTTCTCCAAACAGGACAAATAGACATCGCAACACTTTCGTACTGTATGAAGAAGCCTCCTCTATGAGAAGCTTTTCCGGGTTCATTAGCAGGAACACCAAGCTGATTACAATCTCAATTGTTTCTCTCGGTTTCGTCTTTATCCTGTCCAGGCTTGCCCTTAACCCACAGCTCCTGAGTAAACATTTATTATCCATCGAACAATGCAAATCCTTGAACCATGATTTGAAAAGCGGTGTATCCACTCCGGAGTATTTGATGACCAGAGAAATCTGAATGGATACTTTGGAGCGGAATCAGTGGCAAATATGACCGGACTGAGCGGCTGGGTGGACTCGGGCGAGAATCACAAAACATTTGCCTTGATAGCTATATCCCCCGAAGGAAGGGAACTGGGACTCATTCTTCTGAGTGATGATCTCTGCTGTGAGGAAAAGGGCGATCTCGCCATGATGCTCCTCTGGGAAGCCGCTCAGCAGCTTTGATCTGCAGACCTTGCCAGTGAACTTGCAATGTATTAAGCTTATTATGTGTTATTGTTGCAGGGGTGGAATAGGCCGCCCTTGAAACGAGGAGGAGAGTAATGAAAAGGGTCTTTTCACTTGTATGTCTTCTTGCTTTGACCGGAACAGCCTTCGCAGGGTTCTCAATTGGTTTCAATAATACGTTAATCCCTGTTAATGTTTACAATGTTACCGGTGGTGATTTGTGGACCGAGGATATTTATATGCTTAGACTGGGCTTCATGGCATCCCCCGATTTCCGTCTTGAGGGTTACGTTGGATACATGAAGGAATCTTTCGAAGAAGATCCCCCGGCAACTACTCCGGTGGAGTTTGAGGGAAGCGGAATGATCTTCGGCGCCGGCGGGTACTATGTTATCGCGGCTCCTGCCAATACCAGTTTCAGTATCGGAGCCAGGTTCCTTTACGGTTCCGTAAAAATGGAATCCGGAGTATATGAAGCTGAAACAAAGTCATGGTGCCTTGATCCTCTTATGAGGATAGACTTCGCTATTCCCGGTGCCGAACGCCTTGCGATCTTCACCGAGTACGGGTTCCGTTACGCCAATGCAACCTCAACCTACACAGCAAGCGGTACGCAGGATCCCACCGAGAACAAGTGGACCGGGTTCCAGACATACGCTCCCGCGAACGTTCTTGCAGGCGCGTACTACGTATTCTAGAAAACAGATGTAATATCAGGGGCACGCATTTTAGCGTGCCCCTTTTGTTTTGTGCGCCCGGCATTTCAATGTATATTCCCCCTATACAATCTGATTTTCAATATTCTTTAAGACCAATAAGCGAAAGAGGTGCTTCATGGCTGTGAATTTCAAAGGGCGGAGTCTGCTCACGCTTCTGGACCTCTCTATGGACGATATTCGGTACCTGCTTGATGTTTCTCACCTGCTCAAGGCTGAAAGGACCGCTTTTCAGGTTAACCAGCGGTTTCGGGGTAAGACCCTTGCCATGCTCTTCGAGAAGAGATCAACCAGAACCCGGTGCGCCTTTGAAACGGCATTCGGGGAAGAGGGTGGCCACCCCGTATTCCTTTCCAGCTCCGACATCCAGCTTGGAGTGAAGGAAAGTATCGAAGATACCGCCAGGGTTCTTGGCAGAATGTTCGATGCGATCATGTTCAGAGGCTTCAGTCACAATACCGTGGAAACACTGGCGGAATTCGCAGGCGTGCCTGTTTATAACGGATTGACTGACATGTTCCATCCAACACAGGTTCTCGCGGATCTTATGACAATGGAAGAAAATTTCGGACATCTTGCAGGTTTGAATTTTGTTTTTACCGGCGACGGCAGAAACAATATGGCAAACAGCCTGATGGTAGGATGCGCTGCAATGGGCGTAAACTGCACAATTCTGGCACCGGATTCTCTTTATCCCGGATCAGAGCTTGTTGATACTGTGTCGCAGATTGCTTATGATTCCGGTTCGACTCTTACAATAACGTCTTCACTTGAAGAAGCTGTACCCGGAGCTGATGTGATATACACCGACGTATGGGTGTCCATGGGGGAAGAGGACAAAGCCGGGGAAAGAATTAAACTTCTTGAGCCCTACAGGGTCAACTCCGATATGATGGAACTGGCGGACAACCCCGAAGTTATCTTCATGCACTGCCTGCCGGCAGTGAAGGGCAACGAAGTTACTGTGGATGTCATAGAGGGTAGATCTTCGGTTGTCTGGGATGAGGCGGAGAACAGAAAGCATACCATTAAAGCATTGATGGTAGCCAGTCTTCTTTAGACTGAGGGAGAATTTTGAACAGAGAACCGATAATCGGTAACATAGAACGATACGGACAGCCGTGCTGTCCTGAATTTACTCCAGGGGTTGTATAAATGATGATTTTGCTTCTATTTCTGATTGCCGCAGGAGAAACGCCCGAACCTATTCCTACGCTTCCAATGATCGAGGAGATCAATCCTGCGGAGTACGTTGTAGGACCGGGTGATATTCTATGGTTCTCCATACAAGGAGGGATTCCCGCGGAACTCTCTGGAAGTGACGCCGGATCCATTCTGTATATAACTGTCACTCCCGACGGCTACGCTGTTATACCTTCAGCGGGTGCCTGGTCTGTCGCCGGACTCCGGCTTTATGAGGCAACCGATCTTATCGAAGCCGGTTTCAATTCCAGATATCCCGGACTTCGTGGAATGGCAGGACTTGCCGTTATCAGAAGGTTCAGAGTTCCAATTTCAGGCCAGGTGGTCAGTCAGGGCATGTATAATGTCAGCGGGGCCAGCAGACTTACGGATCTTCTGGATCTGGCAGGTGGTATTATCGCACCCGGAAGCTGGACTTCGATTCAGATAGTTCATTCGAATGGGGACACTTCAGAGGTCGATATTACCGAGTTTATTCTGAATGGCATTATGCGTTCAAATCCAGTACTCTCACTCGGGGATAGAGTGCATGTGCCCCTGGCGGATGAATTCGTCCGGGTGGAGGGCGCTGTGAGGATATCGGGTAATTTTGCAACCGCCTATGGAGGCAGCCCGGAGGACAATGTCTGGTCCGGAAGCGCCAGAGGAATGGTTGAATACATCCCCGGGGAAACTGTCAGCATTCTGATTCAGAGGATTGGCGGAACCAGGAGCTGGGCTTCCAGGGACAGCTGTTACGTTATAAGAACCCTCCCTGGCGGCCAGGAGGAGAAGATCAGAGCCCCCCTGGATACTCCTTCGATCGACCCTGAGCTGCTGCCGGGAGATAGAGTGGTTTGCCCCGGGTTACCACCGATAGTTGCGGTATCAGGATTCGTTTACTCTCCCGGAGTATATCCGCACACAGCCGATATGGGCGCTTTCTTCTACATCTCGCAGGCTGGAGGCCTTCTGCGCGAGGCATCCGAATCCGGGATAAAAATAATATCGCCCGACGGAAGCGAAGCAAGCATTGATGATGTTTCAGGAATTCCTCCAGGATATTCAATCACTGTTCCCCGCAAGACTTTTGTGGGCTGGGAGGACCCTCTGCTGATCTTTACGAGTATCGCGTCGCTGGTGATAGCGTGGAAGAGTCTGAACTGATATGAGTGACGGAAGACGACCCCTGTGGTATCTCTACCTTCTGCTTAAAAACAGATGGTTTCTTGTAAAGGCGCTTCTTATCATCATGATCCCCACTGTTGTCATCACTTTCATGCTTAAAAAGAAATACACGGTAACTACTCTTATTATGCCTCCGGAGAGCCAGACATCCGCCGCTCCTTCCATTGCCGATTTAGGGGTTTCTGAATTTGCCGGCTACTTCAGCGGAGGAATGGGATTCGTTCTTCCTCTGATGACCACCATGTCGGATGTTTATGATGAAATATTGCATAGCCGGTCCCTTGCTGAGCATGTTATTCTATCAACAGCTTTTATCGATTCAACAGATCTTAGAAGCATTTACGACGAGAACGAGCAGATCGGGCTTTACTGGGCAAGGATGAAATTCGCGGAGAACTTCTCGGCGAGTATAACACCTTCAGGATTTTTGAAAGTAAAGTTCACTGCTGGAAATCCCTGGTACGCTGTTGAAATCTCCGAAGCCATTGTCGCTTCTCTTGACAGTATAAATACTGAAATCAACGTCAGCAGACTGGAACAGTCCAGGGTTTTTCTTGAGGATAGAATGGCCATGGCTGATAGTTTACTTGAAAGCGCCGTATCAAATCTTCAGAGTTTTGAGGAAGAAAATGGCGTTATCGCTCCCGATCAGGAATTCATGGTGTTCATAGAGAACATAGCAGAACTGAAAAGGCAGTATATAATCCTTATCACCGAGGCGGCTGCCGTGCGGGCAGGAATCTCCGGCGGTTACAGCCCCACAGCTCTTTTCAAGGAACGCATGGCTGAAGAGCTTCTTGGAGTAATCAGAACACTGGAATCAGGCAATCCGGCTGAAGGGTTTGAGGATATCCTGACTTCCCTGTCTCTGGATCAGTATTCGCGCATTCAGTACGAATATGCTGGTATGAGGGCTGATTATGAAATGGCACTCAGACTGTCTACCGTTGTTCTTTCGAGCCTGCAGCAGGCTATTGTTGCCGAGGTCAGTGAACAGCAGTCAATAAGAATTCTGGATCCTCCCAGACATCCTGGCTGGAAGAGCAAACCTAAAAAGATTCTTATCCTGCTTGAGGTTTTTCTTCTGGCATTCATTTCACTGTTCAGTTTCCTGATAGCCAGAGAGAATATCCGGGGTGTGAAGCAGCATAAACCTGAGCAGTGGGAACCGTGGCGGAAACTCTTCGAAGAGATCAGGAAGGATTTCACCTTCAGAAGGAGATAGCTCCCAACTCAGGGAATCTTTTCATTCATGAAATCGACGTATTCCCCGTAGCGTATTTCAGATACGGCATCTTTTTCAACCGCTGATTTAACCGCGCACCCTGGTTCAGAAAGATGCAGACAGTCTCGAAATCTGCATTCATCAAGATAGTTTCTGAATTCGGGGAAACAGAACTGCAGCTCATTCCTGGGAATATGATCAATGGCGAACATTCTCAAACCAGGAGTGTCGATAATGGCAATATTGTTTTTCAGGGGAATCAGCCTGGCGGCAACCGTAGTATGCTTTCCTTTGCTGGTTTTAGGATTAAGGCCTCCTATCCTTATATCAAGAGATGGATTGTAATACTTAACCAGTGATGTTTTTCCCGCTCCTGACGGCCCGGTCATAACCACAGTCAATCCCTTAATGTGTTCGAGCAGTTCATCCGCGCCAAACCCCGTTACGCAGCTTACAGGAAAGAGAGGATAACCCGCTCCCTCGAGGCCATACGTGGCCATGATTCTGTTTTTCAGTTTCTCATCCTGGCTGCCGGCTAGATCCATCTTGTTCAGCACAATTGTCGCTTTCAATTCCTTCCAGCTGGCAGCTGCCAGAACCCTGCAGAGAAAACCATTATTGAAAGCAGGCTGTTTAATAGAGGTCACTACCAGAACCATGTCCACATTCGCGGCAATTACCTGCATTGCAGTGCCGATCGACGCTGTACGCTGCAAAAGACCGGATCTCGGAAGTATTCTTTCAACAAGCGGCGTATCACCTGTTGTGACAGCAACAGCGTAATCACCGGTTACCGGCTGTATTTCATGGAAGATGCGTCCGGCTACCCTTGCTACAGTCTCGAAGCCGCTCTCATCTATAATGGTAACACCTCTCCTCCCGACGGAAGAGATTCTGCAGGTAAATTCACGGTTTTTCAGAAAGGAACTCCCGTTGAATCCGGGCCAATGAACCTCACAATGTGTTCGCCCGGGCGGCCCCAGCCAAGGATTTCCCTTACCATTCTTTCAAGATAGAGAGAATCGCCCTGAAGCCGATGGATCTCAGATTCAAGAGAATCTATCTCTGAATGGAGGCTGTCAATTAACAGTGAGATAGTGTCAACATTTTCTTTCAGCCCGACAAGGGCAATAAATCCGTGTCTGTTGAAGACAAGAATCGCTGCAACGATCACAAAGACCGAAACGAGTATCACATAGAACAGCCTTCTGTTGCCGCTGCGCTGCCGTCTCAAATCAAAACCTGCTGGCTCTTTCGAAAACTTCTGCTCCGATGAAAACCGCTTGAGCCCCAAGTTCTTCCTCTATTCTCAGCAGTTGATTGTACTTGGCGACCCGGTCTGTTCTGCAGGAGGATCCGGTTTTCAGAAGGTCAGTACCCATGGCCACAGTAAAATCACTGATATATGTATCCTCCGTCTCGCCGCTCCTGTGACTTACAAGCGCCTTCCAGCCATTCTTCTGGGCCAGGTTCACAGTGTTTATCGTTTCGGTTACGGTTCCAATCTGGTTCAACTTGATAAGAATCGAGTTTGCCGCTGCCAATCTGATAGCCCTCGCCAGCCTTACCTCGCTGGTTACAAGAAGATCATCTCCTATTATAAGTATCCTGTCTCCGAGAAGACGGTTCATACTGACCCAGCCTTCCCAGTCATCCTCTGCCAATCCATCTTCAATACTTACTATTGGAAATTCTTCAATAAGCTCGGTCCAGTAATCTATAATCCTGTCTGAAGAGAGGCCTTCAGGATCACATCCGTGCATGAAATAAAGACCATCTCTGTAGAATTCGCTTGCAGCTGGATCAAGCGCGATAAAGACGTCTTCGCCGGGAGTGTATCCAGCATCCCTGATACTTTCAACGATCAGCTCCAGTGCCGCACTGTTGGAAGGCAGGTCGGGGGCCAGACCACCCTCATCCCCTACGGTTGTTGAAAGCCCCATGGATGATGCCCTGCGCTTAAGCGAATGAAATATCTCGGCTCCCGCCTGCAGGGACCTGCTGAAACTTTTGAATCCAGCGGGAACTATCATGAATTCCTGCAGATCGATAGGATTCGAAGCATGTTTTCCACCGTTGAGAATATTCATAAATGGTACCGGAAGGCGCCTTGCCCCCGGACCGCCCAGATACCTGTACAGTGGCAGACCAAGGTGGCTTGCTGCCGCTCTCGATACAGCCATCGAAACGGCAAGAATGGCGTTCGCTCCAAGCCTGCTCTTGTTGGGAGTTCCATCAAGCTGGATCATTGTTTCATCGATTGCTGCCTGGTCCAATGCAGATAGACCTGATATTTCAGGTGCAATGATCGAATCAATGTTTTCAATAGCCTTCAGTACACCTTTTCCCCCGAAGGGGTCACCGCCGTCCCTCAGCTCAACCGCTTCGTGTTCTCCCGTTGAGGCTCCACTGGGGACCGCCGCTCTTCCCCAGCCACCGTTCAGAAGGAAAACCTCGGCCTCTACCGTGGGGTTTCCTCTGGAATCGAGGATCTGACGTGCGTGAATATCAATTATAGTCGCCATCTCTAGTTCCTTTCTTATTCATATATTCTCAATTACGAATTTAAAGCCTTGTATTAAGTTTGCATACGAATTCAACCAGGGGCAGTATGCTACGAAAATATAACCTGGTTTGATCCCATAGAGATGTATTCTGCAATAATATCTTCAGGTGTAGTCGTTTTCAGAACGGAAAGAATAGCATCACTTATCATCGGATCAAATTGAGTTCCGCTGCCTTTCCTGATTTCCTCTTTCGCGAAATCAGTACCGAGAGATTTTCTGTAAATCCTGTCCGAGGTCATGGCGTCGAAACAGTCAGCGACGGCAAGCATCCTGGCATGGAAAGGAATGTCCTCACCGGAAAGCCCGGCTGGATAACCTTTTCCATCGAATCTCTCATGATGGTGTCTGACCGTACCAATAAAACTTGCGAACGCGGTAACTGACCGTAGAATATTGTAACCTACCTCCGGATGAGTCTTGATAATACTGTATTCGTCCTGCGTCAGTGAGCCTTCCTTATTCAAAATTGCTTCAGGTATTCCAATTTTGCCTATATCATGAAGTAGAGCGGCGTTGTTCAGCAGGGAGATATCTCTGGAAGGAAGCTTCATTTGCACGGCGATAAACGAGACGTATGCGGCTACATTTCTGGAGTGGTTGTGAGTATATGGATCCTTCGCGTCCACTGCGCTGGCCAGAGCCGAGATGGCCTGTATATAGTTTCTCTCGCTTGTTTCAAACAGGTAGGCATTACTCACGGCAGCAGCAGCGTGCCTTATGAGTATGGGTATATATGATGGTGCTCTGCTGGATATCTTTTCTTTCAGCCAGCTTGCAAGTACTATCATTCCTCTGAACGAACCAAACTCACCAAGATCGAGGATATCTACAGTAGGGGAACTCTGCCAGTCTGCGGTCCGTGCGTTTGCGAACGAATCCCTGATTCCACTGTCAAGGAAAAGCTGAACATCTTTGCTGTCCTGTGTTCTCTCGAGAATAGAGCGGAAATTCGTTTCAAGAACATCATCAGGAATATCGGATCTGACCAGCAGGTAACTGAGAGGAATCATATCCTTGCCGCTGAGGAAAATTCCAAAAAGGTCAAACGACACCATGGTTTTCAATCCCTGGCTTATGGAGGAAAGAACCTGGCTGGTATCAAGGGAAGATGAAAATTCTGCAGCGAGTATATTCACTTTCTCAAGATAATCAGCCTGCTCTTTGAGATTGGAAGCCATCCTGTAGGTCGTAAGCTGATTCCCGGCCTGGGCAGAAAACAGTCCCATTAATTTTAGATCTCTTGTGGTGAAGGACGCTGGATACTGAGATCTTGTGACCATGCATATTCCAAGATTACCCTCAGGACTGGGGATTGGTACAGCTATCAGGGAAAAGACTCCAGTGCTCTCTGGAGGAAGGGATTCGGAATCTTCACCTGCAAGGTAACCCGCTTCGCTTTGAAGGGCCGCTTGACTTGCCGACTCCCAGACTTCTTCGCTCAGAAGCTCTTCATTTCCGGATACTGTCTTTCTGAGAAGAGTAAGCCCACCTGGTTTTTCAGTCAGATATATCCCTGCCGAATCTCCCCTGAAAGTTTTTTTGAGGCAGCTGACGAGATTATCCATATAAATCTCAGGTGATTGTTCAGAGATGTTGATATTTACCGTAAGTTCGTAAAGATCTTTCAGTTCAGGTGAAGGGAGAACTGAAATCTGCTTCTTTCTCACCTCAATGGCTCTTTCGACCGTCTGGTTGAGTTCCACCATCTTGAAGGGTTTTGTAACAAAGTCAAAGGCGCCCCGTTGAATAGCATCCTTTGCCAGGTCGATTGAAGCATGTCCGGTAATAAGGATTACGAAAGTATCAGGGTATTCATCCCTTACCTTTGATGCAAGATCAAGACCACTGACATCAGGCATCATTATGTCGCTGAGTATCAGGGAGAAGGAGGTGGTTTTAAGGATTTCCAGAGCCTTTGCTCCATTTTCTGCTTCCATGACAAAATAATCCTGAAGTTCCAGCACTTCCCTGCAGAAGGTCCTTACCCTTTGCTCATCATCCACTACCAGTATTCTGGCCTTTGCGGTCATTCAATTCCTGCCTGTATCTTTTGCTATTCCAAGACTGTTTACGCGAGCAAGAAGGGTGGTCCTTTTCAGACCAAGCAGCCTGGCCGCAAGAGTTCTGTTCCCTTTGCTCTGCTTCAGTGCATTAATGATATAGTGCTTCTCAATATTTTCCAATAGGGAATCAAGCCGGATTCCATCACCGGAAGGGAAAATATTCGGTGGTTCGTCAAGCGAGCTCAGCATTCTTCCGGGAAGATCCTCCGGGAGAATTGCATTGTTCTCGCAAAGAATCCAGGCCCGTTCCATGGCATTTTCCAGTTCCCTGACATTTCCCGGCCAGCGATATGAGAGAAGAATGGAAGCAGAACTGGAACTCAGGACGCACGAATCCCTCTCCTCTAAACCCATCTGTCTGGAAAGAAAATGTTCTGCAAGAGGCAGGATGTCATCGGTTCTATGTCTGAGAGGGGGTACATGAACCTCAATGACATTGAGTCTATAGTATAGATCTTCCCTGAACTCGTTCTTACTCATAGCCTCTTCGAGGTTAATATTGGTAGCGGTGATCAACCGGACATCTGTTGTCAGGACATCAGAACTGCCGACAGGCGAAAATTCCCCGTCCTGAAGGACTCTGAGGAGCTTAACCTGCATTGTAGGGCTCATGTTTCCCACTTCATCAAGGAAAAGCGTTCCCCCGTCGGCAACACGAAAACGTCCGTGGTTTGTGGCTGTTGCGCCTGTAAAAGCTCCCTTAACGTGACCGAACAGTTCACTTTCCAGAAGCCCCTCCGGAAGGGCGCCGGAATTAACCGATATGAACGGCTGGGTAGATCTCAGTGAATTACTGTGAATAGCCCGCGCTATCAGCTCCTTCCCCGTTCCGCTTTCTCCAGTGACAAGAATTGTGCTGTCCGTCTTCGCAATCTTGCTTACCAGCTCCATCACCTGCTCCATGATACGGCTTCTGAATACTATCTTCCGGAATCTTCTACCTCTTATGCGGCTGAATGATGCATGAATGGCATTGTGTACTGCGGAGAGCACTGTACCCGTTGTGAATGGCTTTGGTATGTAATCCATAGCCCCCATCCTCAGCGCCTTCTTGGTGCTCTCAATGGTGGCAAAACCAGTAATCACGATTACAGGAAGAAAAGGGTACTTTTTTCCCGATATTTCGAGAATCTCAAGCCCGGATATATCGGGCAGTTGTATATCGGTTATCAGAAGATCATAGCCGCTCTTATTTCTGAGCATGCGAAGACCTTCTTGTCCACACAAGGCTGTATCGCAAAGGTATCCGGAAAGCTCAAGTGTTTCCTTTAGAAGAGATAGGATATGCTCTTCGTCATCGATTACCAGTATTCTATTTTTCTTCGTATTATTGTTATTCATGGTGCTGATATAGTAACATAATCCTGATGGATGTCAATATTTTGACGAATATAAGAAAGTTTCATTTCTGGATTCAGAGTACATTGATACTGCTTCTCTCCCTAGCCATCGTGATATCCTGCGGAGGAGAACCGGAAGAGGGAGAAATAGTTATTCGTGCGGAGGACCTCGCTTCAAGTGATGGAGTGCCGACCGTTGACTCCCTTTCACCCGCAGATACCGTAGTATTTTCTGGTCCCGATACGCTGTCGGAACCTGATTCAGTGGTAACTCTGGTTCCGGATGTCCCTGCTTCGGACAGCACATTAGCAGTCGAGCCTGCTGAATGTCCCTGGGAAAGAATAGCCGTCGAGATCAACGGTTCGATATATGCAAGCCTGGCAGACGAGGTTCCGGATCCGGATATTCTCGGGGCTCATATTGTCAGATGCATGTGGTGGGATTCCGATCCCTGGAACGGAATGAATGCAGGAGATTCGCTCTACGTTCTTCTGGGGGAGACCGGACGGGAGAACCAGGTTATTGCACTGAGATATGTTCCAAGGGATGGAACTTCCAACAGTTCCTTTTCTGTATACAGTTTCAGAATGACCGGGGATAATTACCCTTCCCATTACTACTCTGATGGAACGGAAGTTTTGAGATTGCTTAACTACATGCCAATATCAACCTTCGAAGAAATGACAGGGCCATGTGGTGAACCCAGAGGTGATCATTTTCATTCCGGTGTTGATTTTAAAGCACCCGAAGGAACTCCCGTCCGTACCTGCAAGGGAGGAGCAGTGACCAGGCTGAACTGGAATTACAATTATAATGGTAACTGTATTGAGATTGGAATCGGTAGTGGATACAGTGAAATATTTCTCCATCTGCAGGGAATCGCAGAGGGTATCCGCGAGGGGTCAATACTTGCAAAGGGTGATATCGTCGGATATGTTGGCAGCACCGGGGTTACATCAACCGCGCCGCACATTCATTATCAGATAAATGATGAAAACGGAAACCCCATAGATCCCTACCTGTTCTACAGTTCCTACAGGCGACACCTGCCCCCGGAGGATATGGAGGAGTTCATCACCTTCAGAGATAACTGTGATCTCTGGCTGAAAACAATTTCCGAATAGTGAAGCGGACAGTTATATACAATCCGTTTGGAAGGGATTCCAGACTCCTGTATACTTATTGATATATGGTCGGATGTATATTACCATGAATTACGTTAACTTGAAGCATTGTATCTTTAACTCCCAAATTCTGGAGAAAAATGGCAGCAATTCTTGGCATTAACTGCTACAAGCACGATGCGGCAGCTGCTCTCCTTCTTGACGGAGAGCTTGTGGCTGCAGCAGATGAGGAAAGATTCAGGAGGATCAAGCACTATCCGGGGTATCCCGAAAAGGCAGTTGAGTACGTTTTGAAGGAAGCCTCGATCAGACCCGAGCAAATCGATCATATAGCTTTTTACATGCTTCCCGGTCTTGTAATAAAGGAGAATCTCTCCTACAGCAGGCATTATCTCCTTAAAAGAGGAGGAATTCACTTTCTTCTTTCACAATTGAACAGCGCCCGGAGGATGCGCGACATAGGCAGAACTGCCAGTGCCCACCTCAGCGCAGGGCTGAAAGCAAACGTCAGTTTTGTAAAGCACCATATGGCACATGCTGATGCAGCTGTCTTCTTTTCAGGGTTT
This sequence comes from Candidatus Aegiribacteria sp., assembly GCA_030613065.1. Lineage (GTDB taxonomy): Bacteria > Fermentibacterota > Fermentibacteria > Fermentibacterales > JCC-6 > Aegiribacteria. The sequence goes on along the minus strand of JAUWMQ010000027.1, from coordinate 10,701 downwards.
GATAGCACAGCCGTTTTGACCATGGATGGAGTAGGAGAGAGGGATACAAGCCTTCTGGCCAGTTACGATAAAAACGGATTCAGAACTCACTCAACATCAAGGTTTCCGAACTCTCCGGGGATCTATTACAGTGCTGTCACCAGGCATCTTGGATTCATGCCGGATAACGATGAATACAAGGTAATGGGATTATCCAGTTACGGTGAACCGGAGTTTCTGGATATTTTCCGGAAAATCATCAGCAGTACCAAAGGCAGAATTAAGGTGAACACTCGTCTGCTGGATATTCACAGGGGTGTGCATGAGTCAGGCTTTTCACCAGAGGTACAGAAAACAATAGGTCCTCCAAGACGACCCGGGTCCGAAATTACGGATTTGCATAAGAACATAGCCTGCTCCGCTCAGAGGGCACTGGAGGAGACAGGGCTTTCTCTAGCCCGTTATCTGCGGGATGTTTCAGGAATGGACAGGCTGGTTATTTCCGGGGGAGTCGGGCTTAACTGCGTAATGAACGGACTGATCGAAAGAGAATCCGGCTTTCTTGAAGTCTACCCCTTTCCGGCATCCCATGATGCGGGAACATCTGCAGGGGCAGCCCTGCAGGTTCACAGGGAATTCTACCCCGAAATACCGCTGGTAAGGCCGGAGAGCATGTATCTGGGGCCTTCCTATACAGAGGATGAGATCCTGGATGTATTGAGAATGGCGGGGTTGTCATGGGAAAGGCCGGACAACCCAGCTGACAAGACAGCTGAACTGATAGAACAGGGCAAAATAGTAGCGTTGTTTAATGGTAGAATGGAGTTCGGGCCGAGAGCCCTGGGGAACAGATCAATCCTCGCAGATCCCAGAAGAGAAGACATGAAGGATATTGTGAACAGTGTGGTTAAGCACAGGGAACCCTTCAGACCCTTCTGCCCCAGTTGCCTTGAAGAGCATTCAGGAGAGTACTTTGAAGGCTGCGGCATCGCTCCTTACATGATAAAGACCTATCAAGTATTTCCTGAGAAGGTGCGGGAAATTCCAGCCGTCACTCATGTTGACGGAACGGCCAGGGTCCAGACTGTTTCAAGGGAAACAAATCCGTTCTATTACGATGTAATAGACTCATTCTACAGGCGAACAGAAGTGCCAATGGTTCTTAACACATCCTTCAACATCAGGGGAGAGCCTATTGTCGCATCGCCGGTTGATGCTGTAAGATGCTTCTACGGAACGGGTATAGATGCCCTGGTCATGCCCCCGTTTCTTCTACTTAAGAAGCCGTTGAAAGAGTAACGCTTCAGGCTCTTCATTATGGAAAGGGATTAATATTGATTACCGCTCTTGGAAGAGGCACAGTTCTTATTGCCGATGAGGATTCAGTAAGAGCTCAGAGTCTTAAGCACAGAATATCCGCTATGGGTTACAGCGCCAGTATCCTGTCAGATGCCAGAAAGACCCTGCGGAAGATACGTTCGCGTTCGGTGAATGCTGTCATTATTTCCGCAAGTATAGGTGACATGCATATTTCCGCTTTTCTTGAAACACTGCGTGAAGCGAACCTTGCAACTGGAATAGTCATCTATGGGAAGAACATAAGCGCCGAGGATGCCATCACCTGGATGAAATCCGGAGCGGTGGATATTATCCTTCACATCGAAGGTGAACAGACCCTGAAGGCGGCAATTCAGAGGGCGTTCTCATTTTCCATAAGATCCATTGAAAGCAGGTCATCGTCAAAATCAGCCGGGATAGATAACATCCCTCCTCTTCTTTACAGAAGCCGGGTTATGGGTGAGGTTGTAAATAAGGCCAGCAGGGTTGCTCCTGTGAAGGTCACCGTTCTTATAACCGGGGAGAGCGGAACAGGCAAGGAAGTTCTTGCGAAGCATATCCATGCCCTCAGTGGGAGAACAGGAAGCTTTGTTGCCCTCAACTGTTCAGCGATACCCGAGACTCTGCTTGAAGACGAACTCTTCGGACATGAGAGAGGAGCCTATACCGGGGCGGAAAGGTCAAGGGAGGGGAAGTTTGAAGCTGCCACGCACGGAACTCTTCTTCTGGACGAAATAGGGGAGATTCCTCCGGACATACAGGTAAAACTGCTTCGTATTCTTGAAGAGAATGTAGTCACCAGACTTGGGAGCAATCAACCCCGGTCAATTGATGTAAGGCTGGTAGCGGCGACCAACAGTGATCTTAAAGCGTCCGTCAGGAAGGGAACATTCCGGGAAGATCTCTATTACCGCCTGAAAGTGATCGAAATTCACCTGCCACCCCTTCGGTCCCGAAAAGGGGACATCCCCATGCTTGCCATGTCATTCCTGAGAGAAGCCGCAGAGAAGCATAACCTTCCCCTGCCGGAGATAACCACGGAAGCGCTAGAGCGCCTTGTGGTATTCAGCTGGCCCGGCAATGTCCGCGAGTTGCGCAACCTTATGGAAAGCCTTCTGATCATATCCGGGAGTGTAATAGATACGGGAGATCTGCCCTCGGAGATGGCGGATCTGCCTTCCAGGGCAACGCTTGAGTTGCATACAGAACTGCCCGTATCCCTTGAAGAGCTGGAAAAGCTTGCTATAACAAAGACCCTTGAGATTACGGGTGGGAACAGAACCAGGGCTGCGGAGCTTCTTGGTATGGGGCGCAGAACTCTTCAGCGCAAACTCAAGGAGATGTGACGATCAGTCAGAAAAACAGAAATAACAATTTGGAGGTTTTATGAAAGTTGTAAGAGCCGGGACAATGACTTCCCGTCACTACAAGTGGGGGGCACTTGTGCTTGTTGTGTTTCTATGGATCATTCTTGGCGGCCCATTCTACATAATCGCTCCCGAGCAGGAGGGAATAGTACTCACTTTCGGAAGGTATACCGACACCACCGCACCGGGATTTCATTTCAAGTGGCCGTGGCCGGTACAGACCGTTTACAAGCCGCCGGTGAATATTGTTCAGAGGATAGAAATAGGCTTCAGAACTATATCGGAAAATCCTCCCAGCTATATCAGTTTCACAAATGACAAGGACATGCTGGCTGAGGCGCAGATGCTCACCGGTGACGAGAATATCATCGACTGCGCCATAATTGTTCAATTCAGAATCAGCAATCCGAGCGATTATCTCTTCAATGTTCGTGACCCGGAGGGCACTCTCAGGGACATAGCGGAAGCCAGCACAAGGCTTATTGTAGGAGATAATGCCATAGATGCCGTACTTACTACTGGAAAACTGGAAATCCAGAACCGAATATTGGATATGATTCAGAATATTTCAAACGAATACGGTATGGGAGTGAACATCATCGCCGTTCAGCTGATGGATGTACAGCCGCCTCTGCCGGTCTCGGCGGCGTTCAAGGACGTTGCTACCGCAAGAGAGGATATGCAGGCCTACATAAACGAAGCGGAGAGTTACAGGAATCAGCAGATACCAAATGCCCTGGCGGATTCGGTAGTAATGGTAAACACCGCCTTGGGTTACAGCACCGGCAGAGTCAACAGCGCGATTGGAGAAGCCTTCAGGTTCACAGCGCTGGCTGAGGAGTACAGAAAAAGCCCTGCTGTAACTGCTACGAGACTTCACCTCGAAACCCTTACAACTCTGCTCGAAACAGTACCGATAACGGTAGTTGATGAATCCGCGGGTGCCCTTACCCACTACAATCTTGCTGGAGGTGCCCAATGAGACGCATAAAACACCTGATTTACGGCATAGCGGCATTCTTTCTTCTTATGGTTGTACTTGGGGCTTTCTTTACCGTAAACGAAATGGAACAGGCCGTAATTCTTCAGCTGGGAAACCCCATCCGTGTGATAGTAGGAGACAGGACACCTGAACAGATGGCTACGCTTCAGGCCTGGATTGACATCAATACTCCAGGTGTAGCGCTGAGCCAGGGAGCCGGGCTTTACTTCAAGATACCCTTCCTTCAACAGGTGGAGATATTCGATGACAGAATTCTCGAATACGATGACCCGCCCGCCGATGTTGTCACCAAGGACAAGAAGCACCTACAGGTCGACTGTTATGCCAGATGGCGGATAGACAACCCCCTTCTGTTCCTCAGAAGGGTAAGGACCGAGAACGGAGCTTTGTCCAGGCTTGATGACATAATCTATTCGATGATCAGGCAGGAACTTGGAAACAGCAATCTTATCCAGATAGTCAGAAGTACCAACGATCCAATAGGCCTGGGAGACTATGTAAGGCTGGTAAACAATGTCACCTATTCCGATACGCTTGAGGATATCGAGATAGATGATGAGGGAGAGATCCGCGAAACAATAAAACTGGTGAGAATGGTGCCCACACAGGGGAGAATAGACATACTGGAGAGAGTAACTGCGACGTGCAGGATTATGGCGGAGGACTACGGTATTAATATCGTGGATGTCCGCATCAAACGGGCGGACCTTCCGGAAGAGAACCAGGCTGCCGTCTTCGCCCGGATGCAGGCGGAAAGGAACAGGATCTCCAACCGGTACAGGGCGGAGGGCAGAAGAATGTCCGATGTCGTAATAGCTAACACCGATCTGCAGGTCGATTCCATAAGTGCCAACGCAAACAGGTCCGCGCTCACTATAATGGGAATCGCAGACAGCACGGCCGCGGCAATCTATGCTGAAGCTTACAACAGCTATCCCGATTTCTACAGTTTCACTCGATCCCTTGAGACCCTTGAAACAATCATGGGAAGCTCAAACAGCATAGTAGTAGGAACCGATGGTATTTTCGAGTACATTATTTCGAAGCCGGGGGAATTTCAATAAGAGAGACTTTATGAGTGATGTCTTTGATGATGACAGATACTGTTTCGTTTGCGGGGAGAAGAACCCCTTCGGCCTTCAGCTGGAACCGGTTGGGAAGGATGGAAAGGGAACGATTCTCTGGATCCCGGAAAAGCGTCATCAGGGATATTCAGGTGTTGTTCACGGAGGGCTGATTTCAACTCTCCTTGATGAGGCAATGGCCTATGCCGGCATGAGCGTGGCGGGATTCTGCGCTACTGCCGGCATTTCGGTCAAGTTCATGAAACCCGTACAAACCGGAGAAACCGTTAGAGTAGAAGCCGAGTTAGTTGAACGGAGAGGTCCGATTCTGAAGATGAAGGCATCCGTATTTCAGGCTGGGGAAGAGAAAGCCCGGGGCACGGCAACCTTCATAATCGTTCAAGGAGAAAGACGGAATAATTGAAGAAACCTCGGGTTCTTCTAACCGGAGCTACAGGCCTGCTGGGTTCCGTTATCCTTGAAGACCTTTCGGATGCCTGGGATATCCTTCCTGTGTCCAGAGGCGGAGGCGGGGGAACCGAAAAATGTGATCTTCTCTCCCACGAGGACAGAAAAGGTATTCTTGGAAAAGATTTTGAAATAGTAGTGAACGCAGCCGCTGCATCCTCTCCTTCCCTCTGCGCGGACAACCCGGCGGAAAGCTGGATTCTGAACACCTTATGGCCGCATACTCTTGCTGAATACTGCCGCGCAAATACCATTAAGCTGATTCACTTTTCAACGGATCTTGTATACAGCGGAGGAATTCCCCCCTACCGGGAATCTTCTCCGGCTGTTCCAATGTCATTCTATGGATGGACCAAGCTTATTGCGGATATACTTGTGCGGAAAGCTGATCCCGCTGCTCTGATAGTCAGAACATCGGTTCTCTGTGGAGAGACTTCTTCAGACAGAACAACATTCTCCCAGGATATACTTTCAGGCAAGGTTACCAGAGTATTTGTAGATTGCTGGAGGAACCACACCCCCATCCACTGGCTTGCCGGCATACTGCCTGAACTGCTGCACAGCGGGGAATCTGGTCTTGTGATAGCTTCGGGCAGGTACGCTCAATCCCGTTCCGCCTACGCGGAAGCCCTGCTTTTAAAGCACGGAAAAAGCGCGAATCATCTTATTCAGGAATATGCTCCTCCGGGCGTACCCACCAGACTGCATCTGAAGGGAAAATACTATACTACGTCAATCTACTGAAGGCTGACAGAATAATAACAGGAGAACAATGGCTATGAACAGTAACTCAGCTAAAAACAGTCTGATAGAGAAGGGCATCCGCGCCGGAGAAGTTGACATGTACGATGAAGACAGTATCTGGTCGCAGAACAGCGGTGACAAGGTTGATATAGCGGAGATGCTGATGCGGGTGATCAGGGAAACCTTCAGATCGGCTCCCCCTGATCTCAGTCTGAAAGCCCTTTCAATCGGGTCAGGCTCGGAGCCTCAGTTCCAGATTCTGGAGGCGGCGTTCAGAGGGGGATTGTATCTTCTTGATATAGACAGTGTACCCCTGTCCGTAATCAACAGAAGGGTAAAGAGCCACTGGATAGATCATGTAACCACTGTTCAGGCGGATTACAACAAAACCCTTGTTCACACGGAAGACGCGAAGCTGTTTCTCAGGGAAGAACTGGGAGGCAGCAGGCAGGATCTGATCACTCTTCATCATTCGCTTTACTATTCCAGTGAGTCTGACTGGGCCGAGCTGTTCAGCAGCCTCTACGGTAGCATTCTGGCAGAAGAAGGAGCAATCCACGCGGTTCTGATGTCGTCAGATTGCACCGAGAAGGATTCCACTACATGGCTTTACAATCACTTCGCGGGAAAATTCTTCGGTTGCCGCAACGACCAGGATCTTGCCTCATTCGGAAAAGCTCTGGGCAGAAACCCAGGTTACGAGAAAGCAGATATTCGCGTTGAAACCCACAGAGTCAAGTTCTTTACCGATGATTTCGAGAAATTCATGGCGGTTATCTGGATGATACTTCTGTATCCTAACGTGCATGCTTATTCGCACGAGCAGAAGGAAGAGATCACCGAATACGTTTACAGCAGCTTCTACAAGCCCGGAAAACCCCTTATTCAGATGCAGAACCACCTTGTTGTAACTGGATGAATAACATCCATGGTTTTTCCGGTGATCTAAAATCCTCCGGAGAATTACCTCAAATCAGCAGGCTGCAGTTGTATGGCAAATGGAGATAGAAGGTTACAGCTCTGCTGGATTGGTTTGTTCGGGCTTCATTATGTACTTCACTTGAGGAAGGTCCTTAAAATCTGCATCCTGTGTCCATACAGTAGCTTCCATGGATAGACCAGTGGCATATATCATAGAATCAGCCATTGGAATCTTGTGTTCAATACTCAATTTGGCAGCAAGAAGAGCTATCTCTTCCGTCAACTGAATTACTTGTCCCTGTTTCATCTGAGCGATAGCTCTTAGCGCCTTCTCCTCATCCGCAACAAGCAAAACCTTCTTGAATACTTCATACTGGTTAATAACGGATATGACTAAATTTTCAGTATCCTCTATTACGTTAGCGAAATGCTTGGCATTGGAATCGTCAAAGAAGTATTCAATCCAGCCCGAAGTATCTACAAGGTTCATTATTAAACCCTGTCTCTTTCATCTCTATTAAAGAGTGGATCAAATCCCTTAAGAAACCCCCTGACTGAAGACATGGGACGGATGGGTATTAGCTCAATTCTTTCTTCAAAACCGATGACCTCGAACATCTCTCCCGGATGAAGGGACATTTTCTCCCTGATTCTTTTCGGGACTACAATCTGATATTTAGGTGACAATTTTACGGTATCCATATCGACCTCCTTGTCGTATTACATATGCGGCATCGATATGGATTTGTCAAGCTTTCTCATATACTCGAACGCTAAAACTTAGCAGCAAGAACACAGTATGTAAGGTGTTGTTACTTGACTGCTATAGCCGTTTTTCTGTAATCAGTGGACCCGCATCCCTTCAAATTCCTCTTCCAGCTTCTCAGCAAGATATACTTTGAGTAATGATTGGTAAGGAATATCTTTCTTGTTAGCCAGGAGTTTGAGCTCTTCGATCATGAACTCGGGTAAGCGGAGAGAAATAGTCTTGGTGGAAGGCTTCAGCTTGGCCAATATCATTTCTGTAGCCTCATCCCAGTCCATATACTCGGTGGAATCATGGGTCTGCCAGAACTTTCTCTCTTCATCTTCCGTTCTGAATCTCGGAATTCTCTTCTTCATTTGAGATACCTTCGTTCTTCTCTCTTTGTCATATCCCTTGCAGATATTACTCGAATAAGCTTCTCTCTTATCGTGAAAACCACAAAGAGAAGTCTTCCAAAATCTGTTCGACCCAGAACAAAGTAACGAGATTCGGTTTCTGAATGAGTGCTATCTCTGCGAATGATGAGAGGTTTGTTGAAAAATACCTGTTCGCACTCCGACTGGGAAACATCATGCTTCTCCCAATTCTTCGTGACATTGCCCTCATCCCATTCGAAACCCGTACTATCCTTCAGGCGATCACAAGGGTTTACCATACCAGATGTATACATTCATCATATACATTTGTCAATTCCTTTTCCTGCGGAACGTTAAGGCTCAGCAGCAAACAGATAGAATTAGGATAGTAGCTTAGTGTTGCTTGACTGCTGAAGCCGTTTGTTCGAATACCGGTTACAATCTGGTATCTTCTATGTGTTTTGCAATGAGCGTCTTGATTAGAGATTGCCTTGGAATACCAAGACGCTTAGCTTCCTTGTCCAGCGAGTGAATCATCCAGATAGGAAAATCAACATTCACACGTCTCTGATCTTGACCTACACGACGAGCGCGAGCGAGTTCCAGGTACTTCAGAATATCTTCACCATCATCAAATTTCTTGTCCAGGTCTTTAGCTTTCATAAATCACCACCTCCTCATCACGAGATCGTCGTATCGAGATAATTCGAATCGTTGAATTGCGGTATGTTATTATACCTGACCAATGAGTCTTATCGATAATACCAATAACCATATGCCTGGATTCATCTTCAGTTCTTGCAGGAATCTCAATTAGATCAGGATCATCCCAGAGCTTTTGAGCTTCTATAAAGTCCATCCCGTGTTTCTTTGCGTTCTTCTTGTTCTTGTGAGCGTCGTATTTGAATTCCATAGTATAATAATTATACCTATATGGTATATGTGTCAAGTGAGTATTTCCTGATTCGAACGCCTCGCATAACCGGCTGGTTCAAATCTCAGTGCGAAGCAGAGCTGACAAGAGGTTCAAGCTGGGGCGCATCACTGCCATTACCTTCCCCCTGTAAAGGCCTTATTAAAAGGTTTATCTGTACGATTATGCCCGGAATAACTCGTACCAGACTATTGCCGCCAGGATTTGTTGAAATGCCGAAAGATCGAGTGATTGCAGCACCAACAAGAAATAGAATTCCCTGTTTGGAATTAGATTGGCAAGGGAGAGTCCCCCCTCTTACGGGTTGCTGAAAGCCTCCGAAGGGCAACTGAGCGTTCGTTGAAGACCTGAAAGATTGAGTTGAGATGCTTGACAGCAAATCGAGTATTACCAATGGTAATACTGGAGGTGGATAATGAGCACAGCAAAAATTGCAATCAGCTTAAGTAAAGAGATGCTGAAAGCTCTTGATGAACTTGTAGATAATGAAGTATTTCCAAGCAGAAGCGGTGCAATACAGAAGGCAATTCATCATTTGCTGGATAGGCAGCACGGAACTCGTTTGGCCAGAGAATGTGCAAAGCTGGATAAGACAGAGGAAATGAGAGTTGCCGAAGAAGGCATGAGTTATGAGTTGGAGTCATGGCCAGAATACTAAGAGGTGACGTTTTCTGGGCTGATCTGAATCCTGTTATTGGTCATGAGCAGGGTGGTCGAAGGCCAGTACTGATACTTAGTTCAGGTGTATTCAATGAACATTCAGGCACAGTAATCAGCATGGCAATAACGAGCAGAGAACCTCGTGCTGGTTTTCCCCTTACTCTGGAACTGATCGGAGATGTTTTGCCAAAAAGATCATGGGTGAAGATCAGCCAGATTAGAACACTATCGGTTAACCGAATCGGTCAGAGAATTTCCAGGATTTCGCCGGAAAATCTGAGTAAGGTTATATCCGGATTGAACGAGATTCTCGGAGAATAGCAGATCATGCTCAACTCCCCGAACCCTGCGAAACCATTTGTAGCGTCAGCATTAATCCCGGTATAATTTTTGCTGCAGATGGGTACGTAGGAATTCATGCTCTGGAACGCTCTGCATAACCAGCAAAGGAATCAGGTCGGGTGATCGCTCTGCCCCTGCGATGGTCCATGCAGTTGTTCGGCGTATTTACTCTTCAGTCAGTGCAAGTTCCAGAGGTTTCTTCATCAATTTGAAATGCTGGTCGAGGGAGTAGATTTCGCAGCGATTCTGAAGTGCATTCTGTGCGATGATCAGGTCGGGTATACCAATGCCGTTTATTCCTTTTCTCAAACATCTGTGCTGAAAGTCGATGATCTGTTCCCAATCAATATTCAAATCCAACCGTTCAACGAAGCTCAACAAGCCGATCAGTTTATACTGATTCTGAATTTTCAAAAACGGGATCAGTTCAGCCAGGATCAGATCGTTAATAACAAGAATGTTTTCATCAATCAGGAAATCCAGCTTGTCCGAGTTACCTCCGCCCCTGAAATAGTCAATCCAGACCGAAGAATCGACTAAAACCTGCATTCACGACTCCGGACGCTGTCCAGATCAATATCCAGATCAATTTTACCTTTGTATTTCTTAAGACCAGAGGTAACTATTCAGCCATACCATCTTGAATCGAGATCAGTTTAGGATCGCACGCGCCTGAAAGACCAAACAGCCATTCACAGTTGTAGGGCTGGACTCTTAATCTGGAGCATATTATGTTTGTTTCATGGAAAAGCCAATGGT
>JAUWMQ010000109.1 GCA_030613065.1 Candidatus Aegiribacteria sp. | reverse complement strand
AAAATCATCGAGTACATGGTTACCGAGAAGGATGTGAACATTTCAGGTATGACCTGCAGAGATTTCGAGGACGAGCTTTCGACCGATTCCCCGGCGCCGGGCGGAGGTTCAGCCGCAGCGCTCATTGGAGCCCTGGGGGCTTCCCTTAACGCAATGGTGGCCAACCTGTCGGTGAAAAACAGAAAATGCGTAGACAACTGGGAGCTGATGCGGGAAATCGCCCCCGAAGCCCAATCGGTAAAGGACAATCTTCTGAATGCTATCGATGATGATACCGCCGCATTCAATGCCTGGATGGATGCGGCCAGACAGGACGGAGACGTAGAGGCGGCTATTAAGAAAGCGATAGAAGTTCCCCTCAGGGTACTCAGTCAGTGCCCTGCAATAATCAGAATGGCGTCATCCCTTGAAGAAAAGGGTATGCAGGCTTCAGTTTCAGACGCAGGCGTGGCGGCGGTGGCAGCCAGAGCTGCAGCGGTTAGCGCATACTACAATGTGCTGATTAACCTCGGAGAAATGAAGGATGCTGAGTTCGCCGGAAGTACAAGGAAAGAAGCTGAGGAATACCTCGCGGAGTCACTTGAAAACGCGGACAGCGTGTTTGATAAGGTTCGGGAAAAACTCATTAAAAAAATGAGGGGCCAGAACTCTTGAGTAAAATAGAACGGACGCTGTTCAAACCTCTGAGTATTCCTACCGACACACAGAAGGCACTTAAGGAATTCTGCCGGAATGCCAGGGGTGATATTCTAAGGATGACCACGCTTGCCCGAAGCGGCCATCCGGGCGGTTCAATGTCTTCACTTGAAATCTTCGCTCTGCTCTGGTCTCAGGCCAACGTAAATCCGAAAGACCCACTGAAGGAAGGGCGTGACAGGATCATAGTCAGTCATGGCCATACTTCCCCCGCTGTCTATGCCACACTGGGCAGATTGGAGTTCTTCGACCTCATAAAGGCAGTTGCGACTTTCAGGAAAGCAGGCAGCCCCTTCGAAGGACATATTGAAAGATCAATTCCCGGAGTTGAGCTGACAACCGGAAATCTTGGACAGGGGGTCTCAGCCGGAGCGGGGATGGCGCTTGCCGACAGAACAAGGGGTATACGAAACCATGTTTGGATCATCACCGGTGACGGTGAACATCAGAAAGGCCAGATAGCTGAAGCCAGAAGATTCATACGGAAATACGGGCTCAATAACATTACAGTTGTTGTAGACTGCAACGGCCTTCAGATATCCGGGCGCACCGACAGGGTCATGTACACTGATATCGCCGCTGAGTACAGGGCTGACGGGTGGGATGTCACAGAAGTAGACGGTCACAGCCTTTCCGCCCTTTACCGGGCACTGAGGCCGGAAGAGGAACAGAGGGCACCCAGACTTGTCATGGCAATTACTGTCATGGGTAAAGGCGTCTCCTTCATGGAGAACGATGCCAAGTATCATGGTATGGCGCTGACACTTGATCAGGCTGAATCCGCCCTTTATGAACTTGGATTGACTAACGACCTGGATGAACTCGCCGAACTTAGAAAAAACAAATGGACAGGTAAGGAAGACTTCAACCTCAGGCTTCCCTGCGCGATACTGGACAGTGAGGGAACCCCCATCATCTACGAGGAAGATCATAAGGGAGACAACAGAGGCGCTTTCGGCGCTGCGCTGATGGATCTGGCAAAGATGAACAGCGATAACCTGCCGATGGTTTTCGACTGTGACCTTGCCGGTTCGGTAAAAACGAATCAGTTCGGAAATGAATACCCTGATCATTTTTTTCAGTCGGGTATCATGGAGCATAACACTGCCACTGCTGCGGGGGCCGCCTCAATAGCAGGTAAGGTTGTCTTCTGGGCGGATTTCGGAGTTTTCGCGGCCGATGAAACGTTCAACCAGCATAGACTCAACGATATCAACATGACCAATCTCAAGGTTGTGGCAACCCATTGCGGCCTGGACGTGGGGATGGATGGAAAGACTCATCATTGCATCAATTACTTAAGCCTTATGGGAACACTCTACCACTGCAACACGGTCGTACCTGCTGACCCCAACCAGCCCGACAGGGTAACAAGGTACGCTGCGGCACATCCGGGGAATTTCTTCGTTGCCATGGGAAGATCAAAACTGCCGATTATCACGAAAGAGAATGGAGAACCATTCTTCGGCAGGAATTACAGGTTCGTATACGGTCTCCATGACCACATAAGAGAGGGTTCCGATGTAGCCATAGTCGCTATGGGTAACATGGTCTATAGAGCGCTGAAAACCCGGGAAATACTGCATGACAATGACGTTTCAGCAGCTGTTTTCGCAGTCAGCTGTCCCCAGTGCATCGGCCAGCGGATGCTGGATGAACTGTCGGAATACAAACTTGTCCTGACGCTGGAGGACCACGACCGCGATACGGGCATGGGTTCGAAGATGGCAATTGCAATAGCATGTTTCAGAAAGTCGATCAACCTCAGAATGAAGGGCGTAACACAGTACGGAGGATCGGGCAATTCTGAGGATCTCTACAGGATTGCAGAGCTTCTTCCCGAACAGGTAGCGGAGTACATCCTGGCTGAATTACACTGATACATCGTCATTGCTGTTGTGAATTTGATGTATCTCATTACTGTAATTCGTTTCAGGTGCAGGAAGGAAAAGTGTGCTTAATCTTGTTCCCCGTCTGATTTCACTGAATTTGTCCGATGGTAATCTCTCAGGATCTGTTTCCGGCAGTGTACTGATATTCGATGCATCAGGTTTCACATCCATGGCTGAAATCCTTTCCAGACAGGGAAACAGTGGAGCAGATGCTCTCTCAAATACGCTGAACAGCATTTATTCCAGAGGAATTCTGTCAATGATCAGGGGAAGTGGAGGTTTTGTATCCGGATTCAGTGGTGACTCATTTGCTGTAATCTTTCCGGGAACTGCGATTGAAAAGGCAGAAGTTTTCGGAAGAGAGATGCTGAAAAGATTGGCTCTGGCATCAGCATCTTCAACTGCCAGAATCGAATTCAAGGCAGGAGGATCTGACGGAAAAATAGACTGGGGAATATTCGGAAGAGAGAGAAAAGGATGGTTCTTCTCTGGAGGCGCGTTCAGAAGGGCCTTCAAGGCTCTTGAAAAACACGAACAGGGAGAGGTTGCCTTATGCGGGGAAAAAACATCTGCAGGTGAATCTTATACTGCTGACAGAATGGGGGGGCGAGCTCCGGATAGAATTCTCGAAACCAGCTTTTTCCCGGAGAAATTACTCAATTCGGAACCCTATGGTGAATTCAGAAGAGTTTTCCCTGTGTTCCTGACTCCAGTGAATGTTGAAGAAGATGATCAGGAGCTGATCAGATCAATAGCCCCGGAGGTGATACAGTCTTCAGTGGAAACAGGAGGATTTTTCAATGGAGTTCACTACGACTCGAATGGATTCTATTTTCTAACCCTGTTCGGAGCTCCGGAAGCTCATGAGAATGATCTTGAACGTGCTTTGACTTTCGCCCGTCAGATACACAACTCTGCTCCCTTTCCTATCAGAATAGCTATTTCTTCTGGAACCGTGTACGCCGGTTTTCTGGGTTTTCGACAGATGGGAACCTATACAGTTCTTGGAAGCCAGGTAAATATAGCTGCCCGGATTATGAGGTTTGAGGATAATCCCGGAATATATGTTAGTGACAGGGTTTCCATTAAAGCTCCGGGATCTGGCAGAGCAATCTCTGTCAGGGTTAAGGGTATGACCGATAAAATTAGTATCTTCAGGCTTGAGGACAACACTGTTGAATCATGCAGATATCCTTACGAGGGCAAACTTCTTGGAAGAGATGAAGAACTGCGGACGATTACCGGACTGGCCCGAAAATCGGTGGATGATTCCACTGGCAGTGTTTTTCTGGTTTCAGCTCCGGCAGGAACCGGCAAATCTCATCTCCTGTGGGAGGCTGGCCATATCCTGGAAACTCAGGGGTTCAGAAGAATCCATCTGAGATGCGATGACATTATCAGACGAAGCTTCGGACCGTTTGTCACATTTCTGAGAGGTTATTTCCAGCAGAAGAGGGGTTCATCTGAAAAGGATAATCTTGCCGTGTTCAACAGAGTATTCCAGACCCTATCTGCGAGTATAAGAAACCAGTATCCGGACAGGGTTCTTGAACTTGAAAGAACCGTATCATTTCTATCCGCGCTTCTTGGAATTGATATGCCCGGTTCTCTCTACCATGAGGTTGGACCGGAAGGAAAACAGGAAAACACAATTACCGCCCTGCGTGAGTTCTTTCTCGGTATTGCTCAGCCTGAACCTCTTTTCCTGGTTATAGACGATATTCAATGGCTGGATGACAGTTCCGAATCCCTTGTGAGAAGTATGACCAGAAATTTGGATAATCTTCCCATTGTTCTTGCTCTTGCAGCCAGGACACATGACGATGGCTCAAGAATAGAAATCTCCTTTGAAAAGGAATCTGTTATCATTGACCTCGAACCACTCCAGCAACAGACACTTCCCGAACTTGTAAAGGATATTCTGGGAGGAATACCCGGACCCGATCTGGTAAAATTCCTTGTAACACACTCCCTCATGAATCCATTCTATCTTCGCCAGTACGCTGTATATCTTGCCGAGTCAGATTCAATAAAGAAAAAGAATGGCATCATTACCCTCTCCGCATCTCCCGATAAGATTCCCAGAGGAATCGTTGATCTCCTGACGGCAAGGATAGACCGTCTGTCGGGTGATCTGAAAAGAGTTGTGAGAACAGCTTCGGTTCTGGGGTTTGAGTTCAATTCCAGGGTTCTTTCTGCCATGCTTACAGGCAGAGAACTCGCGCCGTTGCTCAGTAATGGTGCAGAAGAGAAACTCTGGTCATCTATTTCAGAAATCGTGTACATCTTTCATCACGCTCTTCTCAGGGAAACAGCATACAGCATGCAGCTGGAAAGTGAGCTTGCTAAACTTCACAACATAGCAGCTTGCGCCATTGAGAATATATATCCGGGTGATGAGACTTTTTTCCCTGATCTTGCATACCATTGGGACAGGGCGAAAGATAGCGAGACAGCATGCTTTTACCTTGATAAAGTGCTTCAGGCTGCGGAAAGAAGCGGTGATGTAAAACTTAGTTACAAGTCCGTTGTAAGGTTGAGGGAGCTTCTTGAAACTCAGCCGGACAGGAAAGAACAGTTAATTGCCGCAATGTTAAAGGAAATTCAGATCCTTGGAATATTCGCAAGGTGCAAGGAAGCTGTGGAACTGGCCAGAAGAACCGAAGAACTGGCCCTGTCCGCAGGAGACAGAAAGAGATACGCGGAAGCAATGGGCATGCGTGCGTGGCTTACCTCCCGCCTCGGAGACATGAAGACAGCCATGGAAGTGAATGAAAAAGCTCTCGAAATCCATAACGAGCTTGGATATATGAAAGGGATATACGAATCCACCGGGTATCTTGCCGCGATCAAGTTCATGACAGGTCATGTCAGTGAAGCCAGAACACTGTTTGAGAAGCAGCTGAGAGTATTTGAAGAGATGAAAGATGATGCTGAAAGCAACGCCAAGGTGTACAATAATATGGCATCTACGGCAGCCGATCCTGCCGAGAAACAGCAGATTCTCGAGAAAGCAATTGATGTGGCGAAAAAGCACAAGGACAAAAGGCTGCATTCTGTCAGCCTTGGAAATCTTGCGGATGTATTTCACAATAAGAATCAATTTGAAGAAGCGGAACTGACTTACCGGAAAGCGCTTGATATCGCACGGGAAATTGGTGATCGGTATTACATATCCTATCACTCCTGCGGACTTGCATTACTCAAAACCGATAAGGGAGACTACTCCGGGGCGCTGAAGATGCTTCAGGAATACTATGAGACCTCTCGCGATATTGGTATTCGTTACGGTGAGGCTGAGGCACTCGGTTACATGGGCGTTGTTCTGATGAGACAGAGTGAGCTGGAACGCGCTCTGAGTACTTTCGATCAGGCAATACTGATTTTCCAGGAGCTGGATTACGTCCACTATATCTACTTCTTTCAGGCAGACAGAGCACGAACTCTTTTCCGTCTTGGAAGACTTCCGGAAGCGGAAGCTGCCGCCAGAGAATCCAATTCTCTGATAGAGAAACAAGAGAAATCTGAAGCTATGCCGGAGAACAATTCCCTCCTGCAGAGAATTCGTTTTGAAAACGCTGAAACTCTAGAGGAAAAACTGGATTGTATCAGAAGTGTTCAGGAAATCATCTCTATAGCATCCGATCCTGTCAGTATTGTTATTCCTGTTCATGATCTCTGGCAAATGATTCAGATCCCCGGGGATGATATGCCTGAAGAACTTTCACCGGCAATAATAAGCAAGGATCTCGTTCAGATTCTCGACAGGGCCGCTGAGGAAAAACCTACCTATGATATCATTTCGTTGCGGGATGAAATCAGAAACAATACTTAGCCCGGTTGTAATTGTTCACTTCATTGACGCAGGAGATCAGGACCATGGACCCGGGGCAGTCCAGTATTTGTTCCCATTCCTACCTGATAGAATGACAATGACTACTGGTGACAGAAAAGCCTTGATTACAATGGTGATTTCCCTGAATGATGCAGGGACATGATCTTGACGAGTTCTTTTTCGGAATGCTGTCCACTGTGCCTGCTTTGCTTCTGCAAAAGATTCAGTGAAGGCTTCGATCTCAATGGGTAGTATCGTTTCGCGATTGCTGAATGTAAGTCGGATGGCCTCAGCCAACGGAGTCAAGTAAAAATTGAATTGTCTGGATAATGACCAAATATCGTAGAAGTCTTTCATACGACTGTTCAGTACACCCCGTTTGACCAGTGTTTCGAATTTTTCAGCAATAGTACTTTGCATGCTGTAGCAGAGAAGCCTCGGAGCTGGATAATCCAATAAAGTCGGGGTTGAAGGAAAGCCCATCTGCTTTCACATCTGTGGCTAGAATTTCCTTTATCTGTGCTATGATTTTGGCTTCATTGTTGGTTATTCTTCCCAGCATATCGATGTCCATTGTCGAGCGGAATTCAGGCACGCGCCAGACCTGCAGCATCAAAGCTCCCCTGAGAATATAGCGATCCGCATGAGCAGATTTGGATAATCTGTATAGGAACCTTTCCATTGCATAGTACTGGAGCAACTCAGTGAATGGCCGCTTGTCGTTTCTGGCAAGGTTAAGAAGGCGTTGTCGGACCGATGCCGGAATATTCCGGGGAGGGTTCATACTAATGACTCCAGATACGGGCGCATTACTTTTTCGACTCTGCAGACTCCAGCGTATTTAATCAGTCTTTCCGTGTTAAGTGTTCTTCTTATACTGTATAGTCTCAACGCTTCCAGTACCACATCCATTCCAATTCTGTTACGAAACTTGAAGCAGTCAGCGAGGGTTTTCTCTGGACTGTAAACTTTTACAGGTACTTCATCGATGATACACTCTTCAACGCCGGCGCTGTAGGCATCATTCGAGAATCTGTGTGGTTCGATTGGAGGGTAGTCAAGTGATGGCAGTCGTGAATTTCTCTGCACAGCCACTGAGACAAAATGTGGAATTTGAGTTGTGATATCATGATATGCCAGAGCAGAGATCAGACAGATGACAGCGTTCGGAAAGCGAAGACTCACCGTAACCAGGTCGGGGTTACTGATCGGGGGTAGCTCGGTCAGTCGATAGATACCTCTGCTAACCTGCCTTATGATACCTCTGTCCCTGAGGCCATAAAGCATATAGCGGGAGATTCCGAATTTTATGGCCTCCGCCATACGCAGCTGGCCACCGTGCTTACGGAAAATATCCTCAGAGCGTTCAGTCATTATTATCTCCAGACATATAGTCTCCACATATTCATAAGTGGTTACAATATGTCTGGATTGTGTCGCAAAAGCAAACCGGTCCATTCCCGAGAAACGTACTTGCTGAATATTCCCTGATAAAAGAACAGGAGAATTCTGAAGCTTTGCCGGAGAACGATTCTCTCCTGCAGAGAACTCGTAAAGTTTCTCGACAGGGCCGCTGAGGAAAAACTTACCTATGATATCATTTCGTTGCGGGATGAAATCAGAAACAAATGCAGGTAAAAATGCAGGCTAACTCTTATACCGTCTTGACCTGATGCTATAACTGGAATATCATCAATTTATGAATGTCCAGTCTGGGCAAATGCTGCAGAATATTTCAGCTACTAAGGAATGAGGGGGCGCACTATGGGAATCGCAGCCTGCTTTGTACTTTTTGTTATTTCCGCTACCGGCGTGAATATCACAGAACCTGTTGACGGAGAGACTTATAACGATGATTGGCTTACTGTCAGGGCCATTGTGGAGAATGAGAATGAGATACCTGAGTATGTACATTACTCAATTAACGGGCAGTCAGTAGTACAGATCCCCAGGCTCAACACCGACTGGTACACATACATGGCTAATGATCTTCACACTGGTTTTTCAGAGTCACCCGCCCCGACGGACGACACAATACTCTGGACCGCACCTGTCACTGGAGATGGTCACGAGTTCCCCACCCCGGTGATAGTGGATGGTATTGTTTATTATCCATCAAACATGGGTACTGATTCTCTCTATGCCCTGGATGCTGCTACTGGTGACTTGATATGGAAGTACCACACTGGTATGACAGATGATGCTGTTACGGTGAAGAACGGTTACCTGTTCATAGCCAGCGATTCACTGTGGTGTCTGGATGCCCTGACCGGTGAGAGGATCTGGGCTACCGATGCTGCCGATGGAGGTGGAAGCACACCTGCAGTGGTAGATGGCAGGGTGTATTGTGGACGAACAAATGGAGACCCGTATAATGGTATTTCCTATGTCTATTGCTTCGATGCAGCAACAGGTCTGGAAATATGGGCGGATACACTCTCTGGAATGACGGCGAGCTGTATGACGGTCTGGAACGGCATGGTATTTGTCCCCACATATCGCAACGGCGAGACCCCTTTGTATGCCCTGGATGCCACTACGGGATCGATCATCTGGGAGAACATCGATAGCTATGGAGGCTACTGGGACTCATCTCCCACAGTTGTTGATAGTATTATCTATATCAACGGTTATGATGGACATTCCCGTGCAATTGATGCTGTAACGGGAAACACAATCTGGGATCAGCAATTCTCTTCATACAACATCACCGCAACTCCTGCCTATCACGATAACAGGTTGTTCTTCGCGAATGAAGGATGGGGAAACTATTATTGTCTGGATGCAGGTACAGGAAGCACTATCTGGGCTGTTCCAGGGTGCCAGCATGGATCCTCCGGTATAGCAGACGGTATTGTATTCTATGGTGAAATAGACAATCCCTATGGAGCCAGAGTCATCGCTTTGGACTGCGACACCGGGGAAGAGATATGGTCTTACATAACTGGTGCTGATGATATCTACTCCAGCCCGGCCATAACTGACGGTGTTGTTTACATAGCAGGTATGGACTGGAACCTCTACGCCTTCGGCACCGGTCTTAAGTATACCTATCGGGATGATCTGTTAGCGGAGGTGGGATCGAACGAGCTGATAGTGACATCCTTCGATGGGGGTGCTGCTGTTGCAGCAGATACCATTAACTTCACAGTCACACAAACTGGCATCACCCTGGAACCTTCTCACCGGCTTGGTCTGTGTGCCAGCCCGAATCCCTTCCACTCCTCGGCATTCATTTCATTCGAGCTTTCCGAACCGGGATTTACTTCAATTGAAGTGTATGATCTTTCCGGCAGGATTGTGTCTACTCTCGAGAGCTCCGAGCTTGCCGCCGGAGCCCATACTGTGAACTGGGATGGAAGAAGCCAGAACGGTGAGCCTGTTTCAGCCGGCCTTTACTTCTGCAGGATCCAATCCGGAAGTATTACGGAAACAACCGGTCTATGCCTGCTGAGATGATGAAAATATCGGCAGGATATTAATATTCTGTGAATATTTATGAAGGGATATTCTAATGAAATTATCGTAACTATTCAGCCATACCATCTTGAATCGAGATCAGTTTAGGATCGCACGCGCCTGAAAGACCAAACAGCCATTCACAGTTGTAGGGCTGGACTCTTAATCTGGAGCATATTATGTTTGTTTCATGGAAAAGCCAATGGT
>JAUWMQ010000018.1 GCA_030613065.1 Candidatus Aegiribacteria sp. | reverse complement strand
ATTTTGTGCGGGGATCCGTCAACAGCGTCTGTGCAAAATGCAACAGGGCACGCTGTATATGCGAAACAAAAACCTCGCGAAGAGCCTACCGGCTGACTTATAAGAACATTGAGCAAAAATCACGAATTGTGTACATTCCGGAATGGAGGCTGCCGAGAATCAGAGAGATGATCGCTAATTACTCAAAACTAAGGATGATTATCGCTCAACTCATCGAAATTAACATTGAGATTTTCAAGAAAGAGGGAGGGCGTTAGAATATCTTGTACTTGTGGGTAATAGAAAGCGCACAGTCCCGGACGTGCGGTTTTCCCGCATCCGGTTCCTCGGTTGTACTCGCTTCCGTGCAAGACTGGAAGCTTATGCAAAGACCTTCCGGTATCTCTTCTGTGTGATTCGAGGATGTGCAATTCCTACATGCTTCAATATATCCTTGAAGTGTTCCTTATCGTAACTCTTCCGCTGGCCACCTCTTCTATTCAGCCACTTGAATGTACATTGAAGTGACCAAAAGTAAAAGCGGTTTATCGCTCGTGAGTTTCCGATAATCCCGTAGTAGTTGTAGTGTCCTCGTAATCGACGATTCAAACCTCTGAAGAACTCTTTCCCCCTGAGATGTCGGTTGCACTTGATCCAATCCTTGATGCGCAGGCAGGCTGCCTGAAGTTTCTTCGGGGCTGTACGCCTTGCCACACAAGGATTCCCCCTGTGGTCTTCCTTCCAATAGAACTCGAACCCGAGGAAGGTGAATCTTCGCTGCAATCCCACATGATACCGGCTGAAGAGCAGAAGTCGTGTCTTATCAGGAGCTACCTCAAGCCCGAACTTCATCAGTCTCTTCGGCAGAACCTTGTAAAACCGTTCTGCGTCATCTCGATACCGACAGGAAGAACATATTGTCGCTTGACACAAGACCATACAAAATTCGAAGTCCGTTTAATGAACTATTGCGTGTTTCTCAAATAAATTGCATCTGCTAACCAGTCGATTTAATGGTCTTTAAACCTTGCATCCACGCCATTGCAGTGAATGCCCCCTCCCTGGGGGCTTCTATAAAGGTGTAACTGAGGACGCAGACTTCAATGGTCGATTCGTGCTATTCAATGGCCGAACTAGTCTTGAAGTACAAAATCATAGTGTACTGCAGTCCAAACACTAATTCCTACTCCATCATCTTCAGCAGGAAGCCACTTGCTTTTCCAGGCGGCATCAATTGCGGCTTGATCAAGTAAATAAGATTCACTAGATGAATAGATTTCTACTTCCACCACTGCTCCAAGACTGTCAAGTAGGATAATTACGTTAACTTCTCCTTCGATTCCTGCATCCAATGCACTATCAGGATATTCCGGTAAGGGACGATACATGCACTCTGGAAAAGATTCCGCTGGTAATCTCGAAGAGTCTCTGTCTGGATCATCATTCTGCTCGGTAATATTACTTTGCGTCGATGTCTGCTCTTCAAGATTCACAGTATCAGTTGAGATTTCATTCTCATCATGAGTATTTTTGATAATACCATGTTCTTCGGTGGAACACGCCAGAATAAGAAGAAAGCACACAACCGTTACTGCCATTCTATTCATATTGCGCTCCTCTAATATGCGTCTAATTGAATCAACTCCTTGCTAATCATGTAAGAATATGAAACCTTTCGATCTCCTCGACAACTTTAATAAAGCATTCATCAGTTATATCGAAGAAAGTTCGATAATGTATCATGATGCCCCGCCATGGAAATAAAACCCCCCTTAATGGGATTTTTACTTCTGTAGAGAAGTTGCTGATTCGAACCTTTGATCAAAGATCAAGCCTGACTTAAGGTCTAGTAGGGTGAGTTTTCCCGTAACGGTTATCTATCCACTCTACCAAAGACTTCGTACATGCTCGTACTTCCGTATGATTTTGTCCTTTGTCAATACTGAAGCGTTTTCTTCTCTGGCTGTTGCCACAATGATCTGATCTGCTGGGTCTCCATTGAATGGTTGAGGCAGGGATGTCGATCGATACGCTATGGTTGGCGTCAGTGGTATAAGCCGAAGCTTTGTCATATCCAGGGCTTCGGCAATCCATTCTTCTGGATTGCAGGAGATACCGATCCTCTTTTTCTCCAGGAGCTTACTGAATTCCCATGGAGAGATGGCCGAAAGGAGAAGTGAGTCATATTGTTCTGAGTCTGAAAGCAATGAGTGTATCTTGGCGGATAGTTTCTGTGGATTCATGTTCCACCAGATCCATACGTGTGTATCAAGCAGGTACTTCATTTGCATGCATCCCACATGTCTTCGCCAAGAGGGGAGACTATGTCTTTCTCGAACACCAATGCTTCAGACAACTTCCCTGGAGCAGGTTTGCTTGCAGAAAACGGAATGACTTCAACTAATGGCTTTCCCCTCTTCGTTATTACCACAGATTCCTTTGTTTTTGCAATCCGACCCAATATCTGAAGAGCATGAGCCTTGAAATCAGTTATAGCAAGGGTTTTCATGTTGATTCACCTCCAATAACTTTAATTATGGTCATTCTAAATGGTCATGTCAAATGTGCGGTTGAATTGCCTTGTTTACGAGATGCCAGGCTAATCATGCAAGAAGTGACCAGCGTCTGAGTAGATTGTCTGCGGTTCTCAATGACAGTTATGAACTCTTTCGTAGTTTTATTGATAGATATATTTGCTTCATGTGTGATGGTTCGATAATCTATCATGATGCCCCGCCATGGAAATAAAACCCCCGTTCTTCGGGGGGTTTGCTTTCATACTGATGTTTTTGATTCGGACTTTCGGTCGAAGATCAAACTGGAACCTTCTAGACCTATCCCTATGTTTCCTAACTATATATGTGAATACAATCAAAAGAACTTGAATAGTCTGTCTGCGCTAATTCTCAACGATGTTAAGAATGATTACTTTTGAATAGTCATTTGGATTGTATGGCATATACTCGGATTCGATTTCTTCAGGTGTCTTCGCTATTCTGATATAAGGCTCAGTTAAATGAAAGAGAGTATCACCTTCTGGGCTGTAACTGGTGATGCTGTACTCATCGCAAGAAGTAGGGGCTGTATAGATCCTGCCATCTTCCGGGACAGTATATGCAGATGCATATATCAGATCCGGTCCATTTGAGTCCGACCAGGATCCCAGCCTTAACCCAAAATAGGTTATTTCACCCTCATGGTAATAGTGCGATTGCATCCCAACCACGGAACCACTATTTCCATTTTCGATCCCATGCGGAGGGTTGGGGACAAAGTCCGAAAGCTCATTTGAGTAATTCAGAAGCGAATCGTAGAACAGCAGTTTCTGTTGCATGTAATCACAGACAGTAAGTCTGCCGTCATCGAGCACTGCCAATTCAACGGGTTCGACATACTCTCCTGGACCGTTGCCTTCATCCCCAAAGCTGAACAGGAACTCCCCCTGAGCGCTGAATATTGATATCCTATCTTTCCGCGCATCAAGGAGAGCAATTCTTCCGTCAGGGAGATATGCAGCATCAATAATCGTTCCGAATACGTAATTCGAGTCTCCCATTTCAATACCGATTGTGTCAACTATTACCAGTTCAAAGATAATCTCATCAGAGTTGTTGCAGCTTTCATCGTCCTCGGAAGAACACGCCAGAACAAAAGCAACGCAGCCTATAAATGCAAATGCAATCTTCAGATTGCGCTCCTTAATTCTGTTGCGTAATCAGGAGATCCGAAAGTTCGATAATCTATCATGATGCCCCGCCATGGAAATAAAACCCCCGCTCTTCGGGGGGTTTGCTTTCATACTGATGTTTTTGATTCGGACTTTTGATCGAGGATCAAACTGGTGAGTTCACCTTGGTGCAGCGTAGCGAGTCGCAGTGAATCCCACCCCCTTTGCTACGCATAAAATAGGGCCGGCCTTCAGAACGTGATTTTCTCACGAATTGAGGGCCGGTCTCGTTTATTCATGCCGGTTAGTCATTCATGGCCTTGATCGCGCCCCACGTGCCTGGTTCCAGCAGCACCGGGTATCCTGACAGGTAGGCGAACACGTTTTTAGAAAATTGTACATTGTCAACAAGGGTGAAATATCCGTTCGCGAAACCCGTGCTGGTACCCAGAATCACGACACGGGGAGATGGACCCACAATCGAGATCAGAACATCGGAAGAGGTCGGCGACCAGGCTACCTCAGCGGCTTCCCTAAGAAGGCTCCGAAGCCTTCTTCGTGATTAAATACCTGAATTTATGATAACCTGCTCAGCCCCATCTGGTCAACCCAATAATAGGGTCGCGGGCATCCGGATTGTCCTGCGACATGCACTTGTTTCCGGAAAACAGAGGAGATTTTCGTGCTGTACGGTGACCAATGAAGAAACCAGTCACTACTGGAAGCCGACGTTATCTAGATAGGCGTATCGACTCATGAATAGTGTATTCAGCTTTCATTCATGTCATTACGGGAGTGTTTCATCGTTGCTATTTTTCCGGTAGAGGATCAGGGCTGGACAAACAACTAACGAATAATAGTATTCATTAACGATTCAGATAGTGTATGAACTTTAACAGTCCCAAATTCCAAGGAGGAATTTAATGAAAGTAAGAAGTACTTACGGTATGTGTCTATTTACGATTTTAGTCACTGTGGGAGTATTGCAGGGCGCTACAGTGCCGTGCACTGAAGAGTCAGCATCACATGAGGGTTTGTATGCGGCGGATCCAATGGTGAAGATATGTGCTCTTCCCATTGACGGGGATATTGACGAAGTGCTGGCGGGAATCAGTGCGGATGTGTCCAGGGATACCGGTATCGAAGAGCAATACATTACTTATTACTGGGTGCCCATGACCAACGTCATCTGTATGGGGGAGAAAACAACAGATTATCCCATTCTTGTAGATCTTTATGTCCCTGGTTTTTTTACTAATGAACTAATTGCCTCCATGATGACCTGTCTCGCCGCAGCAATAGAAGAACACGTTGGCATTGATAGGGAATGGGTATTCATACAGGCACATTTTCCTAACCAGGGTCAGGTCTACTTATCCGGGGAAGTACAGACCTGGGATGATTACAAGGGCCAGGAGAACGCTGCCGAGTACTCCAGCGAGTAGGAGAAACCGGTTAATGAACAGATAGCGGATGAAAGAACCGCTTGATGCATCCTGGACTATGGGTTCAGGTTATCAGCTGAAGGTGACAAATACACAGGATATCATCGGATGGAGTGATTCTTTCAGTATTGTTTATGACAAATAGTATTGCCGGATAATATCAGTTCTTTCTATCTGAAATTACAGAATGAATCAATTCTGTAGTTTCAAGCAGTTCAATTTTGCATTCATTATCTTGCAAGAGTGAATCCTACACTGGGGGATAGATTTCCGGACGAGAACCTTGCGATGTATACTCCATTTGCATAGCCATCCGTAATACATGACATCGGCAGATGCCCCGCTGGAAAGTCCTGGTCGAAGATAGATTCTATTTTCCTGCCATGAATATAGTTCTGCTTCATACGATCAACGATATCGAGAGGGTCTCCGACCATGCTGTCAACATGGTCGAGGCCAGGGAAAGGATCAGCGGCAACATCGCAGAAGCCGATGGTGTGCTTCCCGAGGCAGCGAGGGAAGCGGCCGCTATCATCGGGAAAATGACTACCTCCATTGAGAAATCCCTTGCTACACATGACCGCAAAGCATCACAAAGGGTACTGGCACTCGAGGAGAAACTGAACCGACTGGACGAACGTGTAAAAGATTACTATTCGGAATCACTTTCAACAGAGGAAGAACGCGAAGAACTGCTCCGGGCTTGAACAATTAGAACACATTTCTGTCCACGGGGATACTGTAACGGGTCAGGATATCATCCCTGGCAGCGATGGCTTCCTCCCTGTTAAGTACGATAATTTTACCAAGACTGGTGGTCAGCACAAGAAATGGGTCTGTGCCGCTGTCAACCATTTCGACGAACTGGGAGAAGTTTCGTACCGGGGCACCATCAACCATTTCGATTATCTCGTAGTTAATTCCCTCATAACCAGTGTTCACTTCAGCAGGAAGCATGAAGGAGAGGACTACTATTTCCTCCCGCTCTTCGGTCTGCCAATTATCGAATAACAAAGGATAGCTGAGGTAATCAACGGTGTTCAGGTGCCAGTCACTTCCCCATTCTTCCAGATAGTTGAGTGTAAGTGGTAAGAACACTACTCCTCCGAATATGAAGTACTCCGGTGGCGTGTCATATATCTTGTAGGAGACTAGAGTAAGGTCGTGAAGTGTGGTGCTGAGTGTTATCTCAACCGTCTCCAATATCCCATCTCTGACTATCTCGAGTGGAATGGGCTCGCCTATCTGGCGCCGGTTAACCATATAGTCCAGTCTGGTACGGCTGCCGGATCTGAATTCCACAGTGCCGTCCCCTGCAATGGGTCTGCCGTCTATCATCATTACTACATCACCCGGTTCCAGAACCTCTGCTGCCGGTGAGCCATAGGCTGTCCGGGTGATCATCACACCGGCCTGTTCTTCTTCAATACCGAACCTTTCCGAAAAAGCAGCGTTACGAATGGTCTGATAACTGAATCCGGCGGAGGGGAATCCGTCGTAGCTACCATCCTCTATGTCCTGAAAAAAATGCCTTATCACAGGAACAGGTATCACGTAGCCAATGTTATCTGCCTGGTTAATGCTCTGCATGGCAACGCCGATAATCCTGTCGGCGATGACGGCGGGTCCGCCACTGTTACCTGGATTGATGGCCGCGTCAATCTGCACGGTAAGCAGGGAAAGGCCGCTGTGAGCGTAGCGGGAACTCTCTATCCTGGAAATAACTCCCTGAGTTGTGCTGAGGGCATCTCCGCCAATGGGGTAGCCATAGACCGTAACCTGTTCCCTGGGGTAGGGAAGCTCACCCAGTTCAAGAGGATCTATGCCCTGGAAGAAAGAATCATCATTCACCGTCAGCAGCGCCAGGTCGGCCTCATGAGACAGGGCTACCACAAATGCCTGGTACTTCCGGGGATCACCCTCTTTCCGCACCTGAAGATAGGTCTCGTTGCTTACAACATGGGCGTTAGTAAGTATCATGTTCCCATCGATTACACAACCTGAGCCAAAACTCTCCGTGAGAGCATCGGTACTCCAGGGAATGTAATAGTCGTAAGTAATGCTGTTGGTATAGATCTTTACCATCGCCTGATCGATATCGGTGGCCAGGCAGGCTGTGGTGAGAAGAATTGCGATAAGTACCGTGAAGAGTTTCATTGTAATCCTTAAATCAGAGTTTACACAGCTGTATTCTGCTAAGCTTGTATTCTAATTGAAGGCTTTTGCTCCCGCCATTTTCAGGCACTTCATTTCTGAAATCAGTGGTCTAAATCCGTCTTTTCTATTGACTATTTCTTCAAACAACACTAAGATGTCATTGTTAAGTGACATTACGAATTTTACCATCATTTTGGAGGTATAATGAAGCAACTTCTTACTGTTCTTGCTCTGCTTGCGGCATTTGCGGGTGCCGGAAGCGTAGTTAATGCGAATACAGCTGCAGACATGGTATTCTCAGAAATACTGGATGAAAATATCACTGGCAGATCAATCATGGTGTTTGACAGGATCGTCACCGAAGGCTCTATCGTTGAGTCATGGCACGAAGAAGTGACCGTTCCAATGGATGGCTATCTTGTCCTTATAGATGACATGGCATACGCAAACTGGGAACATCCGTGCCGCTGGGTGTTTGTCGGACTGAATGGTGATTTGGAAATCATCAGGATGACCACCCCTCCGAGTGTACTTGCAGAAATGACCGTCACCCATACATGCCTTCCGCAGGTTGACGGAAAGGGTCAGCGCGAGGATTTCATCGCCTGGTTCACACCCAATGTGCAATCCACAACGGCAAATGCAGAGCATATGTACGCCCTTATCATCTCGGGCGGAGCCGACCAGGGAAACAACCACATCAGGTACTATGGAGACGTCCAGTTTATCTACAATGTGCTCGCACACGATTACCTTCTTGAGGATGATCACATAATCGTCTGCTTCGCTGACGGGCTTAACCCCGCTCCTGATCAGTCCGGAGGTCTGAACTCCAATCCCGATTTCGATGGTGACGCTGACGCCGACATTATTTACGATGCTACTTCAACTGGCGTCAGCAGCGGATTCAGTGACATTACTTCAATGGTGGGAGCAGACGACCATCTCTTTATTTTCTGCACCGACCACGGCGGCCCCGGGACACTATTAGACTCTCCGCCTGAAGTCATTCTTAACCTGTGGTCATGGCAGCAACTGGATGATGACGATTACCAGACATATCTTGAGGGGCTTACATTCGCTACATGCCATGCGGTCCATGAACAGTGCTACTCCGGCGGTTTTCTGGAGGAAACCCTTGCCGGAAGCACCGGTGCACCCAGTTCATTCGCATCGGCAGCCAACGCCACCGAATCAAGCTGGGCTGGAGCTACCTTCCCCGAATACGATGAGTACGTCTATTACTGGACAGGTGCCATGCACGGTTCCACTCCTCCCGCCACCAGTGTACCGGGCGGAGCTCTTCCTGGTGTGCCTGATGTGAACGGCGATGGAAAAGTTTCCTTCTGGGAAGCCTTCGACAGAGCAAAAGCGTGGGATACCTGCGCTCAATCGGGACAGGAGCACCCC
Source organism: Candidatus Aegiribacteria sp. (assembly GCA_030613065.1). Classification (GTDB taxonomy): domain Bacteria; phylum Fermentibacterota; class Fermentibacteria; order Fermentibacterales; family JCC-6; genus Aegiribacteria. The sequence goes on along the minus strand of JAUWMQ010000018.1, from coordinate 23,820 downwards.
CAGTGGGACGATGACCCCGATTCCTGCGGAGATCTCTATTATCTCGGCGGACTCATTAGTAGTGTTGAGATAGGAGACTCACCGATTCCAGTTCTTCCTTCAACCGGCGGACTTACTATTACCGGTAATCCCGTTTCGCCTGTTTCCTCAGTCATTTTTAACATCGACACCCCTTGCAAAGTTGAGGTTTCGGTGTACGACATGAGCGGACATGTAGTTGATAATCTGCTCAGCGATGAAGTAGCAGCCGGGCTGCATTCTGTCAACTGGAGTACCGACAGGCTTGCAGCCGGAGTATACATCGTGAGGTTTACAGCAGGCGATATTGTAGAGAGTGTCCGGGCTGTTAAGTTCTGACCTTCTAAGGCTCTGAAAAGAAGCGGGGGGATTTCTTCCTCCCGCTTCTCTATTGTGTGTGAAAATGTTCGTATCAGTACATTCTGAAGCATTCAATGAAATACCGATTCCTTCATGATGACGGCTTTTGAACAGACAAGCTGGGGAGCTATCAAAAGCAGTTTCTAAGCTGATCCGACAGAATACCTGTACGGTAGATTTACGGAAGAAAGGAAATTATCAGTTATCCTGCTCGATACCCAGAACCCTCCTGGCTGAGGAATACCGGCGGGAGTAGTTCGAATGACTCAAAAGAGTTATCACCACTCCCCGGTCAAGGTATGAAGAACAGTGTATAAATTCTCCGTCTCCCAGATATATGCCTGTATGCTTGGGATTGTTGAATATCAGCAGATCCCCCGGCTGAAGGTCTTCCCGATCAACCGGCATCCCAACAGTTTCCATAGCACTGACGGTTCGCGGCAGAGAAATCCCGTTGTCATTGAATACCCTCCAGGCCAGGCCGCTGCAGTCGAACCCGCTGCTGTCCGTGCCGCCGTATACGTAGGGTACTCCAAGATAGGAAACAGCATCGCTCAGGATGCTCTCGATAACCGTAGAGGAGCCCTCATCCGGGCAAAGCGTGTCTCCCTCTTCATCAAAGACAGGCAGAATATTCTCATCCATCAGCAACGTATTGTCATTGAGTACAACCTCAAGGTATTCCATTGACCAGTTGCCTTCGTGTCTTCCGATACCGTGCATGAAAAGAGGAAAATGCACGAAGTCAATTTTCTCACCATCAATCATTGCGGAATAGCTTCCGTTAATCAAAACGGCAAAGGGGAAGTGCGTATCCGGAAGATTGTACTTCTGAATCAGATCCACCGTGACTGAATCCGTAATGAGATGGTATGTGATTTCATACTCATCAATGAAATACTCCAGGAGTGCATTCGTCTCCTCCAGCGTCTCAAGTGATGGAGGCATAGCCTTATGAAATACATCGATTGTACTGATGGATGCCTCCCCGGAGGACATCACCGGTGAAGCGACTAGAATTGTTATGGCTGCCATTAGTCTGTTCATCCTGATCCCTTGTGCTAAAATGTTAATAATTCAGGCCCGGCACCAAATATTATGAATGCTAAGTTCTGGTGCCTGACCCCAAATGCTTATATATCTCGTAGAGAAGTATTGACGCGCTGACAGCGGCATTTAGAGATTCTACTCCCCCCGTCATGGGTATCGCGACACTCCCGCATAGATGCCTCCTTGTATCTTCCGAGATTCCATGAGCTTCCGAACCTAGAACCAGGCCTATGCACCTGTCCTTTCCGTGAAGTTTGTTTATGTCTCCTCCTGAAGCATCGGCGCCTATGAATTCGATTGAATCTGAATTGCTCTGCATGAAAGCGGAAAGATCGGCATCGAAAACTATCGGTACGGCTGAGTTCATGCCTGCGGCAGCCCGCGTGACCTTGGTGATAAACGGACAGCAGCCACCCTTTCCCGCGATTACAGCCGTACATCCGAAGGCAGCAGCTGACCTTAGAATGGTGCCCATGTTACCGGGATCCGATATCCTGTCAAGCAGAAGGAAAACACCCTCTCGCGCTATACTGTCAATACTCGTTGAAGGGAGAGAACAGACGGCTATGATTCCCTGTGAAGCCTCGGTGTCGGAAATACCTGCAAAGAGCTTCCAGGGAACTTCCAGAACTTCGATACTCCTCTTAACCGCTCTCTCAATTACAGCAGAGGCCAGTTTGCCGGCTTCTTCGGAAATGAATATCCATTCAGGTGTTCCCCTGGAAAGGTAATCGGATACGAACCTGGGACCCTCCATCAGAAATAGACCGTGCTTCAGAATGCCGACTCTGGAGTGAAGGCTTCTGGCGATTTTCAGCTTCGTGTTCGAATGGCTGGTAATCACTTACTGAGGATTTCCTTGATGATCATATCAATACCGGCTTCCGGTACTTTACCGGTAAGGGTTCGAAGAAAAGATACATCAGGCACACGCCTGCGCATATCCTCGAAATCAGCGGGATAGGCTTCTTTGTATGGAACTAGTACTATCCTGGAATTGGAGCCTGATATTTTTCTGACTCTCTCAGCCAGTTCGCCTATGGATATTTCCCCGGTTGATCCAATATTGATAACTTTGCCCACGGCATCAGGGTTTTCAATAAGTGTAACTATAGCCTCGACAATTTCGTAGACAAGGCTGAAGCACCTGGTCTGTTTACCATCGCCGAACACAGTTATGGGTTTTTCATTGACCGCCTGTTCGATGAACCTGGGAAGGACCATGCCGTACCTGCCGGACTGACGAGGCCCAACGGTATTAAAAAGCCGTCCGATTACAACAGGCAGCTTTTTGGCTTTCCAGTATGCCAGCGCAAGGAACTCATCTATGGCCTTGGAGCAGGCGTAGCTCCACCTGCTTCTGCAGGTGGCCCCAAGAACGATGTCCCCATCCTCGCGGAAGGGCACGTTCTCGCTTTTACCGTAGATTTCGGAAGTTGACGCGATAAATACAAGCGCACCGCAGGATTCGGCAGCCATCAGAACGTTCTCGGTTCCCTTCACATTGGTTTCGATGGTCTCCACAGGCTGTCGGATGATGTTCTCCACTCCTACTGCGGCGGCAAGGTGGATAATGGTTCCGCATTGATGAACCAGCCCTTTTGTCAGAGACTCGTCAAGAACCGAACCCACAACGAGCCGGAAGGAGGGGTTGAGAGAACACTCATCAAGATTGGACAGGCTTCCTGTCGAGAGATCATCAAGCACCAGGACACTTTTACCTCTTGAGAGAAGCAGCTCACAGAGGTGTGAGCCTATAAATCCTGCTCCGCCTGTTACGAGATATTCGTACTCTCTTGGACCAAGCATTTATGCTTCCTTCCTAATGTGGAACAATGCTGAGAAGAACTCCCGCAGCTATTGCACTTCCGATAACTCCAGCAACATTCGGTGCCATTGCATGCATGAGAAGATGGTTGTTCTTGTCATACTTCCTTCCCTCGATCTCCACAACCCTGGCTGAATCGGGAACAGCCGATACACCTGCCGCACCGATAAGAGGATTTATCTTATTGTCTCCCTTGAGAAAAAGGTTCATGAATTTCGCGAAGAGAACACCCCCCGCTGTCGCAATTGAAAAACTCACAGCTCCAAGAACAAATATCTTCAGAGAGTCCATAGTAAGGAAATAAGTTGCCTGGGTACTGGTTCCCACAGCGAATCCAAGAAGTATGACTACTATATTGTTAAGGGTTCCCTGTGCGCTTTTAGCCAGTCTATCAGTTACTCCGCATTCCTTCAGAAGATTACCGAAGAAAAGCATACCAAGAAGAGTGATGGCTCCAGGGGCGATGAATGACGTTATTAGAAAGGCTATTATGGGAAACAGTATCTTCTCGGTCTGTGAAACCTGGCGGACAGGTTTCATCCTTCGCAGGCGCTCTTCCTTAGTGGTAAGAAGCCTCATGATAGGAGGCTGTATGACGGGCACAAGCCCCATATATGAATAGGCTGCTATCGCTATAGCCCCAAGAAGGGTCGGGGACATCTGGCTGGCGACGAATATCGCGGTGGGCCCGTCGGCACCTCCTATAATCCCAATGGATGCAGCCTCCTGCAGACTGAACCCGAGAAGCAGTGACCCCAGCAATGTGATGAATATGCCAATCTGGGCGGCTGCGCCAAGAAGCAGCAGTTTAGGGTTGGAGAGAAGCGCGCTGAAATCGGTCATGGCCCCAATACCCAGGAAGATCAGGGGAGGAAAGAGACCGCTCTTCACTCCGAAGTAGAAAAGGCTGAAGACCGAGTGCTGACCACCGAGAATATCCTGATATCCTATCGGCATCAGCTCCGGATTGTAGGGAATGTTGCCCGCGATAATTCCGAATCCGATTGGTACGAGAAGAAGGGGTTCGTAATCCTTTTTGATGGCCAGGTATATCATAACAAGGCCGATGACTATCATTACAATGTTGCCGATCTCCACCTGACCAAACCCGGTATCATCCAGGTACGAAAGCAGATCAAGCTGCTGACTGTTTCCCTGTAAGCTACCCGTGATCCACATGACAAGGCTTGAAAAGATGGACACCAATCAGCCTCCAATTTTCATGATGACTGCATTTTCAAGAACGTTCTCGCCTTCGGATACGAGAATTTCACCCACCGTTCCTGAAACAGGAGATTCTATCTCATTTTCCATCTTCATCGCTTCCATTATCGCCACGGGCTGCCCCTCGTTTACCGCGTCACCCTTCTTAACGAGAAGCTTCAGGATAATTCCAGGCAGAGGTGCGATAACCTCGCCCTTTCCAGTCGAAATACCGGGGGGGGATGTTCTGTTGGGCACCTCAGCGGCGTTAACAACCTGGTGATGCCTTTTTATCATCGGGGTTTTCGATGTTTTCCTCATCGGGGTTTCAACCTTAACCTTGTAGGTTCTGCCATCGAGAGTTACGTCCACAGAGTCATCCAGGATTCTTCCCAGATTAACAGTGTAAGTTCTATCGTTGATTGTTATTTTGTACTCAGGCATTTCAGCGACTCCTGACTCTGTTATGCAGCGATCCTGATTCCTGAATGTGTTCAGCCCTCCCCGCAAGTCTCCACGGAGTATAGGGCGTCTCATGGGTTTCCCAGGTCAGTTTCATATTCTCCACCTGATCAAGAAGACAGAAATGAGCATGAATTGCTGCAGTTACCGCAGCTACTTCCTCCAGGGTCATGGTTCTATCAGTATCCTGCTGAGATGATCTATCCTTCTTCTTTCTGTTCAGGCCGAATCCGTCTTCAACCCAATGCTCAAGGTTAGGAAGCAGAAATGCCAGCACTACGAGCCCTGTGAACACGGTTATCATGCCTACCAGGGCTATTCCAAGGCCACCTCCAAGATCGGCAGCAGTTAATTGAACCCCAATGATCATAACTCCAGCCCACGTCATAATGGAATATTCCCATGCTTTTTGGGAGGGATGGTCTGTCGTTTTCCCGCAAGCATTTCCAGGGCTTTGATTATACGGAACCTTGTGTTTGACGCTATTATCACATCATCCAGATAACCTCTTGAAGCAGCATCGTAGGGGTTCGCAAATTTGTCCCGGTACTGGCTCACCAGCTCCTTCTTCCTGGCAACTGGATCTTTGGCCTCCTCAATATCGCGGCGGAAGATGATCCCAACGGCCCCATCTGGCCCCATAACGGCTATCTCCGCCGTGGGCCAGGCGTAATTAATGTCCGCCCTGATATGCTTCGAACTCATTACATCGTATGCTCCACCGTAGGCTTTCCTCGTTATCACTGTTATCTTGGGCACTGTCGCCTCGGCAAATGCGAAGAGAAGCTTCGCTCCGTTTCTGATTATCCCTCCATATTCCTGCGCCGTTCCGGGCATGAAACCGGGTACATCCACAAGGGTTACAACAGGGATGTTAAATGCGTCACAGAAACGGACAAAACGGGCAGCCTTCACTGAGGCGTCGTTATCCAGCACCCCGGCAAGGTACGAGGGCTGGTTCGCTACTATTCCAATGGAATGCCCGTTCATCCTTGCGAATCCTATAATGATGTTAGGAGCGAAGGAGCGCTGTATCTCGAGAAACTCACCGTTATCCACAATGGCTTCAATTATCGTGCGCATTTCGTAGGGCTTGTTCGGATTATCGGGAATGAATTCGTCAAGCCACATTTCCATCCTGTCAGGCGGGTCAGTGCATGGCACTCTGATGGGGTCCTCCATGTTGTTCTGAGGCATGTAGCTGATGAGTTTTCTAATAAGAAGAAGAGCTTCCTGTTCGTCTTCACACACAAGGCTGCATACACCGCTGCGTTTGCTGTGAATTCCAGGTCCCCCAAGCTGATCCTTCGTGACTTCTTCCCCGGTTACAGCCTTTACAACTGTGGGGCCAGTAACAAACATGTAGCTTATACCTTCAACCATTATCGTAAAATCAGTTATGGCAGGGCTGTAAACGGCTCCTCCGGCGCAGGGACCAAGTATAGCTGAAATCTGTGGAATAACACCGGAATAGAGCACATTCTTCAGAAAGATCTTCCCGTATCCGGCAAGACTCTCTATTCCTTCCTGTATTCTTGCTCCGCCGGAATCGTTGAGCCCGATCAGAGGGGCGCCGTTCATGGCGGCCATATCCATGATTTTCAATATCTTCTCGGCAAAGGTTTCCGAAAGACTGCCCCCTAATACGGTAAAATCATGAGAGAAGACGTACACCTGCCTGCCGTCTATGGTTCCGTAACCGGTGACAACGCCGTCTCCAGGGATCTTTTTCTTCTCCAGTCCAAAACTGGTAGATCTATGAGTAACAAGCATATCGAATTCTTCGAAGCTGTCGTCATCAAGAAGAAGGCTTATTCTTTCCCTTGCGGTCAGCTTGCCTTTCTCATGCTGCTTCTCAATATTTTTCTCGCCACCGCCCGCAAACGCTTTTTCTCTAAGAGCGTGGAGTTTGTCAGCCTTTTCAAGAGAACTCATTTTAGTTTTCCTTTTCAACTTTCGGATGTTCACACAATTCCGTCAGAACTTTCCCGCTGGCAGCAGGATGAACGAAGGCAATTCTGGTTCCTCCCGCTCCCTCCCTCGGAGTAGTATCTATCATTCTTACGCCCTTGCGCGTTAAGGAGTCTACTTCGGCGGAAGCGCTTTCAACCGAGTAGGCAATATGGTGTAATCCTTCTCCCCTTTTCTCAATTGCCTTCGCGATCGGACTCTCTTCCGAAGTTGGCTCAAGGAGTTCTATCCGGGCTTCGCCAACACCAAACATAGCCACACGGACCTTCTGTGAAGGGACTTCTTCTATCCCAAGATATTTCAACCCGAGGATGTCTCTGTAGAATGGTATTGACTCCTCCAGGCTCTTTACTGCTATACCGATGTGATCAATCCCTTTTACACTCATTCTCTATTCTCCTGTTTATTCTCGAGAAATCCGGAAAGCACTTCGCCTATCTCATAGGGAGTTGTCTTACCCTCAAGAATAGATTCTATCGCCTCTTCAACACTGCCATATCTGTCTGAAACCAGTTTTCGAGCAAGTTCCCTTCCCTTTTCCCGGATAATACTGCCAAGTATCAGGGTTGTCCGCTTTCGCGCGGTTGCCTTCCGTCCTGTTCCCGAAAAAGCACAGCTGACAATAGCATCCGTAAGTTTATCAAGACCCTCCCCTGTCTGTGCGGAACATCTGATAACCGGGGGCCTTTCAGCCTGATCGGGAATGAGTTCAAAGCTGGCGCTTACCGACATTTCCAGCTGTTCTATGCCGGGTCTGTCAGCCTTGTTAAGCACTATTATATCTCCGATCTCCATGATCCCGGCCTTCATGGTCTGTACCTCATCACCCTGGCCTGGTACCAGAACCAGAAGGGTTATATCCGCAAGGGAGGCGATTTCAACCTCCGTCTGACCAACCCCGATGGTTTCAACGATCACCGGGTCATAGGATGCTGCGGCAAGAACTTCTATAGCGTCTCTCGTTGTTCCCGATACCCCACCGAGATGCCCCCTGCTTCCCATGCTTCGGATAAACACTTCCGGATCAGATGCGTGGTCCTGCATCCTGATCCTGTCGCCCAGAAGGGCTCCTCCGGAAAAAGGGGAGGATGGGTCAACGGCAATCACACCGACTTTATTGCCATTCCCTCTCCAGTACGTTATGAGGCGATCTGTAAGTGTACTTTTCCCCCCTCCTGGAGGGCCGGTGATCCCGATGGTAAGGCATGATCTTTCAGGATTGTAGAGGGAATGCAATATCGAGTGAGCAAGGGGATGACCGTTTTCAACCATTGAAAGAACTCTCGCCAGTCCTCTGGTGTCACAGCTTCGCACCTTACGCGCGAAATCGTCTGCCTTGCTGGAAAGCAAGTCTACCTCCGGCCTGGTGAATTCTGCTGCTGGTTCAGCGAGTCTGGATTTCCTGCTCAATGAAATTCACAACTTCGGCTGCAGAGGTTCCCGGCGCGAATATGGTTTTGAACCCCGCCTTATTAAGTCCGGGAATATCTTCCTCCGGGATAACACCGCCACCGAAAAGGATTATATCCGATCCACCCTTCTCCTTAAGAAGCCTGGCTACTTCAGGGAAGAGGTGATTATGGGCTCCGGAAAGAAGGGAGAGGCCTACGAAGTCAACATCTTCCTGAATGGCTGCGTTGGCGATCGCTTCAGGTGTCTGACGTATTCCGGTATAAATAACTTCCATACCGGCATCCCTCAGGGCTCTCGCTATATACTTGGCTCCACGATCATGCCCGTCCAGGCCGGGTTTCCCAATCAGAATTCTTGTTTTGCGATCCATGCCGCCTCCAGTTATTCTCAATATGCTAATCCTGCTGCTTCACAGCGGGAGATTCAATCAATCAATTATTAAACGGCTTAAGTTGAAACACTTCCCGAAAGCTCTTTCAATGATCATAATATAATGGTCTTTGTTTTGTATGCATAACCTGGGCATGGAGGTATTAGTTTGAAGATCGTAATCCTTATTTTATCGGTAATGACAACTGTTTCTTTCGCAGAGATAAATGGTGATATAATTACAGGATACCTTGATCAGATAGGTGAAGATCTGGTCTACGAAAGAGTTGAGAACGAGTTCATGCTTCTTGCCGATACAGAAGAGGGATCTCAAATCCCTTATATGTACATTCTTGCTGACACGGAAATGGAAGGATGCCTTCTTGTAGCTCTAACCCCCGGTATAGTACCGGAGTCCGGAGCCGAAAGAACGACGGCGCTCGAAGTAATCGCGCAGCTTAACTGGGAAAATACATGGGTCAAATTCGCAATTGATCCCGAATCAGGAGATGTATCAGCCATGTACACATTTTCCACGGAAGATGGACTCGGATACGAATCCTTTGCGGTGATGCTCAACCTTCTTTTAGGAACTGTAGACGAAAACTGGGAAACGTTACTAGCTATATGATTTCCTGCAAAGGGGAGGGGATTTAATGTTCGGCAATATAGCCATTTGCTGCGGTCGAGCCAGCCAGACGCTTGGATTCCGTATATGTGAGATTCTAGGTATAGAGCCTGAACCTGTGGATTTCATTCAGTTCTCAAACGGTAATCTTATGGTGAATTTTGTTGGAGAGACTGTTCGCGAGAAGGATGTATTCGTAATACAGTCTGGAGAAAGGTCTATCTTTCAGGACAGAGATCTGGCCTTCGGCACCGTTTCCGGCGACATTTTGGAGCTGCTGCAGATGATATACGCCCTCAAGGACAGCGTCGGCAGAATTACTGCGGTAACGCCCTATTTTCCCTACGCAAGAAGCGACAAGAAGGATAAACCCAGGATTGCGATAACAGCAAAGATGATTTTCGACATGCTGGAATCGGTTCGGGCCAACAGGGTTCTAACCATGACCCTGCACTGCCCCCAGAGCCAGGGTTTCAGTGGCATCCCGGTTGACCAGCTTCACGCGGATGAAGTATTTGTTGACAAGATCGTCTCCTTCGGTTCGGATAACCTCGCTTTCGTAGCTCCCGATTCGGGCAGCATAATGAACAACGATTTCCTGGCGATGCATGTGGGCCGTTCCCTGAGGGAAGCCGGTCGATCCCCGGATATTCAAACCGGCTACGTCAAGAAGGTCAGGGTAGACGACAGCGAAACGCCGCACATAAAAACAGTCGAGGGTATAGATGACCTCTCCGGCAGAACTGTCATCATGAACGATGATGAGACCCTTTCAGGCAAAAGCCTGATAATGTGCGCGGAAATAGCCATGGAGCGGGGAGCGAAAGAGGTCTACGCTTTCGTTACCCACGGGATTCTATCGTGCAATGCCGTCCGGAGGATAGAGGACAGCCCCATGACAAAGCTTTACGTCACTGATACGGTCGAGTTCGATACTGAGGCCGCTGAAAAAGTCATAGGTGGACCTGTCACAAAAATAGAAACCTTATCCGTCGCAAGGATATTTGCTGAGGCTATCAAACGTACCCACGAAGGAAAGAGCTTGAGTTCACTATTCCTCGGAAAATAGCGGTCATAGGATGACTCGATACTAAATAAGCGGCACCCCTGATAACCGGGTGTATCTAAATATCAAGCGATTCCTTCATAGAGTGTCAATGCAGAATGTAACCCGCATAAATGGGAAGAGATTTACATGGAAGAAATATGCTTTGAAATATATACGAAGCTCCATGCCGAAGGCGTTGCCCGAATGTGGTCCGAGAGCAGAGAGGGCTGGCCTCCTGGATTTCTTGGAGCATCCGAATTCACTGCAGATAGCATTGAGATGGAAGAGAATTCTTCAGGCAAGCTGTACACTGTGCTTGCAATGGAGGGTGACAGAGTTGTGGGCTACTGCCGGACAACCCCCTACGGTGGAGAGGCTGATGCAGCATATGTTGCTCTGCTGAATGTGGTATCCGACCTTCATGGCAGGAAACTGGGCAAGAAACTCCTGCTGGATGCGGTAAAAAGAACAGCCGAAGATGGATATTACAGGATAGACCTGCACACATGGCCTGCAAACCTCAAGGCAATGCCCCTTTACAAGAAGACAGGGTTCTTCTGGGTGCCTGACAGTATGGTCTATATGCAGAATTACATGCCTTTCCTTCTTGGAAGGACCGAATTCAGGAATTTCCTGGGGGACAAGGACTGGTACGACTGCTTCATCCGGGAACTGGAAGTTGAGCCTGATGAGCAGAGAACAGGAACGGGGCGGGAAGTTTTCAATTACCTGTTCAGAATCGGAGATAACAGCTTCAGGGCTGAATTCGACCGAAGGGGAAGGATACTCTCATCGCTGGAAACCACTGAACGGTCTGTCTCAGTAAGAAGAGAAGGTGAAAAATTCTTTTACGGAAAGGCTGTCAGGGTCAGTATCCGGGGAAATTCCCTTCCGCAGGAACTGCAGATAGAATCGCATAAATACCTTACTGCGCCAGAATCGCTGACGCTTCAAGAGGCCTCAATGGGCTTCGATGTCATTCCGGAACCCGTGGAAGTACCTGTTCCCGACAGTGACAGATCCCCGAGGGTATCCACCGTTCTACCCGGTGACAATCCACTTGAGATCGGAATAGGTATAAGAGCTGAGGAACCTGTTTCTATTCTCTCGCCGCCGGTACGCAGAATCGCGCCCGGACAGAAGGAACTGACTCTGGACATTAAAAATCTGGCTGAATCGGATTCCTTCGGACTGAAGGCAAGTCTTGGCGGAGAGATTTATCTGAACGAGACTTACCCGCTGGAAGACTGCATTTTCCAGCAGATACGCATTCACCTGCCCGACCTTTCAAGCGGTTTGAACGAATTGGGGTTAATCCTGCTCCATGACGGAAAAGCGGGAGCGATGGAAAAGATCATCCTTATCTGCGGTTCCTTCACAGGTGCCCCCGAAGCTGCCCTTACCCGGAAAACAGCTGTTATAGCAGGAAAGGATATCACTCTGGGAGTATCCAGGACTGGAGCGATGGGAACCATATGGATACCGGGTGAAAATGACATGGAACAGGTGTCTGCATACATAGGAATGTCCGCGGGGCCGCCGTACTGGAATTCCGACCTTCCTCACCAGCTGTACGACATTTCCATCAGAGATAATGAAATTTATGCTGCATCAATCTGGCCTTCAAGACCCGGGCTTACTCATGAGATCAGGTACAGAATTGATCCCGCGGGTTTCGCGGAAGTAAGCAGCTGCGTTCTCAACGAGTCTTCTTCAGACCAGAAGGTCCGCTTCGCGGCAAGATGGGGCGGAGGTATGCCCTTTTTTGCCGGAAGAAGGATTATTCCGCTGAAAGAAGGTCTTTTCGACTGCCCGGAGGTGTACAACCAGATTCCGGATGCTTCGGAAGATTACCCCAGGGACACGGCAGTGCTTGCTGCCCCCTGGCTTGCGCTATCCAGCCGCAAAAGTACCCTCATGGCCTGGTTCCCCTTGTGGAAGAAGCTGCAGTATGGCAGACCAGAAACCGAAGACATATTAATTACTCCGGGGGAAAGAAAGCACTCTCCTCCATTCAGAGTGCTTCTTTCAAGAGGAGATATGAAAGACCTGCTCAGTGATGCGAGGATCCTGGGCTGGAATACCGGCCCTGCTCTTGAAAGGACAGGTTTCTTCGATCACAACATCGAGCCTGTAATGGGGGAAGGCTGCGAACTGAAACTTTCTCACAACCTCCTTGGAAAACGCAAAGGAACCATAACCATAGGAGAATCCCTTGAAGCAGAAGGCACGGTAAGCAGCGGCAGATTCATTAAGGCAGCGGTTCCTGAATCGGGTGCCGCAGAGATTTCGCTTGGTATCGCAGGCAGGGAACTTGTTTATCCCGTGAGAATTATCAGCGGCAGCGCACCTGCTGCCGAGCTTACCGAAAAGGACGGAATTCTCGCAATATCAAATGCCAGGCTGAAGGCTCTGATCGATCCTTCGGAGTTCGGACATGTGTACAGTCTGCGCCTGGACGGAGTTGAATATCTCATGTCTTCCCATCCGGGACCCTCCGATTTCGCCTGGGAAAAACCCTGGTTCGGAGGCATCCACCCCAGAATTACGGACAGAAGGAATAAACCCTTTAAACTCGATATAGTCGACTGCAGCTGGAAGGAATTTTCGACCATCACCGCCGGTCTGCCTGAAAAAGGCTGGGAGATGAACTGGATCGTGGATCACAAGAAGTTCGGTTCGATGCATCTTACATGGAGAGTCTCCATGCTGCCGGATGTACCACTTCTGAAAACCTGGTTCTGCCCGGAAGCCATGCGCGGGGTCTACCTTAGTGGTGAATTCGATGTAAGGGGATTTCTTACTCCTGGAGGAGAGCATGACAAGGTGATTCTTACAGCGCAGAGCGAGCCTCTGCTGAAGCAGGGCAGGGAGCATGCCGGGGCGTGGTTCGATACCGGTCGCTGGGGCCGGGTGGAGACTCCGGGAAAGGGTTTCATCGAAGCGCATTCCGTTAGTGAAGGTATACTTTTCGCTGAGGATTATGCGGACAGTGGGTGTCATATAGCCTTTTTCAACACCAATGACCGAAAACGGGAGATAGAGGTTTTCTGGATCTTCGGGAACTGCGAGGAGGAAGAAGCTCTTTCCCGGATTTTCAGAGCACAGCTGACCGATAAACCCTGATACAATCCTTTGTTTAAATCCCCTCGGAACGAATTGATGAAACTGTCGAGTTGAATTAATGGATGTGTGAAATCACGAATGGATATTTGTAATGGGTTCGCGCTGATCGTTATTGCTTCTATATCAGGGAATAGAAGAATAGAGCGAAATATATTTGAATAAATGCACCATATAAGTAAACAGGTTCGCGGAAAACTCAACCTTGTTGCAGCATCAAATATATTATAGTGTTCATAAAACATCTTTATTTCAATAGAAAATATAGGTGATAAATGAGCCGCAGATTTTACGCGCACAGCCTGGAAAATCAACCGCCTGAGAAATGGCAACCTCTTGAAGAACACTTAAGTTCCGTTGCGAAGTTAGCGACAGGGTTTGCAGGAGTGTTTAATGCAAAATGCTGGGCGCAAATACTAGGTGATAATCATGATCTCGGTAAGGGAACCCTTCCATGGCAGGCTTTCCTACGAAAAGCTAACGGTGTAATAGATGAATTTTCCAATTATTATGTTGGGCATCCATCCCATGCCAATGTTGGTGCGCAGTTGCTGTATGAGCATTCAAAAGAAGCCGGGAAGTTGTTGGCTTACTGCATAGCTGGGCATCATGGTGGCTTGCCGAACTGGAGTGATTCTTCTGCATCGGCATTGGAATCACGACTGCGGAAAGATCATCCTACGGTTCAGGTTCCGGTTATTACTCCTAAGTTTCCTGACGGTTGGCCTTTTCCCTCTGATATTGAAAGGTTTGGCTTTCAATTACAGTTTTTTGTCCGGATGCTTTTTTCCTGTCTGGTGGATGCTGACTATCTCTATACGGAAACATCCAAAAGTAGGAATGCGGCGGACATCAGGGATCAATATTATTTTCCATCAATACACTGTTTGCATCATATCATCCTTCTGCCTACTCTTGCGAGTTCGGAGAGTGTGGTATGAGTTGAAATGAGCAAATTAAGATGACATCCACGTCCTATCTGGCACATTATCGCAATGTCGACTCTGCTAATCATAGCGTTATAACGCATTTAGTTGAGACTTCTTTATTTGCAAAAAAATTCGCTGGTAAAATCGGACTGGATCTTCTCGGAGAATTGTTAGGACTCCTTCATGATTTGGGAAAATACAGTTTTGAATTTCAATGTTACATAAAATCCTCAGTTGGAATACTTCGTCCGGGTGATAAATACTATGTAGATGCAGAGAGATTAAGAGGTAAAATCGACCACTCCACTGCTGGAGCCCAATGGATATACGAGGCCTTAAAAGATACAGTCAAGATCAACAAGCTGAGTGCTGAAATAGTATCTTTATGCGTTCTATCACATCATTCCGGTTTAATTGATGTGTTCGATATCTCTGGTGAAGACAAATTTTCGGCGAGATTGAATAAGGATTTAAGCAAAACGCATTATTGTGAAGTCCAAGAAAAAATTGACCCTGCAATTTCAGAACACATAACTGAACTTATCAAATCCGAGGACCGACTTAAACAATTAAGAAGGATGATAAGCCAAATGCACGAACTTTTCAGCGATCCTGTACGACAATTCTTGAAAGGACTTCTTCTTCGCTTCCTTTTCAGTAGTTTAGTGGATGCGGACCGATTAAGCACAGCCAATTTCGAAAATCCGGACGATGCAAAATTGCGTTATCTTGGGAATTATCCGGATTGGCAAAAGCTGATATATTGTTTTGAACAAATATCCTTTGAAGTTGTAAGTGAGATTGATAAGAAAAGAAGTGAGATTTCATCGTCTTGCAGGCAACGGGCAAGTGATAAACAGGGACTATACTATTTAACAGTTCCGACAGGCGGCGGTAAAACATTCTCCAGCCTTCGGTTTGCCCTCCACCATGCAAAAGAACATGAACTTGAACGCATTATCTATGTTATTCCATATACCTCGATAATTGATCAGAATGCATCAAAAGTGGCTAAAATATTTGATAGCATATCCAAGGATATTGTTTTGGAGTACCACTCAAATCTTGTGCCTGAAAAAGATACATATCGAAATCGTATTCTGTCTATTCTGTCTGAGAATTGGGATGCCCCTATCGTATTCACCACGTCCGTCCAATTTCTGGAAACGCTTTTCGGAGGCGGAACACGCAATGTGCGTCGTATGCATCAACTTGCAAAATCTGTTATAATTTTTGATGAAATCCAGACACTGCCAATCAAAACCGTTCACCTCTTTAACAACGCAATCAATTTCTTGACCAATTTTTGCTCAACAACTGTTGTTTTTTGTACGGCAACCCAGCCGCTTCTGCATGGTGTTGAACCGTCTAAAGGTGCTGTGCCGTATTCTGATGCTATGGAAATTGTGGATTATCCTCCACTTTTTAATGCGCTAAAGCGGGTGAAGGTGCTAGATTGCCAAAAAAGCAAGGGATGGACGGAAGAAGAGTTGAGTGAACGTGTAAAAGTACTTTTACATGACAAGGGAAGTGTACTTGTCGTTACAAATACAAAAACAAATGCGAAACGTTTATATGAATTCTGCAATAGCCTAACAGAAAAAGTATTTCATCTCAGTACAAATATGTGTCCCAAGCATCGGAAAGAAATATTAGGAAAAATGCTTGAATGCCTTGATCCATCGGATTCTAAACCCATTGTCTGCATCAGCACACAGTTGATTGAAGCAGGGGTAGACGTAGATTTTGGCGCAGTCATTCGTTGTTTGGCAGGCTTGGATTCTATAGCTCAGGCGGCAGGACGCTGTAATCGCAACGGTCGACATAACGACTTGGGAATAGTGGAAATCATCAATCTTCGAAATGAAAATCTCGACAAATTGCCCGAAATCAGGATAGCTCAAGATGTGACATTACGTATACTTGATGAGTACAAGCAGAATCCCGCTTACTTCCATAACGATATTATCGGCCACAAAGCTATGGAGCGATTTTATAAGTACTATTTTTACAAAAGAGCGTATGAAATGAGCTATCCAATTGCCAGGAATATTCTGGGACGTGATGATGATTTGCTATCCCTGTTATCAACAAATCAGCAATCTGTTGACGAACATAAAAGAAAACACGGAAGTCCCTCTTTATACTTGAGGCAATCATTCAAGACTGCTGGGAAATATTTCCGTGTGATCGATGCGCCAACAGAAGCAATTATTGTGCCTTTCAATGAAGAGGCAAAATCGATCATTGCAAAACTTTCAGCCAAGATATCTTTGAATGAGGAAAGGGCACTTTTAAAATCCGCCCAGCAGTATTCTGTAAATATTTTCCCCTATATGATCCAAAAACTCCATGATGAAAAAGCCCTGTTTCAGACATATGATGTTAGCGAAATTTGGCATTTGGATATGCAATACTACAGCAAGGATTTCGGCGTGAGCATGGAGCTGGTTACGCCTATGGAACTTTTAAACGTATAAGGAGGCTAAAGTGAAAAATATTGTCGAATTCAAAGTAACGGGACGGTATGCATTATTCACCGACCCCGTGACCAGAATGGGCGGTGAAAAGTGTTCATACCACATCCCCACATACGAGGCATTAAAAGGGATTTTAAAATCCGTGTACTGGAAGCCTACTATAATCTGGATAATTGATGAAGTTCGGATAATGAAACCGATAAAGACAGAAGCCAAAAGTGTTAAGCCTCTGAATTATGGAGGAGCAAATACATTAGCGGTGTACACATATCTTGCGGATGTCGAATATCAGGTAAAGGCACACTTTGAGTGGAATCTGTTTCGTGAAGATATGACAGCAGATCGTATTGATGGGAAACATTTCCAGATTGCAAAACGGATGATCGATAAAGGGGGGAGACAGGACGTCTTTCTCGGCGCACGAGAGTGTCAGGGGTATGTTGAACCATGCGATTTTGGAGAAGGATCCGGTGCCTATGATGACATTGATCGATTGGATTACGGTATCATGTTTCATGGGTTTGATTATCCAGATGAAACAGGGAAAACAGATGAAGATGGCAAGCCTGATGAAAACGGGAAATATCATTTTCACAGTCGGTTCTGGAAACCGGTTATGCAAAGTGGAGTCATCAAGTTTATCCGCCCAGAAGAATGCACCATGAAAAAATTTGTGCGTGAAATGATTCCCAATCCTCCCCAATCCATCGGGCTTAATGAGGAGGCGCTTCAAAATGAGCTGGATTGAAAAACTTTATCAAACCTACGAGAATAACGCGGATAAAATTGGGGATAAGAAGGACAAAACACCGCTTTTGCCGCTTTTCCATACAACGAAAAAACGGGCACATGTTGAAATAATACTGGACGGAGATGGTTCATTTAGACGGGCATTTGTTATACCAGAAGATATTGCGAAGACAATATTACCTGCAACTGAAAAGTCTGCGGGAAGAACCAATGGATGTGCCCCTCATCCTCTAGCAGATCAACTTCAATATATTGCTTCTGAATACAAACAATATGGTGGTTCCAAAAAGCATTATTGTGAAGAATACAAAGATTTGCTGTTAGAATGGGCGGAATCTGAATATGCAAACCAAAAAGTAAAAGCCGTCTATCGTTACATATCCAAAGGGACATTAATTTCAGATTTAGTATCTGAGAAAGTGCTTCATGTGGATGAAAATGAAAAATTGCTCCCCTCATGGAAAGGCAAACGGAATGATAAGCCGGATATTTTCAAAACACTCGGGCAGGGTCAGAAACAAACGGATATATTTGTCCGCTGGAGTGTTGAAACCCCAGGAGAGCCATCCTCAGAACTTCAATACGATAAATCTGTATGGCAAAGCTGGATTGATTATTATCTGAGCACACGAAGCAAAAATATTTTTTGCTATGTTTCCGGAGAATCAACTCCCGAAGAACCAAAATATCAGACTGAACAATATCCTCGCATGATTAGATCCGATAACGATGGCGCAAAGCTTATTTCATCAAATGACACTTCAGGTTTTACCTACCGCGGGCGTTTTACGGATGAGTATCAAGTTTGCGGAGTTGACGTCGCAATGGCCCAAAAAGCTCATAATGCATTGCGCTGGTTAATAGCTCGACAAGGAAAAAATGTGTTTTACGTACAAAATAAGCCTAAATTGGCTTTTGTCGCATGGGCGGTTTCAGGCGTAAAGGTTCCAGATCCGCTGGCAGACAGTGACGACTTATTGAGTGACATTTCAATTGAAACTGAGATGAAAAATACAGAGGAAATATCTTCCGGATTCACTGCTCAGGAATTCAGCGTTCGCCTTTCTAAGTATCTTTCGGGTTATTCCGTAAAGCTGGATGCAACAGATCAAATTGTTATAATGGGTATCGACTCAGCTACTAAAGGTCGCATGGCAGTAACTTATTACAGAGAACTTACTGGTTCTGGTTTTCTAAATCGGCTTAAATCCTGGCATAAAGGATGTGCCTGGCTTCAGCGTTTTTCAAAAGACAAAATCTTTTATGGAGCACCTGCTCCTAAAGACATCGCGCAAGCAGCATACGGAACAAGAGACGGCGATCTGGTAAAGGTCGATGACAACTTGAAGAAAGCAACTGTTGAGCGGATAATGCCCTGCATTATCGAGGGTACGTCACTACCTTGGTATATTGTTTATTCATGCATAAAAAAAGCGACCCAAAGACAAAATTTGCCTGATTGGGCATGGCAGAAAAATTTGGGGATCGCTTGCGGGCTTTATAGATATTATTTCAAAGAAAAGGAGGACTTCACCATGGGACTTAATCGAGAACGAAAAACCAGAGACTATCTCTATGGGCGACTGCTTGCGGTAGCAGACTGTCTTGAGGGGTATGCGCTCAAACTTTCAAATGAAAGCAGGCAGACTAATGCAACAAAGTTAATGCAACGATTTGCGGAACGTCCATGCAACACCTGGAAAACAATCGAGCTTGCTTTAGTACCCTATAAGGCCAGACTCAACAGGACTAATAAATATGATAAAGAACTCGATGAAATTCATGGTTTGTTCACCGACGTTTCCGGTTATGCATCTGATGATCCGTTGTCAGGAGAATTCCTTTTGGGATTCCATTGCCAGCGAGTAGAACTTTTCAAATCAACTCAGGAAAACACAACAAATAGAGAGGAGAATGGAAATGAGCCTAGCGAATAAAATTGATTTTGCCGTCGTTTTCAAAGTTAAGAATGCCAACCCTAATGGTGACCCTTTGAACGGAAATCGGCCTCGCACAAGTTATAACAGGATAGGGGAAGTTTCAGATGTTTGTATCAAACGGAAAATCAGAAATCGCTTAATGGAAGTCAGAGAAGACAAGAATTATAAATATGATATCTTCGTCCAGTCTGATGACAACAAACTTGATGATTGCAATAATCTCCGTGAACGCGCTGAGACTGTTCTGAAATTACAGGAATCTTCCGAGGTAAATGCAAAATTAGCCTGCGAAAAATGGTTTGATGTTAGAGCATTCGGTCAGGTTTTTGCGTATTCTGGAGATAAAAAAGGTTCAGGTGTATCAATCGGCATAAGAGGCCCCGTTTCGATTCATACAGCCTTTTCTTTATCTCCCGTGGATATCACAAGCACTCAGATTACCAAGAGTGTTAGTGGAGAAGGTGACGGTACCAAAAAAGGGTCCGATACAATGGGTATGAAGCATCGCGTAGATGAAGGAGTTTACGTATTTTATGGCAGCATGAACCCCCAGCTTGCAACAAAAACTGGCTTTGACGATGAAGATGCCCTAGCCATTAAGAATATACTGCCAAAGCTTTTTGAAAATGACGCATCCTCAGCTCGCCCGGAAGGGAGTATGGAAGTTCTTAAGGTAGTTTGGTGGGATCATAATTGTCCCCATGGACAGTATTCATCGGCTAAAGTTCACAGGAGCCTTTCATTAAATCCAGATGGTTCTTTTGATTCCAAAGAGCTTGATTCACTTGTCGGTCTGAATCCAGAAATCATTGATGGTTTCTGACTGAGTAATTCACGGTAGGAATGCTTGTTACCCATAGCACTCCCCGCACAATCTTAGAAGTTCGGGATAAGAAATGAGAGACATGAGAGTCTTTGGCATACAATCTAACGGCAAATTCAATGAGTACCTTCAGACACCTTTCAAAGTTGATCATGAGGAAGCTATTCTTGAAGAGTGGCTAGAGTCGAATCCAGATGGAATTGTTGAAAATGGGAATGTTCTTATTATTGGACGACAAGTTGTTACCAACTTGGGAGGATTCATTGATCTTCTTGGTCTCGACAGAGAAGGCAATATAGTGGTGGTTGAACTCAAGCGAGACAGAACTCCACGCGAAACAATCGCTCAATCTCTTGAGTATGTATCTTTTGCGGAGATGCTTGATATAATTCAACTTGAAAGAATCCTCCAGTCTTACTTAAACGACGAATCACTTAACCTTGCCAAACATCACCGTATGTTTTTCGAACTTGGTTATGACGAAGCAATAGCCTTCAACAAAAAACAACGAATCGTAATTATTGGCCAGCATGTAACCCCAGAGATTCGTCAAACAGCTTCCTTCCTCAGAAACAAAGGTATTAGGGTCACTTGCGTCGAGTTCACTTTCTTCCGAGCTAATGGAGGTACCCGTCTTTTCTCACAGGAAATAGTAGTGGGAAAAGAAACTGGAAAGCCAACCTATGTAGTTTCCGGATCCTTGCCAGTGGTAACAGAAGATACCTTCCTTGCGTCAGCAGACGAAAACGGCAGACTGGTTTTTACTCGGATTCTTGAACTGGCAAGAAACAAATCGATGCCAATTCACTGGGGAACAAAGGGGTTTTCTCTTAATGTCGATATAAAGGGTACTCATGTCGCTATCTGCTTTGCATATCCGCCAGACTCTGTATACAAGCAAACTCTCCGTACATCATCGTATGATGTTGGTGGTGTTGAGAGGAAAGCAGCCGTACCGGAAAATGTGATCAAAGTTCTCTTGGAACAGGCAGAAGCCACTGGGCTGTTCGTCCCTGCTGGGAAGGAACTCAAGTGTAATATCACTCGAAAGCTGTCAGAAGGTGAAATTGAATCCTTGGTCACATGGTGTGAATCCGTAGAAAAAGCGATAAGAAAATATGGTCTAAAGGAATGAATCCGAATCGGGTAGCCGGAGGGTGTGTATGAAAAATGGGAAGAATCGGGGAAATGTTATCTGATGTATTCAGAAACCGACCTCCTCCCCTTGTCCGCTTTGCAACACTATATCTACTGTCCTAGGCAGTGTGCGCTGATCCACATTGAGCAGCAATGGGTAGAAAACCGCTTCACTGCTGAAGGACGAGCACAGCATGAGCGCGTTGACCGTCGGGAACACAAAACACGAGACGGAGTGCGTATTGAATACGCCGTTCCACTCAGGTCGCTTCAACTTGGCTTGATCGGGAAAGCAGACGCGATCGAGTTTCATCCGAATTCTAAAAATCCAAATCCTGACTCTCTTGGTATAGTATATCCTGTTGAACATAAACGAGGGCGTCCCAAACCCAGCCATTGCGATTGGGTACAGCTCTGCGCTCAAGCACTGTGTCTGGAAGAAATGCTGAATACTGAAATACCAGAAGGAGCCATTTTCTATGGACAGCCACGGCGTCGGCAGGTGGTGGTTTTCGATAGTGCACTTCGTGCAGAAACAGAGCAAACTGCACGGAATCTTCATGCGCTTATCCAATCTGGAAAGACCCCCGCTGCAGAATACAATTCCAAGAAATGCGGGGCTTGTTCTCTTCATGAAATCTGCATGCCTAGAAAACACAGGACTGTCTCAAGATATTTACAGGAGTGTTTAGAATGAAAAAGCATCTCAACACCCTCTACATCACCACCCAGAATGCCTATCTTCACAAAGAGGGGCAGTCTGTTGTAGTCAAGGTCGACAAGGAAAACAAACTGCGCATACCAATCCACACACTGGATGGAATTATCTGTTTCGGTGCAGTAAGCATGAGCCCCTATCTTATGTACCATTGTGCGGAAAACAATGTAGCCGTATCTTTTCTTTCCGAATATGGAAAATTCCTCGCCCGTATCCAGGGACCTGTCTCCGGTAATGTACTTCTGCGACGCAAACAATACCGTATTGCTGATAAGCCGGAAGCAAGTGCGGATATTGCACGTCATTTTCTAGTTGGCAAGCTTGCCAACTCACGTACAGTGATTCGGCGCGCTCTTCGCGATCATGCCGATAAATCGGATGGTCGAAAATTAGCAACTGCTGAAACCCACCTTACCGAATACTTACGGCGGCTGGAGAAACCAGCTCCAATCGAAACCCTCCGCGGGATCGAAGGTGAAGCGGCTTCTTCATACTTCGCCGCATTTCCGCAACTCATCACGATCAAAGAAGAAGCTTTCTCTTATACTGGTCGCAATCGACGTCCTCCTCTCGATCCTGTCAATGCACTTCTCTCGTTCGTCTAC
The DNA here is from genome assembly GCA_030613065.1 of Candidatus Aegiribacteria sp. Classification (GTDB taxonomy): domain Bacteria; phylum Fermentibacterota; class Fermentibacteria; order Fermentibacterales; family JCC-6; genus Aegiribacteria. Next base: position 965 of record JAUWMQ010000018.1, on the reverse strand, counting down.
ACTCTCCTGGTACATGATTGCCGCTCCGCCCTCGAAGGAGTTGGGTTAGACCCCTGTGTTGGGTATCTGCATACAGACCGACCGGGCAGGCCAAGTCTGGCGCTTGATCTTATGGAGGAATTTCGATCATTTCTTGCAGATCGTCTTGTTCTTTCGCTGATTAATCGTTGCCAGATAAAAGCATCTGATTTCATTGATTCTCTCGGGGGTGCGGTAACGATGAAAGATGAAGCTCGCAAAAAGCTTCTTATCTCCTGGCAAAAACGTAAACAGGAAGAAATCACTCACCCCTATCTCTGTGAAAAAACAAAAGTTGGGCTTCTGGCACATTTGCAAGCCTTGCTCCTTGCACGTCATCTACGTGGAGATCTGGAAGCTTATCCACCCTTCATATGGAAGTAGCCCGGAGGTATTTAACATGATGGTTCTAGTAAGCTATGATGTTTCAACAATCGATAAGGCTGGGCGGCGGCGATTAAGACATGTGGCAAAGGTTTGCTTGGATTACGGTCAACGTGTACAGAACTCCGTATTTGAGTGCATTGTTGATCCTGCACAATGGGTAGCCATGCAAAACAAACTGATGAATATTCTTAATCCATCAGAAGACAGTTTAAGGTTCTATTACCTTGGTAAGAACTGGGAACGGAAAGTTGAACACCATGGTACAAAAAAGACTCTCAATCTCGAATCAGATGCGTTAATTCTATGAATTGCGAACCCCAAGCCCGTCCGAATTCTCCAGACCGTTCGCAATTGTTGTATCTATATGATTGATAAGTCATTATGTAGTCGTGGTCTGTGAGGGATGAACAATAAACAACTCTCGTTCTTTGTTTCGCGCTGAAGTTGTTATGGACGCCTTATAGGCAATAGTCTACAATAGTGCGGTCGCCCCCACGTACGGGGGCGTGGATTGAAACCCAACAAAAAGGACGCCCAAATTTTAACATTCGGTCGCCCCC
>JAUWMQ010000069.1 GCA_030613065.1 Candidatus Aegiribacteria sp. | reverse complement strand
GATTATCAAATATCATCAGGGAAGCTTGAAGCACTTAACGGAAAAATCAGAAGGCTTTTAAAGAATACTTGTGGGTTAAGGGATCAAGAATATATGTTTCTGAGGATACAAAATCTTATGTACGCAAAAACCTGAAGGGCCCAATATTTCCATCGTAAACTGAAGCCAGAACTCTGGAAAGACTTTCGTATAGAGCGTCACCCAACAATCCTTTAAGCTGATCCGTCGGCAGCCTGTACATTCTGATAATCAGTGGATATGCCTGCTGCTCCCTGAAACTGTCAATACAGAACAATATTGGAATTTTATCCTTAATCCAAGTGGAACTGCTGAGGAAACCAATGGATATGCCCATTCCGGCTTTGAATGGAATGACTCCCTCGCAGGCTGCAAAGAAGCCTGGATCACGTAAGAAGCTTATCCGACTCATGAAGGAGATGGAATCACAGTCAGGATTTTTTCCTCTGGCGAAACAATATGGCATAGGTTATGATTAACTTCGCTGTTCGGTAATTATGGATTGCATTCCATTATTATCATGATATATATGGAGTGTACTCCATTATAACCGAAGGAGGATAATGAAGACAAGATACCTGCAAAGCATTATAGAACAGGACATTAACAACAAAATGGTTTTTCTTGCCGGTCCAAGGCAAGTTGGTAAAACCACATTAGCAAGAATGATAGCAACCGGATATTCCCGTACTGTCTATCTCAACTGGGATAATCCGGAACACAGACAGATCATCACAAAGATGAACTGGAGTCCGGACACGGAGCTGCTCATTCTGGACGAAGTTCATAAGAACCCGGATTGGAAAAACCTTGTGAAGGGTATCTGGGATACCAGAACCGGCGATATGCGCGTAATAGTTACCGGAAGTTCAAGGCTTAACATCTACCGCAGAGATGGCGACTCTCTCTCGGGAAGATACAATCTCCACAGATTGCATCCCTTTTCTCTCAGGGAGTATTCGACAGAGAACGGTGAGTCATTCAAATTGAAGGAAAACTCTCCTCCGGCACTTGCTTTCAATAGGGCGGCAGATGGGTTTGATCAACTTCTGGAATTTGGAGGTTTCCCTGAACCATTGCTTTCAGCAAATAAGCGACTCTGGCGAAGATGGAAACTGAACAGGTTCGAGACTGTGATTCGGGAAGACATCAGGGATACATCAGGAGTGAACCTGATAACAAAACTTGAAATGATGGGTAATCTGCTGAATGACAGAGTATGCTCCCCCCTGTCAATGAACTCTCTTGCAGGAGATATTGAAGTCAGTCCGAAGACCGTTAAAAGCTGGCTGGAAGTCTTCTGCGAAAACTACTTCATATTTCAAGTTCCCCCATACCATAAGAGCCTGCACAGGGCTTTGCGAAAGGAATCAAAATACTATCTCTGGGACTGGTCAGTAGTTGAAGAACCGGGAAAACGATTCGAGAACCTTATTGCTTCCCATCTTCTGAAATTCTGCCATTTCATTTCCGATACATACGGTTACTCACTCAAGCTTCACTATCTCAGAGATACTGACAAGCGGGAAGTTGACTTCCTGCTTGTATGGGAAAACAGACCCTGGCTTATGGTGGAATGCAGGCTGAAACCAGGAGGAGGTTTTACTCCGCTACGGTACTTTGCCGATCGTCTTGAGGTTACAGAAAGGTATATGATCGTCGGAGAAAAAGGTGTGGATTACCTTGAACACAATTCAGGAGTCCGAGTTATATCGGCAAACAGATTTCTGAACGCATTTGTGTGAATAAAATACATAGATCATAAATGTCAGAGAACTGTGGCAATATTGCATAAATCGTAATCACTCAAGTGTTACTGGAGTATTTGATCACGATCTAATATGAATTCACAATCCATGGACATACTTCATGTTATTATCCTGATAATATTCCAGTTTGCCGGACTTTTCAGCGACAAAATCAACGTCATACCCGCCAGCGCTCCCAATGCTTACTCTATAACCTCTTCTTTCTACAATAACTCCATAGGTTCGATCATATTTGCCTTGCGTGGCAGGAACGCCAGGATTATGTCCTTGTTAGCCCTCACGCGGCCGTTAATGCGCTGGATAAGTTGCTCTTCCTCGAGGAAGTTCAGATCGCGGGTGAGAGTCTTTCTCGTCTTCCTGGCATACGCCTCAGCCAGCCTGGGTGTCAGAAGCGATATCGAGGCTACATCCACCCAGCCATTGTTTTCCTTAACATTCGACAGATCAAGAACGAGTCTGCGCTGCCTGGCACGTGGGGTGCTGTGCTGTCTGAAACGGGAATAGACAAAATCCCTCCATACCGTGTCGAAGTGCAGCTCTCTGATTACCTGCATCTGCTCGTTGAGCTGATCCACAAGACCTCTCACTGCGTAATTGATGAAGTCATCCATTGTGCCTTTCCGGCTTGCGGCGTCCAGCTGCTTCAGGTGTCAGAGGAACCTTCCCTATGTATGCAATACCCTCAGTGGCCTTTCCCAGCTTCACCCAGGTCGTATAGTCGAGATTCCTGAGATCAAACTCAAAACTTAACCATGGGTGTGTCTGTTCATATGTCCTCATTAATGTCCTTAACAACATATTGTGTTTCAAGTATATATGAACAATTTGTCCATATACATGTTCGCATATATGTACGATATTAAGTTCAGACTTACGGCGCAATCCCTCACGAAGGAGGACAAACCTCCCCGCCCCCTACACTGATTACCGGTATGAGAATTGTCTTATCTGTATTGTCACGGAGGGTTCACAAATCAATATTCAGTTTTCAACCAGGAGAATGCAGAAACTGCAGCTGCTGCACTTCGTACTGAATGGCAGCTTGGTTCGGCACCCATTCCCAGTGTTACCGACCTTTTTGAATCGAAGGGTGGGATGATTGTCGAATTTGATACAGTTGACGGTTTTGATGGGTTAAGCGGTACTGTCAACAATGAGTTCCCGGCAATTGTAATTAGACGTGACCTTTCTGCTGACAGGAAGCGGTTCAATATCGCACACGAGATAGCTCATGACTACACAGGAACGGATGATGAGAAGCTGGCTCACAGGTTTGCAGCTGCATTTCTTCTCCCGTCTAAAACCGTCTTTTCTGAAATCGGAGAGAAAAGAAGAAAGCTTAACCTGACTGAGCTTCTGGAGTTGAAGAAAAAGCATGGTGTGAGTATTCAGGCCTGGGTACGAAGAGCATATGACCTTGGTGTCATTACCGAGGAAAGCTACCAGAGTACATGCAGGTGGATAAGCAGTAAGGGCTGGCGTCGTAATGAGCCAGGCGAGTACTGCTTTCCGGAAGAACCTGTGAGATTCCGACAGCTTGTCCTGAGAGCTCTCTCTGAGGGCATGATTACCAATGCATGGGCCAATCATCTTCTTCCGGACATGGAGTACACTCCCACCGATACCCAGCTTTCCCGCCTGATGAAGATGTCAGGTCGAGAAAGAGCAGAAGCACTCAGCCCGATCCTGGACCGCGCTACCGAGGATTACCTGAAATCGGAGGATCTTACCGATCTCCGCATTGCTGAGGAACCTGATGATTACGAATAGTGGTGTGATCCAGCCTGATCAGGGGGAGATCTGGTTAATAGATTTCGACCCGAAGTATGGAAGTGAGATAGGAAAGGAACGACCTGGTGTGGTGGTGAATGCGGATTATGTGGGTCGATTGCCAATTCGGATTGTAGTACCTATTACAAAATATCAGGCTTCAAGATCATCCTACCCATGGATGATAGATCTTCATCCAGGAAAGCGAAACGGTCTGCGGATGAATTCACATGCAGATTTTCCTGGGGTAGTAACATTGACTTTAATGAAAATTTGACGTATTGTTATTATAAATTGATACGTCATAGATAAAAGGAGAATACTGTGAATACCAAATTAACGCTTCGCATGGATGAATTCCTTATTGAGTCTGCAAAAGAATACTCAGCCAGAAAAGGTAAGTCTGTTTCGCGCATTGTAGCTGATTTCTTCGAGATTATCAGAAATGAGAAACTATTGGAGGAGTATCAGTTTACCCCGACTGTGCTGTCTCTTAAAGGAATTTTGAAGGATAGTATTACAGATGAGGCCGACTACAAAGAATATCTGGAAAAGAAATACTTATGAAACTCCTGTTTGACACAAATATCATACTGGATGTGCTCCTGGACAGGAAACCATTCTCAAACGAAGCATCTTTTCTGTTATCCAAAGTGGAGCAATCTGAAATTGCCGGTTTTCTTTGCTCTACAACAATTACCACCATTCATTATCTTGTCTCTAAAGCTCTTGGAAACCAGGCTGCTTCCCGTCACATCCAGTCTCTCCTTTCCCTTTTTATCATAGCTCCGGTAAATCGAGTGGTCCTTGAAAAAGCAGCATCATCAAAATTCAAGGATTTTGAAGATGCCGTCCTTCATGAAGCTGCATGCCATGCCGGAGCCAAATACATCGTGACAAGAAATCCATCAGATTTCAAGCACTCCAGTTTACCTGTGTTTGGGCCAAGAGAGTTTATTGCCGCTTTTGAATTACTGAAGAATAATTGATGTTTTCGCCAGCAGGCGGGACAGGAAACGCTTTTTGAGCATGGTAAGCGCGAACCATACAGGCATGCGCGTATTTGCGTTCATGAACGGGCAATGATGAACATCTCAGGAAAGTGTGGGTATTGTAGACTATCTATAGGCTCGGAGAAATGAATTGAATTCATGCGGTTTGTCTCAGTCTGTTATGGTCGGCAGACTGATGTCTTCAAGAATCTTTGTATTGACTTCGCGTTCCCAGATTACATCAAGCGTTTCTCCAAGCCTGTCATCATCAATACATTCAAGGCTTACTTTTGTTGTCGGAGATACTGCCGGACCTGTATTATGCGGGATAACATCCTCAACGATAAAATACCTCTTGCGTAGGAGGACGAGCTGTCCCTGTTCCGGTTATGCTCATCGGTCTTCCTGAATAGCTGGCGTCAAAGTGTTTTTTTAATCGTTAATGAAACCCATGCCAATCATGCGAAGTAATCAGAAGATTTCATTCGGAGGGCTTTTTCAATCGGCAAGCCATCCCCACCTATAAGCAGTACTTCAGATTCCGGATACTTTCTCCTGAATCTATCCATACCTCTGCGAGTATGCCCCCTTGAACCAGAGTAGACCTCCAGGCCCAGAATACGATCCCTCTCCGTCAGTACATAATCAATTTCATCTTCACCGGCATTCCAATAGGTAAGTTCGTGTTCTCCCGAAGAAACTGTTTCTCTGTATAAGTGACCCCCGACAGAGGCTTCAGCAAGCCTGCCTCTGTAAGCGGGATTCTCTTTCACATGCATTTGATCAAATCCTTGAACAGCACTGATAAGCGCTGTATTCAGCGGCAGCAGTTTCGGACTTGATCCACGTTTTCTAACCTGGCTTCCGGAGTATTTCTGCAAACCAGCGATCAGCCCGGCTCCCTGAAGAAGTTCCATATAATGCGCGAGTGTGGTCGTATTCCCCGCATCATGAAACTGCCCGAGCATTTTGGTGTAACTCAATATTCGGCAGGGGTATTCACAGGCAAGCATGAATAGCTTTCTTAACAGAACGGGTTTATCCACCCGTGTCATCATAAGGATATCACGTGATATGGATGTTTCTATCAATGAGTCAAGTATGTAGCTTCTCCACCTGTTGAAATCATCTGTCAGATCAGCTCCTCCCGGATAACCGCCAAACACCAGATACTGCTCCAGATCCATTCCGAACGCTTCATGCATTTCCGCATAAGACCAATGCCCCATGCGGATCAATTCGAAACGCCCGGCGAGGCTTTCAGTAAGACCCTCCTTCATCAGCAGAGCTGATGAACCAAGCAAAACTACTGAGAGAGGATTCTTACGTGTCTTTTCTTCATCCCAGAGATATTTCACGGTTTCAGACCAGTTATTGATCTTCTGCACTTCATCCAGCGCAAGAACAGCACCGGTTTCCTCAGCGAGAATCCGTGCAGCATGCCAGCGTTCCTCTATCCAGGCACTATCTCCGGGAGCCGGCAGATCTGCGGATGCGTAGATAATTGCTTTACTCTCCGATTCGAGAGTGTCAAGAACCTGCTGAACCATTGTTGTCTTTCCCACCTGCCTTGGGCCGGAAACAACCTGGATTCGCCTTGAGGGTTCTCTAATTCTATTCAGAAGAACTTTGTATTCAGGTTTTCTAAACATGATATCTCCAATTACTCATTACTATGAGTCAATTTACTCAATATATTGAGTTATTGTCAAGATGGTGAATCCTTCTGATGATTTCACCAGACTCGAATCATTATCTTACTTCCGCAAACACTGCAATAATTCGGATACTGTCCTGACTGCCTGTTCAAGTCCGGTCGACTCTTCTTACAAGCCATTCAGCATCTCTGACGACTATTCGCGTGCCCGGGGTGATTATTTGATCAGTCCGGATTCGATTCCCAGGGTATATTGGTAAGCAGCTATTAATTATGTTGCTGTGAATGTAGAACCTGAGAGGAAGGGATAATGCTGTCACCCGAAGTGCCTTTTCAATCCCAATGTCCCTGCGGGTCCGGCAGGAAATACAAAAACTGCTGCTGGAAACGGAAAATGAGAGAATACGCCACAGGCCGATCCGCGATATCGGATGTGATATTGAAAGTGTACAGTTTCGTTGTGGAAAACATGAAAGACGAATTGCTTGGAATAACGGACGCTATCCTGTATAAGCTGTTCGAAGATTTCGACAGTGATCTCATCTATAAGGTCGGGGATGAGATGGACACATACATCATAATGAATATCAATGATATCTGTGCCTGTGATACCAGGTTTGATGATGGCAGCAGTGTCATAGATGCCTACCTTGATGCGCTTGACAAAAAGCTTCATCCCATGGCTCTTGAATTCCTATTGAACTGGAAGGAAGCCAGCTTTTCTCTCTTCGAGGTTGTTAAGGTGAATTACGGGAAATCCCTGTACCTTATGGATATGTTTACCAGAAAATCCTATACAGTAACTGAAAGCAGACTGTCTGAAACCGCGGAACCGCTGGACGCATTTGTAGGAAGAATCGTACAGGTGGGAGAGGAGTTCCTCCTTCTGCCTTCTTTTTTACCGGTTCATTCCTCGGATTCGGAATCCATAGTCCTGGATATAAGGGAAACGAAGAAATACGTCCCGGGTTCAAAAACCATTACCTGGAAACGCTTTTTCAAGAAACACTGGAGTGTATTACATCAGATCTGGCTTGAACGATTACTCCTCAAGTGTATGGGACCGAAGCTTGTAAACATGGATGGCGACCCGATCATGGCCTTCAGGCTCACATTCTCCCTGAAGGAAGGCTGCAGTTTCCAGGTGAACAGGATCCTGAGCTCCATTCCTGATATGAACAAATCATCCGACACTACCTTCGACCTGGTGGTGGATACAAAGGATCGAATGGACACCACGCTTGATAATATTCTCATATCAACTTTCGAGCTGTCAGAAGAAAACCTTGTAGCGGTGGTGAATTCTGAGAACAGAGCAGAAAGGATCATTGCCCTGATCGAAGATAATCTTGGCGATCTTGTAAAAAGCGTTGATCAGGAGCCAATATCATTCGATCCGGATGCAATGCATAAGAAGACAGAGCAGGATGATATCCCCATGGAAGTCAAGGAAGAAATCATGGCGAACTTCCTTGATGCTCATTATACCAAATGGATGGATATACCCGTTCCAGCTTTGGATGGAATGACCCCAAGGCAGGCTGCGAAAAAGCCTGGATCACGCAAGAAACTTATCCGGCTCATGAAGGAGATGGAATCACGACCGTCCTTTGGAGGTATCGATTACGACACGTCCTGGTTATGGGAGGAACTGGATCTGAATAAACCCTAGTCTGTCATGGTCTACATCCTCCTTCCTAACAACCTGCTTAATATCCCGGCAGGTACACACCAGGATTCTGTGCAGTATACTTATCTATATTTCTTGGAAATATTTTGGAGATTGTTAAGATGCTAAACTTGAATTCAGTACCCAATCTGAGGATCGGCAATTTTGGAGTGTACTCCCTTAAGGTTCTTTGGCCGTATGAAAGGGGTTCAAGTATCATCCACTCAGTTTCCCGACAAGCTTTCTTACGCTGGTATAATGGAGATTATCTCTTAGAAAGGAAGTAGCAAAATGAAAACATCACTATCTATTGCTTTACTCCTGATTGCTCTCCTTGCATCATGCAATGGAACACATCTGAGCATTGTGAACGTTAATGCTCCTGCAATCAACTACATCTTCGACAACGATGGAACCATCACGGTTACCGATACCACTGACGATATCGAACTGATAGGAATGGAGGGAACCGGCTTCCTTCAGTCTCGAACCTTCCCCGTTGGTGAAACAGGCACGCTCGCTGAGGGTCTCTATGGCTACCAATACCGGATAGACCTTACCGAGGTGGCAGGCATCCTCCACATCGTATGCATAAGTTCGTTCAGAATCGTCTTCGGTCCGGTCGTATCACTGGATTTCGATGGCAACGGTAGCAACGAAGATGTCTATGTGGTGACCACCGGAGGTCTGGGAAACATCGCCCCTACCAGCGTCGATGTGGCAGGCGACACTCTCACTTTCAACTTCTCGCCGGGCATCTGTGCAGGCAATGCTCCGGGTAACGGCGATTGCAGTTTCTTCTTCGGTTTGGTTTCCGCATATCCTGCACAACTGGTCACCTCTGAGATCCATGCGGGAGGCACCGACTATATCCTTGAAGCCAGAGCACCCAGCCCCCCCTGAACAGTGTGCAGTCATCAAGTGATTACCCCCTGAATTGAGTGTTGTCTGATCATTTCAGGGGGTTTATTCAAACCTGTTTGAAATACCTGTTCAGGTTCGGTTCGAACAATTGGGAGTGGTCAAGTGCCGGATACTGCTAGTATTGCAGTGTATCAGGTAAGAAATCTATTAAAGAATTATACGCTAATAATATGTCTATTGTATTGTGTTTTCCATCAATTTGGTTCGCAATTTCAACCGCGGAATAACTGGTATGTACATTTAATGCATGATAACAACTATCCAGCTGAATTAAATTTCTCCGACTCTGTATCAATCTTGAACCAACCTGAAATCCTGCGTATACTGGAAACGCTACAAGTAGCTTGGTTATGGCACTTATGGAAATCGATTTTCCGATTGCTCAATTGGTCTTTTTAGGCAGGGCTTTTCAAGGATCAATAATGCTTATTTGTGACCTCACCCCCTTGACTTAAAAGAGGTTTTTCAACTCCTTGATTGGGAAGGTATTGGATGGAACGATTCATCATCGAAGAACGCGTACCCTGCAGCTTGCCAGAACTGCATCAGGAGCGTGTGCGACTGCCGTTCGAGTGGCCTGAAGCCACCTTCTATCTGGGGACACAGATTAAGGTCGTGCCGATGCTCGAGGGGTATCGTCTGTCCTCAATACACGGCGCATACTACATCGATCATCTCAATACGATTGAGGTGTTGTCTGAACGAGGACTGATCCCAATGGATTGCGATGATGACCAACGAATCGAGCTTGAGCAGATGCACGCCGCTGGTATGTTGACGACTCAAGCTGCAGATCGCGGACGGTACACACTGTTCGATCAAGGAGAGACGTATCGATCCCTGTACGATCCGGATCAGACCAGCTGGATGTCCATGTCACCAGCTACACTTGAATTGGATCTTACTAATCGCTGCAACCTGAAGTGCGTGCATTGCTGTCGCGACTCATCACCCAATGAAGATGTGGCCGGGGAGATGACATCACGTGAGCTCTTCAACCTGCTCGATGAAGCCGCTGATATTGGGGTGGACACGGTCAGCTTTCTTGGCGGTGAGCCAACCCTGCATCCCCATTTGCTGCACATGGCTTATCTCGTACGAAAACGAGGGATCGACAACCTGATGCTGGCGACCAATGCGTTGGAAATCCACGAGAAGTGGCTCGATCCGATGTCAGTTCTGTTCACGAGTATCCAGATCAGCCTCCATGGTGCATCGGCGGCAACCCATGAAGCGATCGTGGATCGAAAAGGTGCCTTCGAGAAAGTACTGACCAACGTGCGAAGATTAACATCACGAGGTGCTAACATCTCGCTGGCCTGCACCGTTCTGGAGTCACGACCGAAGGAGCTGGAGGGTATGCTCGAACTGGCTCGTGACCTAGGCGTTACAGAGATCCGACTGATTCCGCTGGCCGATGTAGGTAGGGGTCACTGCCTTCCAGCGCTCCAGTGGGATGATTACCAGCAGGTCGGCGAGTTCATCGCAAACGCCCGTAAAGACGACACCGGGCTATTGGTTGGCAGCGGCGGGTTTCCCACGGGTGAGGGTGCCACTGAAACGGCGCTGTACTACGGCTGTGCCGCAGGCCTGACAAAGCTCCATCTGAATGCTCGGGGATTCGCCACGGGTTGCTCATTGCTGGAGAGCCACGGACTAGACGGTCGCAACATACCGCTGCTGGACATCTGGCACAGCGACCAGATGCGCTTGATGCGCAGACGTGTGGATTGCGACTGCGTTTATGTGTCCCGATGTGCTGGGGGATGTCTCTCAGTACCGAACAACAAGACGAATCGAAAGGAGAATTGTGATGGGGAACAAGGATAAACTAGCGAAAATTTCGGAGATCAAAGAACATCTGGTGCGCGCCAAGCAGCTCGCTGATGATATCGATCTTCCGAAGCTGGCCTATCGAGGTGTAGACGCCAGTAAGCTCAAGATCGATGAGAAGCTCCTCGATATCCTCAAGTACATCGGTAACGGATGTCCGAATATCTATTATGCAGATGATTGGGGCATTCGTATCCTTCCGGAGTACCAGCTGGAGATTACTTCGCAGCTCAACGATCTAATCAACGCGATGGAGATTGCTGGGATACAAGAGGACATCGACGTAATCGCGCCTGAGGTTGCGGCCAAACTCCGAGGTTAGTTACTCAGGAGCACGATCCGGAGGCGGCGCTCATTTGCTCGAGCAAACCTCCGGGTCGCGGCTCAGCTGTTTTCACTCACAAATCATCATAAATCACCTTTGCTTTCCAGTCAATCTGATCGTTTCTCCAGCTTGGGGATTGTTCTTTGTTTTTCAGAATACAAGGTTGTGGAATCTCCACAACCGGATAGGTTTCAGGCAGTATCATGATTTATCATATCTGAAAAAGGTACGCTGAAATGCTGAAATTTCCAGGTTTTCTTCTTTTTCAGATAGTGGTAGAGCATTCCAGGTCCGAGGAAGAAATTTATTAACCTGAAGATGCTGACAGTTCTTTTGAGAGCGTTGGAAAAGAGTATGTTCATTCTGCTTACCCCCCTTAACCTGACAATCTTGAATCACTTCCAATATTACGGATGTTAATCAGTTAAAGCAATCTGTATGCCGGATCTCTTACTGAATGCCCTCCAATATTGAGATGTACTGTGGATTAATTCGGGTCACTGATTACCTTGCAGTTCTCGTAGATGGTCTGCCATTCACCGTTCTGGTCGCGCATTTCAACAAACGCAGAATCTCCCTTGATCCACCACGTTAACATCCTGTCATCAGTGTATCGCACTCCGGATGCAGAAAGAGCCTGAGGCAAGGTAAACTCATCATTGTCAGGCATCAGCACTTTGACGAAATGAAGACTGCTATCCGAGAGAGTGTAGTATCTTGCGATAATCCGATCTCCGTTCTCGCACTGGTAATCAACAGGTTCTCCGCCAAGCAGAGTCAGTGCATCCTGCTCATCGTTCTGGCATCCGGTAACACAAGATAACGCAGCAACCGCGCATAGAATTATTAAGACTGTCTTTTGCATTACTCTCTCCTTTTCCATGATATCTGTTTTCCGCATAATCAGGACTGCTGATATTCTGTATCCATGATATCTGCGGTTCATATAAAACTAATATTGAAATTACGGTTTTATCAAGCAACTATAATGTGCCTTCGGCATTTCGCCAGGTTTCAGGGGAGTAACGACTTCAAGGTTGACAAGCATAAGGAACCAGATGAATACCGCAAATGACGGCAAAAACCTTCCAGCCTGGATCTTTTGCAGTGAGCTCCCGGAAATAGGGACGTTGGTTCTAACAACACGGATTGATACGTAATCCGGGTTTGGAAGAACAGTGGATTCTCGTCGGCTACTGAGTAGAGGTTCCCCTTTCGATCGAACTTGCCAATGAAAAATATCATTCTTATTAATACTCAGGCGTATTACGGTTACATGATCATTTTCAAGAATTTCTGCTGCTTGAAAAACCTGCTTATGGAATAACGAGGAATATCGATGAAGTACAGAATTGTTACTCTTGAAGAAAGATATGACCTGTTTGAAGAACAGGATCTGATATGTGATGAGGTCTGGCCTGAATTCATGCTTCATGACGCTGTTGCAAATACACATTGGATGAGATTCATTACTGCCTTTAAAGAGTATCAATTACTGATAATGGATGGAGAAGAGATACTTGCAGTTATTAATACTGTCCCGATTCAATATAATGATGGTACAGAGATGCTTCCGGATGAGGGATGGGATTGGGGCGTTTCGAAATCAATTGCCGATCACGAAGCTGGAATGGAACCTGACATCCTGATGGGTGTCCAGATCGTTGTTAACAGAAAACATCAGGGAAAAGGACTGAGCTACGTTGCGGTTAGAGAGATGTCTGATTTAGCCAGGAGGAAGGGGTTCAAAGAATTAATACTCCCGGTCAGACCCAGTGAAAAGCACAGATACCCGCTGATACCCATGGAGGATTACATAAAGTGGGAAGACGGGAAAGGGATGCCCTTTGACAGCTGGTTGAGAGTCCACGTCAAAGCGGGTGGAGAAATACTGAAGGTTTGCTCAGAAGCTATGCTCATTCCGGGAACGGTAGATGAATGGGTAGAATGGACCGGCCTGGATTTTCCCGGTTCAGGGTCGTACTTTGTCCCTGGTGCACTCAATCCGATATCAATCGACATTGAAAGTAATGAAGGTATCTATATTGAGCCGAATGTATGGATTCTCCACAGGATAGAAGAAGGATTGTGATAATTGTAGAAGCCTGGTACATCAATTGATGATTCAATCGGGGCTGAACGTACATGACCATCCTCTACATAGCTACGGGCCTGCTCCTGTTCCTTTCGTTCGTTGCAGACAGGCGGAAAACTGTTAAAGGGCTCAGGATAGCACTCAGGAGATTCCTGAAGATCGGCCCCACTTTTGCTATCATGCTCATTCTCGTCTCGATCACTCTGTTCGTATTCCCCGAAGAGCTGATATTCCGATTTCTCTCATCGGGCAGTATATGGCTGGCAACGGGTACCGGAGCTCTGATTGGCTCCATCACCCTTATGCCCGGATTTATCGCCTATCCACTCTGTGCCGTTTTAAGGTAATACGGAGTCGCGTATATGGCTATTTCCGGTTTCACGACCACTCTGATGATGGTCGGTATTCTATCTTTTCCCATCGAGAAGACCTACTTCGGCTTCCGCGTAGCGCTTGTGCGGAACATTGTAAGCCTGCTGATTGCGCTGACTGTTGAGTGGCAATCGGCCTTTACTTCGGTGAGGTGGCACTGTGAAATCCGCCAGGCATATGTTCATCATCGTGCCATCAATTATGTACGGGATCTTTGTTGCTTACTCGCTCATCTCAGGTTACGAGCCGGACCTTCAAATATGGGGTAACTTCAGATCCTTCCTGTTCCAGATGCTAAGACTGCTCCCATTCGTTTTCATTCTCATAGGACTGTTCTAGGTCTGGGTTAAGAGGGAAACTGTCGAAAAGCATCTCGGGCAGGATTCAGGAATACTATCATACATCTGGGCGATATTGCTTGCGGGGACCACAGTTGGAGGATTGTACGTAGCCCTGCCGGTTTCGTACACACTTTACAGGAAGGGAGCAAGTCTAACTGTAGTATTAGCTTACGTCAGCGCATCGGCAATATGCAGAGTCCCCATGACACTTTTCGAAGCTGGATTGCTCGGATGGAGGTTCACGATCGCAGGTTTACTATCTCTATCCCCCTTGTTATCGTTTCATCCATTATTCTCGGCAGATATTTTGAATCGAAGGGTTACAGAATGCCCTACAGCGGAGAAACCGGATGAACGGCCCTGTATGAGTAGAATACCCGGCCAGAAGTATACTCTGGTGACATAAAGCGATTCGCAGTCTATAGAATGGAAGTAAATATGAATCAGGATGAAAGTAAATTCGACTACAGTGAAACAGCATCGAATTATGACAGCCAGGTCAAAGAGTATGACAGTTACGGTAGTGATGTACTTTTCGGTATGAGCTATGCTTACGTCAAACCAGATGATAAGCTGCTCGATATAGGCATTGGTACCGGTCTTTCCTCAATACATTTCTCCAGAGCCGGCCTGAAGATCTATGGACTCGATGAATCACAGGATATGCTGAATGCATGCCGGTCAAAATCCTTCACGGAAGAACTGAAGCGGTACGATATTACCCGTGACACAATTCCATATAAGAATGAGTATTTCAATCATATCGTCTGCTGCGGAGTCTTCCATTTTTTCGGAGATCTGTCAGATATCTTCACTGATGCGATGAGAGTTATGAAAAAGAGAGGGATATTTGCCTTTACAATCGCACCTCAGGAGACTGATGCGGATTACGTTAAGGAACCGACTGCATGGGGAGTACCAATATTCAAGCATTCCATGCAATATATCGGCAACCTGCTTAACGAGAACGGCCTGGAGCTGGTGAAAGAACAGAGACTGCTGACTAAGGGCGCGGACAAGGTCAGTTACAACATGCTGTTTTCAGTATTGATCACTAAGCGCTGCTAAGGCAAGCGTGAAAAGCCTCTGATGATGATAAGATGAAATCCTACCTGCGCCTGATTGACACGAAGACACAAGGTAACCGCAATGACGTTACTCCGTTGTTTGCTGATGTGAAGTGTTTTAAACAGCTTACCGAAGACCTTGCGGCACCATTTCACAATGAACGGATTGACTTTGTTGCCTGTATCGACGCTCTAGGATTTATCCTTGGTACTGCAATCGCTGTCAAGCTCGATGTTGGCGTTATTCCCCTTCGC
>JAUWMQ010000045.1 GCA_030613065.1 Candidatus Aegiribacteria sp. | reverse complement strand
TGTCGGCATTCTCTCCATTGATCTGATTCTCAAGTGCGCACGGGAGAAGAATATCGACGTCCTGGTCAATCCACTTATCACCATCGAGAATTTCGTATCCGAGATCAACAGCCTTTTTCTTGTCAATGCCGCCGAACTTGTCGGTTATGGATAGGAGTTCGTCCAGGTCTATACCGTCTTTCCTGCGGAAAGAATATCCCTTCTGGTCAGTCTGATCCCAGCAGGATACGCAGATTACAGTTCCACCCAGCTGGTTGTAAAGTCTGGTGGCGTACTGGGCAACGTTACCGAATCCCTGAATACTTGCTATCGTGTCCTGAGGTCTGATATTCAGCTGCTTGAGCGCTTCCCTTACTGTGAAAATGAGACCGAAACCGGTAGCCTCCGTTCGGCCGAGACTCCCGCCCATGCCTACAGGTTTTCCTGTGATCACACCGGGATACTGAGCACCCATAATGGCCTCGTATTCGTCCATCATCCAGAGCATATGCTGGGCACTGGTCATTACATCGGGAGCCGGAATATCCTGGAGGGGGCCAATATTACGTGCCAGCTGCCGGATCCAGCCCCTGCAGATCAGCTCCTGCTCGCGCATGGAAAGGTTATGAGGATCACAGATGACACCTCCCTTTCCACCACCCAGTGGAATGTCTACTACCGAGCATTTCCATGTCATCCACATCGACAGTGCCCTTACGGTATCAATAGTTTCCTGGGGGTGAAATCTGATTCCACCCTTACATGGTCCTCTGGCATCGTTATGCTGGCACCTGAAACCCCTGAACACCTTGACCGAACCGTCATCCATATGAACCGGGATATTGAAATGATACTCCCGCATGGGATTTCTCAATAAACCCCTTGCGCCCTCATCAAGATCCAGGTAATCAGCCACTTTATCGAACTGTTCCTGTGCCATCCTGAATGGATTGAAGCTGCCACCGGACATCAGAGACTCCTCTCTAAATGAAGGAAAATCTCCCGATACAATCATTCTGAAATAGGATGCCGGGAGATTATTTTTTGCCCTTTTCCGGACGGTTAAGGACAATGCTCAGCAACGCGTATAATCTAACCCGAATCAATGGAAATGAGAACCCTAGAACACTATTCAAAAGAACATTACTTGCGCTCCGGTTTTCTGACTTACTTATACTGCTCGGGGCTATCAATGACCTCTTTCAGTTTTGTAATAAGCTCCGACAGTTTGTAGGGTTTCTGTATGAAGCCGGCAAGACCCTTTCCTATGAATCGCCGGGTCACATCCTGTCTGTTGTAGCCGCTGGAAATTATGCAGCGTACATCACTTTGTACCCTCCGCATCTCGCGGTAGGTCTCCTCACCATCCATGTGCGGCATTGTCAGATCAAGAATGACACAGTCAATTTCATCATGCTTCTCCCTGAAGATATCAAGCGCTACCCTTCCGTCACAGGCTGTAATCACAGTATAGCCTTTTTTCTCAAGCATGGTCTTCCCGATGTCGCGAATGGATGATTCATCGTCCACCAGCAGTAATGTACCTCCCCGGATATCCTCAAGCTCGCTTTTACTTGAAAGAGTCAGCTGCTCAGGTTCGCCTTCAACTGAGGGAATGAGTATTTTGAATGAAGTGCCCCTCCCGAGCTCAGTGTAAACTTTCACGGTTCCCCTGTGCCCACGAATGATTCCCAGAACCGCTGAGAGCCCCAGTCCCCTTCCTGTAGACTTCGTGGTGAAGAAGGGGTCGAAAAGCTTTGAAAGGGTCTCTTCATCCATTCCGCAGCCTGTATCGGACACCTCCAGATATACATACTTTCCACCGGGAAGCTGGTAGTTCATGTAAGTGGTTGAAAGATATTCCATGTCGCATTCCATCATATTTGTTGTTATAGAAATAACACCGCTCGACTTATCCATCGCGTCGGATGCGTTAGTTACCAGATTCATGATAATCTGTCTTATCTGAGACGGATCAGCCTCAATGAGTGGAAGATCTTCGAATAGATTGTACTTGATAACAGCTTTCTTTGATATTGAAATTTCAAGCAGGTGTGTCATTTCTTTGATAATTTCGTTCAGATCAAGTTTGATGATCTGGAATTGCCCTTTTCCTGAATAGGCCAGCATCTGCCTGGAGAGATCAGCGGCATTCCGCGTAGCCTTTTCGATCTCGTGTAAGGAGGATATCGCCCGGCTGTCCGGGGCAATGCAAGAAGAGCCAGGTCAGCATAACCGAGTATTGCCATCAGGATATTGTTGTAAATCGTGTGCTATCCCCCCGGCGAGAACACCGAGACTTTCGAGCTTCTGTGTATGCTGAATCTGCGCTTCACGTTTCTCCCTGGCCTTCACAGCGTTAAGTTTGTCCGTTATGTCAAGGGCGATACCGCCCAGCATGAACTTTTCATTCTCTTTCTTGGAGATCCTGAACTTATGTGTCTGAAAACAACGCTCTTCTCCCTTGGCATCAACTACTTTCTTCGTATCGATACTGTATTCGTTGTTGAGGACAGCTCTGTCATTCCTGATCAGTGCTTGCGCCTCTTCCTGCGAAAAGCATTCAAGGGTCGATTTACCTATCCAGCATTTCGCAAGCCGCTTTATTGCAGTCCAGAATTTCTCCATCAAGGGATTCCAGATAAATGGCATCCATGGATGCCTCTACAAGTGTCCTGTAGCGTTCTTCGCTCTCTTTAAGAGCCTGTTCGGCATGCATCCTGTCGTTGATATCCACCTCCAGTCAACTTTCTCTCTTCTGTATCATTAATCTGAATGTCTTTCTGCAGAACAGATCAGAATTATCATGAATCTATCAGATCGGCAAGTGCGGCAGCCAGTTCCTTCAGGCGGAAGGGTTTCTGAAGGAAACCCTTAACACCCAGATCCAGTAGTTCCTGTACCCTTCCATCTTTGCTGAATCCGGTAGCGAGGATAGCTTTAACCCCGGGGTCAATTTCATAGAGTCTTGTAAAGCACTCTTTCCCATCCATTTCCGGCATTGATAGATCCAGCACCACTGCGTCGAATCCATCAGGGTCCGCTGAGAATACTTCAACTGCCTTTTTTCCGCTGGGAACGGATACAGCCCTGTACCCGATCTCAGTGAGAAGATCGGTCAGGGTTGCAGCAACCATATATTCATCATCCACGATCAGAATTGTATTACCGCGCCCTTTTGATACTTTTTCTATCGGCAGGAATTCTTCATTATCCTGCTTTTCATCGGTTGTATCCAGGGGAAGATAGACGGAGAATACGGCTCCTCTGCCAGGCTGACTGTCAACATCAACCCATCCCCCATGATTCGCAACAATTCCATAAACCGTTGCCAGTCCCATGCCTGTTCCCTCTTCATCTTTCGTAGTGAAGAAAGGTTCGAATATCCTTTCGTGGTTCTCAACGGGAATACCGCTGCCGGTGTCAGTCGTTACCAGCAAGGCAAGTTCCACCGAGCTGTTTTCAGGTTTTCCACCAATGATTTCCGCAGGTACAGTTTCCCGTTTGAGAGAAATCTTCAACTCTCCGCCCTCTCGCATGGCATCCCGGGCGTTCACGGCAAGATTCAGTACAACCTGTTCTATCTGGCTTGAATCTCCCTTTATATATATTCCTTCTTCAAGATCGAGCACAACCTTAATTCGCTGATCGAGAGTCCTTCTGAGCAGGTCGTTTACATTCCTTACGCACTGACCGACATCTATTCGGGTGATCTGATGCTTGCCAATCCTCGCGTATCCTAGAAGCTGTCTGGTAAGCTCGGATCCCCGATGCGCAGCCGCAATGATAACATCTGCAGCGTTCGACACATTATCATCTGAGGAAGGGCGTTTCTTCAGAAGTTCAGCGTAACCGAGTATTCCGACGAGGAGATTGTTAAAATCATGCGCTACTCCACCGGCCAGCTGGCCAATGGCCTCCATTTTCTCCTGCTGGAGAAGTCTCCGTTCCATTTCCATCTGAACCGTAACATCCCTTGCGATGAGAATAAAATTCGTGATGGTTCCATCCCGGTCAATAACTGAGGAAACAGTTAGATCAAGCCTGAAGAAATATTTATTTGTACCTCTGCCCGTGATCCTGCCGCTCCACGTGCCATTCCTGATAACATTTTTCCTTATTTCACTTATACCGGGTTCTATTTCATGGAATGGAATCTTTGATATTTTGCTATGCAGGAATTCCTTTCCGAAGCCGAATATTCTTACAGCCGCTCTGTTAGCGTTAAGCACCCTTTCCTTGTTATCAAGAATGATGATAAGCTCTTTTGCCTGGTTGACAGTCCGTATAAGAACATCCTTTAGACGGGCGATGTCTTCCCCTTTCTTCTCTTCCTTTGAAGTGACCCATACTCTAACTTTGAGTGTAGTGTAAACCAGCGCCAGCAGTATAACAGCCAGCATACCCCAAAGCCATCTATTGATCGATCCGGCAATGTTCTGCATCACCGCATACTCAGGTGTAGAAAGGATAATGAACCATGTATTGTCCTTAAAACTGAAGGGAATAGTAGTAGAGAGTATGCTTTCGGGTTGCCCCTCATTATAGGTGTTGAAATCTGTAAGCATGTAGCCAGTTTCCCCTGCGAATGCCGCATCTGCTACATCCATTTCACCACTGTCATCCAGGAACACTTCTGTATAATGTTTTCCCTCATGCTCTTCTATCGGTGAAAAGAGTATCAGACCCTCACTCCCCAGAACCAGTGAAATTGTGGAGCCCTCCGGCAGAATCTGGGTAAAGAGTCTTCGAAACATTTCCCGGAAGGGAACAAGGAAAGCGAGAGAGCCACGGAAAGACCCCTCTTCATCAAAGCAGGGAACATGGTATGCGATAGCCCAGTAACCCTGAACAGTCATGAACGCATCGCTCAATACCGCGCAATGAGCCTCCATAAGCTCCTGAATATGTGCCTGATAAGATATGTCAGCACCAATAGTGCCTTCGTAATACGGTACCGAATAGCGTATGATTCCGTTTTCGTCCATCCGGATAACTCCGGATATGTAGCTGCTGTGGGCGGTAAGAATTCCTTCCATAGAGGGGAGTGTTTCATCGGACATGTGCAGAATCTCCCCTGAGCTGCTCCAGAGATCCAGAACACTTCCGATAAGTTCAAATCTGAAACGGATCTCATTGACGATCTGGCCGGCAAATACCATCTGCTGATCGGAATAGCTCTGGAGGGCTGATCTTCTTGTTCTATTGTAGCCATCGTATAAATAAACGACTGCTGATACAAACAGAACTGCCAGTATAACCTGTTTCCATGCCTGGAAACGGAATGATCGGGTTAAAAGACCTGATTTTATCGTTTTCATAGAATTATTAATATGGATGAAATATTAGTTGGAAACAACCTGTGAAAAGATGCAAAAGGAGGGTTCGCAGGAACCCCCCATGATGGTACCGGGGACGGGACTTGAACCCGTACAGGCTATTGCCCACTAGGTCCTTAACCTAGCGTGTCTGCCAATTCCACCACCCCGGTCCTGATTTAGGAAGCTAGAATATCGCTAGAAGAAATGAGGTAGCCATAAACAGCACCGCGAGAATCGTTGTTGCCTTTGACAGCATGGTTGCAGCGCCTCTGTTTCCAAATGAGGCTGTCAGAGCACCGCCGCCACCAAAAGCACCGGAGAGGCCGTCTCCTTTTGATTTCTGAAGCAGCACAACAGCGACCAGAAGAACACAGATGATAAAATGCATAAACGTTAAAACAGTAATCATATTAAGTGAATCCTTTCCAGAGTACGGAGATATACAAAACAGAAGGCGGACTGGCAAGTCCGAAAAGCCGGGAGAATACTATGAAAGTGCATCAAGGATTTCCTTAATAGTAGGATTGTCGCCGGGGCATTCCGTTCTGCAGCCGGGTACATTCCTGTGAAGTGAAATAGCGGATCCGGAGAGGTGGAAATCCTCAAGCAGTTCTCTCAGCAGATCAGTTAATGATGTTAACTGCTTCCCGGTGGGCGATGTTTCACAGAAATTTCCAACAAGACAGATTCCGATGGAACCTCTGTTGTGTCCCCGGGCATGAGCTCCCACAGACCAAATGGGTCTTCCGGGTTCTATTTCCCCATCACCGGAGAGAGTTCCGTTACCTATCACGAAATGATAACCAATATCGATCCAGCCGTTAACAGCCCTGTGCAGAGCCCTGAAAACCCTGGCATTTCCTGTTGCCGTAGCCGAATGGTGAATGACCAGCGAATTTACTTTTTCCATCCGGACGTACGAGTCTTCGGAAGGCCTTTCTCCGGCCGCATTAATTTCTTTGTCGCTTATGTCCGGAATCTCAGATAGATTGCTTTTCAGCCACTGGGCACAGGATTGCATAAGTACCCTCCTTAGTGCATAATATAGTTAATAATCACTGAAGTGTATTGATGATTAAGGAGGAATGATGGGAAAAATTCTAATGTTTCTGTTACCCGCTTTACTGCTGATATCCGCAGGCTGCAATGACAGCACCTATCCGTTCGACCAGGTAACTGAAGGATTCACTTTTACATACGATCTTCCAAACGAAGGTGTGGTGGATTTATTCGTTCTAAACTGCTACATGAACAACATACGGATTCTTCTGGCAGATAGTGCACAGTCGTCCGGAAGTCATTCGTCATCATGGGATCTCCGGAACGAAAGCGGTGTGCGGGTTACTGACGGGCTCTATTACATAAGGATCATACTCGATGAAAACGTAATCGAGACTCAGATGTATGAGGTGTACCAATGACGCTTCTAATGCTGCTTCTATGCACAATCGGGCAGCCGTCCGGTGGCGGTAACGATTCGTTTTCTCCCGGATTCAGGATAGGTTTCACATTCATGGCTTCCTTTCCCTCCATGCAGAGTGAAAAGGATTTCGCTGACATGAACACAGCTGCGGGGCTGGATTTTGAACTTGGCAGTATAGCCTGGGGAGGATCTGTCGAACTTCTCGGAGATGTCAGCGAAAAATTCAGAGTGAGAGGAAGTGTTGGAATCTCAAGACTTCATGGAGCTTATGAAGATGAGTATGATCCGATTAGCTACATCCTGGTAGGGATATTCACGGGTGGTCTCGGATTCCTGTTCAGTGAAACTGAGGATGTCGTTGATCTTAATGATCAGGCCTTCACTATTGAAGCTCAGGCTTACTACGTTCTCTCCCGTACACCAGGAATGTCCATATCCGCCGGGGCAGGTCCGATTTACACATGGGCCACCAGAAAACTTGATTCTCCAAATACAGCCACTTCCGGAAGCGGTAGCGGGTTGGGTTTTGTGGCTTCTCTAAGGCTGGATCAGGAATCAACGGTCAAACTGGGCTGCCTGCCGCTCATGTTCGGACTTGAGGGCGGATACAGAATGAATAGCGTAAACATCAGCGATGAAGAAGCGGACGATTACGAACTGGATTTCTCCGGTCCCTTCGTGAAGGTTGGTTCCTATATCGGATTATAAAGCACATGGGGTCAGGCCTCGAATCCTAGCATTCGATAATGCTATAACAAGCAAAAACGCTAAGATTCGACGCCAGACCCCGATAAGTAACAATGAAAAATGTTTAGATGTTAGGCCCGGCCACCTTTGCTCTAAGATATGAGGCCCGGCCCCAGCAACGTTAGTATCTCTCCGGGACTGTCAACAATAAAATCAGCGCCGTGGTTCAATAGAAGAGAAACGTCCCTGAATCCCCAAGATACCCCAACTGCAATCATTCCTGTATTCACAGCTGTGTCCATATCAACACCACTGTCACCCACCATCAGAGTATTCCCGGGTAGAGTTCCAAGCTTCTTGAGAACCGGTATGACCGCCTCCTGAGAAGGCTTCATAGGATAACCGGGTCTTACTCCAGTAATCGAAATGAAAGGTATACTTCTAAAAAATAGATCGACAGTTTTTTCTGCTGACTCCTGAGGTTTATTTGTTAGTACAGCCATGGGCACCAGTTCTCTCTGTAATCTATTCAGCAGCTCATTAATTCCAGGATAGGGATGAGTCTTGACTGAATCATGATCAAGGAATGTCTTCCTTATCTGATTCGAAAGCCTCTCTACAGCTTCTCTTGTTGCGCAGGCGGAGGGGATGAGCTTGCGTACCAGCTCTTCAACTCCATGGCCCACCGCAAACCTGACTTCATCGATGGATTTCCCGGGCATTTCGTTTAAGTTCAGGACACTGTTTACTACATCGTAAATATCTTCCAGCGTGTATAAAAGCGTCCCGTCAAGGTCAAATATCACCGCATTACTCATAGAATCTCTACTCCAATTATCGATTTCGCCGTCAGAACTGATGATACAAAGATACATCACTCTGGTGCTTCGGACGATGCTGAAGTAATATTGGTATCTGGAAGTACCTAACTTGCGATGATTGATGATATTGAGCTTACTTTGAAGCCTGTTTTAGAGTCATTCATAAATATCAAGGAGTTAAAATGACCGATCGAAATGAGAACTGCCCCTGCACTTATCCAGGATGCCCCAGACATGGAAACTGCAGGGAGTGTATCGCCTATCATAGAAGAATGGGAGAATTTACGGGGTGTATGTTCTCTCCCGAAGCGGAAAGAACCTGGGACAGATCCTTTGAAAAACTGGCAGAGGATAGAAAATAAGTTTGGTAGGTTTGGGGTCGGGTCTCGAAAGTTAGCGTTATCGGGGTCTGGCGTCGAATCTTAGCGTTTTTACTTGTTACAGCATTATCGAATGCTAGGATTCGAGGCCTGACCCCATGTGCTAATAATGCTAACTTTCGAGACCCGACCCCACTAAAGGTTTTCAGAAAGGGTTAAAAGCAGGGGATCCAGCTTCTTCCGTTTTGTCCAGGAGTCCGCAAGCGGGTACCTTGTAATCTCGCTGTTGATTTCCCCGACCATGCAGGGCCATGCACCCTCAAGAAGCGCATCGACCGCTGCCCATCCCAGTTTTGAAGCGAGAACGCGGTCAGCTGCTGTCGGCGATCCTCCGCGTTGCACATGTCCCAGTACGGTAATCCTGCTTTTAAGGCCTGAAATATCTTCGATCTTCCGGGCGATCTCAAAAGCGTTACCCGCTTCATCCCCCTCTGCCACTACAAGGATATTCGACGTTCTGCCCCTGCTGATCCGGCCCTTAACCTTACTGCATATTCCTTCAAGGTCAGTTTCCGTCTCCGGGATGAGAACAGCCTCGGCACCTCCCCCTACACCAACTTCCAGTGCGATGAATCCTGCGGATCTTCCCATGACCTCGACAATAAAGAGCCTGTCATGGGCAGCGGCTGTATCTCTCACCTTGTCTATTGCATCGAGGGCGGTATTCACAGCGGTATCGAACCCGATGGTAAGGTCGGTACCCCACAAATCGTTGTCAATGGTCGCAGGTACTCCCACAACAGGTATCGCATATTCAATTCTAAGGGCATCGGCTCCCCTGAAGCTTCCGTCTCCGCCTATTATTACAAGGCCTTCTACTTTACGCTTCTTTAAATTCGATGCAGCTCTGGCACGGCCTTCTTCGGTTAAAAACCTGTCGCTTCTTGCCGAATGGAGTATTGTTCCTCCACGCTGAATGATATTGCTGACATCTGAAGATTTCAGTTCAACAAAGTCGTTATCTATCAGGCCTTCATACCCTTTTCTGACGCCGAATATGAAAAGGCCACGGTTATGAGCTCTTCTCACCGTGGCCCTTATGCAGGCGTTCATTCCAGGGGCATCACCCCCGCTGGTCAGAACGGCTAATTTTTTCAAACTTTTGCCGTATCGCTACTTGCCGTCTGCAGAAATTGGAGCAGGGGAATCAAGCAGCTCAAGAATGCATGCTTCAGCAGCATCACCCTTTCTCGGGCCAAGCTTGAGAATACGCGTGTATCCACCATTACGGTCTACATACCGGGGTCCCAGCTCATTGAAGACCTTCTGGACGGCTTTGCTTCCGTAAACGAGTCTCGCTACATGCCTTCTCGCATGAACTGAGTCTTTTCTGCCCTTTGTAATTATCTTCTCCGCAGCACTTCGTGCGGCCTTTGCTCGTGCCAGACTGGTTGTAATTCTCTCTTCCATTATCAGAGAAGTAATAAGGTTGCGAAGCATTCTTCTTCTTGCATCAGGCTTTCGCCCCAGCTTGGCAATATTTTTTCTATGACGCATATCTGTTCTCCCGCTGACTTAATGTCAGTCGTCTATTGATAGGTTCTGCTTCTTGAGAACATCGTTTACGGTATCCAGAGAAGAGGGGCCAAATCCGCCGATCTTCAGAATATCCGCAGTCTTTGTTTCAAGCAGATCACTTACAGTCTGAATTCCTGCTGATTTCAGAACATTGGCGATCCTGGTAGGAATATCTGTATCATCAACTCCAAAGGACAGAAAATCGTTTTTACTATCCTTCTCCTCACTAATAATATCCGGTTTCTCCTCCGGTTCCAATCCACCAGGTATCATTCGAAGGTGTTCAATGAGAATCTCACAGGCTTCATTTACCGCCTCCTTGGGGTCGATACTTCCATCGGTTAATATATCCATGATAAGATGGTCGTAATCGGTTCTGTCTCCAACTCTGGCGCTCTTCACCTCGAAGTTGACCTTTCTGACTGGGCAGAACCATGAATCCAGAAGGATAGTCCCTGCCTTCTCTTCCTTACCGTGAATACTCCATTCATCGGCAGGGATAAAGCCTTTACCTTTCTCAACAGTTATCTCTAGGGATAACTTTCCTGTGCCGTCCAGTTGTGCTATCTCCTGATCCTGGTTGATAACATTCAGGTGCATGTCCCCAATGAGATCTTTGGCTGTGAATTTTCCTTTTTCGGAAACGTCCAGCCTGACGATTCCCTTATCCTGTCCATGGAGATTGAAAATCAGGGCTTTTATGTTGAGAACAAGTTCGGTAACATCCTGAACAACGCCGGGAACAGTGGAAAACTGATGCTCAACGCCTTCGATCGAAAGAGAAACTGGTGCGAAACCCTCAAGCAAGGAAAGAAGCACTCTTCTAAGGGCATTACCCAGTGTCCGTCCGAAACCTCTTTCCAGTGGGGTGATCTCAAGCCTGCCGAATGTATCGGATAGAGAATCTTCCTCCCATTTGATCATATCCGGAAGATATAGACTCTTGTATAACATCTGATCCTCCTCCCAGGTTAGCAACCCTGGGTGTGTTAAGCCCCTCAAGGGCTATTAATTCTGCTAACCGCGTCTACGACGCTTTGATGGACGACACCCGTTATGCGGTATCCTGGTTTGATCCTTAATTGCTGTTACCTCAAGGTTTGTTGACTGGAGAGCCCTGACAGCAGCTTCACGTCCTGATCCGGGTCCTCTGACCCAGATCTCCACTTTTTTCAATCCTGCTTCAACTGCTTTCTCAGCCGCCTGAACCGCTGCCTGCCCGGAGGCGAATGCGGTTCCCTTTCTTGTCCCTTTGACTCCTGTGGTTCCCCCGCTCGCCCAGGTAATAACATTACCGTTCCTGTCAGTTACTGTAATCATCGTGTTATTGAAGGATGACTTCACATGAGCTATACCATGGACATCCGTTACCTTCAATGTCTTCTTTTTAGTTACCTTTTTACTGGCCTTCGCCTTAACTCCTTTTGGCACAGCCGCCTCCTAACGAGCTTTCTTACGCCCGAATTTGGGACCTTTACAGGTACGAGCGTTTGTTCGTGTTCTCTGGCCTCGGACCGGGAGTCCTCTGCGATGCCTGAGCCCGCGATAGCACCGGATATCCATCAGCCTCTTCTTGTTCATATTCACTTCTGCCCTCAATGCACCTTCGACCTTGTATTCTGAATCGATTACTTTTCTGAGAGCGGCTACTTCTGTTTCTGTAAGATCGTCTGTTTTTACAGTGAAATCTATTCCCGCCTTCTCAAGAATATCTTTTGAGGAAGCCAGACCTATTCCATAAATGTATGGCAGTGCGTAAAGAACATGCTTCTTAGGCGGAAGATCAACTCCTGCTATTCTTGCCACTGATTACCTCCGTATTTGCCTTCATCTCTATTATCCCTGTCTCTGCTTGTGCTTGGGGTTACGTGAACAGATTACGAGAACCGTTCCACGCCTTCGCACTATTCTGCAGTATTCACAGATCTTTTTGACTGAGCTGCGTACCTTCATTGTTCGATCCTCACTTGTATCTATAAGTAATACGGCCGCGGTTAAGATCGTATGGAGAAAGTTCAACCGTTACCCTGTCTCCCTCCAGGATCCGTATATTGTTCATTCGCATTTTACCTGATATGTAGCAGAGGGCTATATGTCCATTCATTCCATCAAGTTCAACACGGCACTGATAATTCGGCAGCGTATCAACTACGGTTCCATCTCTTGGAACATTCTTAGTCACTGTTAATCCTCTCTAATTTGCAACAGAACGCATATCATTGGTAATTATCATCATGCCGTCAATATCAGTGGCTCTTCGCCGCGTACTACAATCGAGTGTTCTGCATGCGCAGAGAGACTCCCATCAGCGGTAACAATGGTCCAATTATCCTGCAGTGTCCTGACTCTGTACCCGCCGATATTAATCATCGGTTCAATTGCCAGAGTAAGCCCCTCTGCGAGTTTCATACCTCTGCCTGCGCTGCCGAAGTTGGGTACCTGGGGCGGCTCGTGCAGCTTCCTGCCAATGCCATGACCTACAAGTGCCCTGACAACACTGAACCCCTGAGCTTCCACATGATCCTGAATCACTGAACCAATATCACCGAGAGTATTTCCCGTCCTTGCAGCTTCGATACCCTTGTCCCGGGCTTCGTATACCGTTCTTACCAGCAGCATTGCCCTTGGATCAGCCAGACCAACTACCACTGTATCTGCTGCATCTCCGTGAAAACCGTTCTTATATGCTCCCACATCGATACTGACCAGATCTCCATCCATCACTCTTCGATTCCCGGAAGGAATGCCGTGAACAACTTCATTGTTAATGGAAACACAGACTGCCGCCGGATAGCCGTTGTAGCCAAGGAACGATGGTGTTGCACCCTCTGCTTCGACTACTTTCCTGCCTACAGCTTCGATCTCTTTTGTAGAAACGCCTGGCGCGATGAAGGATATCATTTCGTCAAGAGCACGTCTGACTATCCTGCCGGATTCCTTCATGAGATCAATATCACCACCGGTAATTATTCCCATATCATGAGTTCTTTTCTGATTCGTTCGCTCACCTGAGCTACAGTGCCAAGACCATTAACCTCAAGAAGTCTGTTTTCGTAGAACCTAACAAGGCGTACGTTGAGATTGTAGTACTGTTCAAGCCTGAATTTAATAACTTCCAGGCTGTCATCTTTGCGCCTTCTGAAGACCTGACTGCAGACCGGACAGGTATTTCCTTCATTGTAGCTGTCATCGTCCGTCTTCCTGTTCCTACCAAGGCAGTTGCATACGAGCCTTCTGGTAAGCCTTCTTATGACCTCTTCATCCGGAATCTGTATGAACACTGCACCGGACAGTGGTTTCCCCTCGATCTCAAGGAATCTGTCAAGGTATTCGGCCTGTGGCAGATTCCTTGGATAACCGTCGAGAAGAAAATCACTGACACTCTCTATCCTGTTCAGAACCTCTTTGTTAACGATCTCATCGCTGACAAGTTGTCCCGATTCAACGATCTCGCGAATGCGTTTTCCCAACTCTGAACCACTATCGATCTCTTCTCTGCAAAGCATACCCGTTGAGATATGCTGCATGCCGAAGAAGGTGGATATTCTATCCGCCTGTGTGCCCTTTCCGGAGCCCGGTGGTCCAAAGAAGGTTATCCGCATGTTTTACCTTCTTCCTCTTATCTTGCCTTTACTCAGAAATCCGTCGTAGTGTCTCATAAGAAGGTGTGTCTCAATCTGCCTGAGTGTTTCAAGAGCTACGCCCACTACGATAAGCAGACTGGTACCGCCGAACATGAAGTTAACATTGGCATGACTGCTCATGAGCATGGGCATAACTGCAATTGCGGCAAGGAAGATTGCCCCGGGCAGTGTAACCCTTACAAGTACCTTCTCAATGTACTTTGCTGTACTCTTACCTGGTTTTCTTCCGGGTATGAAACCTCCATACTTCTTCATGTTCTCAGCAAGGTCCTGCGGATTGAAGGTTATTGCTGTATAAATGTATGCGAATAGAATGATAAGGAGGCTATATATAGTGATGTATACGAATCCCCCCGGCGCAAGATGGGAGTTAACCCATGTATCTATCCCTGAATTGGGAAAGAACATCGCTATGCTGCTGGGAAACATCATGAATGCCTGAGCGAAAATAACCGGTATAACACCGGCGGTATTCAACCTCAGCGGGATATGAGTGCTTTGCCCGCCGTAGACCTTCCGGCCCCTCACCTGCTTGGCGTAGGTCACAGGTATCCTTCGCTGTGATTCAGTCATGAGAACAACAAATGCCACAACAGCGAACATGAAGATGCCCAAAAAGATCGCGGTTATAAAACCGGTCTGCTGAAGCACAAACACGTCCTGATAGACGGATACCAGCGCCCCGGGAAGCCTGCCCACGATCCCGGCGAATATTATCAGACTGATACCGTTGCCTATACCGCGTTCCGTTATTCTTTCACCAAGCCACATGACGAATATCGTACCGGTGATTAAAGTTACAACGGTCTGAACAGTGAAACCCATACCCGGATGCGGCACTATCATCATGCCCTGGTTGTTAAGGCCGATAAGGTATTGTGAAATACCAAGTCCCTGTATAAACGCAAGCAGAACAGTTCCATACCTGGTAATCTCCGTTATTTTCTGACGCCCTGCTTCGCCCTCTTTCTTGAGTCTCTCAAAATAGGGGAAGACCGAAGTAAGAAGCTGTATGATGATCGATGCGGAGATATAAGGCATTATGCCAAGAGCAAAGACGGAAGCCCGTCTGAGAGCTCCTCCTACAAACAGGTCATACATACCCATTAATCCGCCGCCCCCGCTGAAAGCCTGGTTGAGCGCGTCACCATCAATTCCTGGAACCGGTATATGACCACCTACCCTGTAAACCGCAAGCAGAAGGAAGGTATAGAATATCTTCTTTCTTAACTCCGGAATCTTCAGGATATTCTCAAAACCGCGCATTAAGGAAGCACCTCCACCGAACCCCCGGCGGATTTAATCATCTCTTCTGCTGTGGAGCTGAATGAATGAGCGCATACGGTAAGTGCTCTCTTCAGTTCTCCTTTTCCAAGGATCTTAACCGGACGGAATCTTGAAGAAACCAGCCCGGCATTCTTTAAAATATCAGGAGTTACTACGCTGTCAGCGTCAAACCTTGCCAGTCTCTCAACATTGACTATCTGAAACTTCCTGGCGAAGCGGGTATTATTGAATCCCTTGTGGCTCATGCGTCTCTGTATAGGCATCTGACCACCTTCGAACCAGGGCTGAATGCTGGCTCTGGCCCTCTGACCTTTATGACCTTTGCCGCTGGTCCCGCCGGTGCCGGAACCCTTTCCGCGGCCGCGCCTCAAAGAGACTTTAGTAGCCCCTTTGGCAGGCCTCAGATGCTGTAACCGTCTCATTATTCAACCTCCTCGACCACTAACAGATGTAATACTCTGTTTATCATCCCGCGTATTTCGGGTCTGTCAGGATGAACGACGGTATGATGCAGTCTTCTAATCCCGAGGGCCTTCAGAGTGCGCTTCTGCACTTCTTTCCGGCCGATCGCACTTTTAATCTGAGTTATTCTGAGTTTCCTGTCAGCCATCGTTTCCCCTTCTGGTCACAGCCGCCTGTCGGTATCCGCTGACTCTGTCGATCAGAACAAGATCCTTCAGACCCATCATAGTAGCTTTGACAACATTATGAGGATTGTTGGAGCCCTGGGATTTTGTAAGCACGTCCTTT
Source organism: Candidatus Aegiribacteria sp. (assembly GCA_030613065.1). Taxonomy (GTDB): domain Bacteria; phylum Fermentibacterota; class Fermentibacteria; order Fermentibacterales; family JCC-6; genus Aegiribacteria. The sequence goes on along the minus strand of JAUWMQ010000045.1, from coordinate 5,521 downwards.
ATCCCGGCACATTCCATTACTGCTCTGACTGCAGATCCAGCAATAACTCCTGTACCTGAACTGGCCGGACGCAGCATGACTTTTCCTGCTCCATGCCTGCCCAGGATCTTATGAGGGATTGTCCTGTTATCTATCAACGGGATGCTGATCATGTTCTTCCGAGCGGAATCCTGTGCCTTCCTTATCGCCTCGGGCAGCTCCGTAGCTTTGCCCAGCCCGACTCCGACTTTTCCCTTGGCGTCACCTACTGCAACGATAGCGTTGAACCCAAAGTTTCTGCCGCCCTTCGTAACCTTCGACACTCTGTTAACGGCGATAAGCCTGTCAATAAGACCAGCTTCTTCGAGTTTTGAAACCCTCGGCTTCTGGTTCGGTTTTTCCTTCTTCTTCTGTGTTCTATCCAATGTTATGCCTGTCCCTTCTATAACCTGAGGCCGGCTTCACGGGCATTTTCCGCCAGTGCTTTGACTCTGCCGTGATAGGAATGTCCACCACGGTCAAAGACAGCTATTTCAATGCCCTTCTCCTTAGCCCTGGTGGCAAGAAGTCTGCCGAGTCTGGAAGCCTGTTCGCATTTACTTTCCTTCTTGGCAGCAGAAAAACTGCCAGATTTGGTTGTAAGTGTAAGCAGTGTCTCCCCAGTCAGATCATTAATCAAACTGGCTTCTATATGCTTCAGGGATCTTCTTACAAGCAGCCTCGGCTTATCGTCCGTTCCATGCAGTCTCTTCCTAATATGGAAGTGACGACGTCGGAGGCGCTGCCTTCTGGTTAGCTTAGCCATTTTTCAGTCTCCTCCTGACATTAGGTTATTGTTTTAACGGCCTTACGCTTTACATGCTGGTCAGAATAGCGGAATCCGATAAGATTATATGGTTCAACCTTTTTAATCTTATACAGCTCCGCACTGAACGCACCGACCAGATGTTTGTCGATACCGCTAACGGTAAGCGTAAAGGCGTTCTGTCCCGGTTTTATTTCGATCACAAGGCCATCTGGTATCTCAAAAAGCACTTTGTGTGAAAACCCAAGCTGCATTTCAAGTATCCGTCCTTTTACTTCGGCCTGATATCCTTTTCCATGAACCAAAAGGATTTTGTTGTGACCTTCAGAGACTCCCTGGACCCAGTTGGCCAGATGAGCCCTTGTCGTTCCATGAAGCCTGCCCAGTTCCCTGGAATCATCTTTCCGTGACAGTACTATCACATCATCACCGATCTTAACTTTGATCCCGGATGGAATTGTCAGGTCTTTTTCGCCCTTAGGACCATTTACGGTGATCACATTCTTTTTACCGGTCACTGTAACCTTATCAGGTACAGGAATGGGTAATCTGCCTATTCGTGACATCTTACGTCTCCTTACCAGACATGGAGCAGTACTTCGCCGCCCACATGCTGTTTCCTTGCTTCAGCGTCGGTCAAAACGCCCCTGGGAGTTGTAAGTACGGCGATCCCGCGACCACCCATTACCCTTGGAAGATTGGCGGAATCAGCGTATACCCTGCAACCGGGTTTAGATATTCTCTTGATTCCAACGATAAGAGGTTGATTATTACTGAACGCAAGGTAAACCCTCAGTATGCCCTGCTTATCATCCTCCATTCTTCTGAAACCCCTTATGAACCCTCTGTTGTAAAGAGTTCTTGCTATTGAAGTCTTCAACTTCGAAGCAGGGATATCAACTATCTTGTGTTCTGCCCGGGAAGCATTTCGAATCCGGGTAAGCATATCAGCTATTGGATCTGTCATTGACATATATTTCTGCCTCCCTACCAGCTTGCCTTGCGTACGCCGGGAAGAAGGCCCCTGTTGACCATATCCCGGAAACAAATACGACAAATACCAAATTTTCTCAAGTATGCCCTGGGACGCCCGCAGATAGAGCACCGATTGTACTTCCTCACATTGAACGCAGGGGTTTTTTTCTGTTTTTCTATAAGAGCTTTTCTAGCCAATTTCTCTACACCCCCTGCTAACGCGAGCTCGTGCGGAAAGGCATGCCTATGAACTTCAAAAGCTCAAGGCCTTCCTCATCCGTGGATGCGTCTGTTACTATAGTTATGTTCATTCCCCTGAATTTATCAATACTGTCTACATTGATTTCAGGAAAAATCGCCTGTTCCTCAACACCGAAATTGTAGTTGCCGTGTCCATCAAATCCTCTGGGAGCAAGCCCCCTGAAATCCCTTACCTGAGGTATGGAAAACGTAATGAGTCTATCCAGGAACTCCCACATTCTGTCTCCTCTTAGAGTGACAAATGTTCCGATAGGGGTTCCCTCACGAAGACGGAATCCTGCAACTGATTTCTTGGCATTTGAAACCACCGGCAACTGACCAGTAATAGTAGCAAGCTGTTCGGTCGCGTTCTTCATGTTGTTCGCGTTATCCATGGCTTCTTTTCCGAGCCCCATGTTTATTACGACTTTCCGGATGCGTGGAATTCTGTTCACGTTATCATATTCGAAACGCTTCTTCAGCTTATCCCGCAACTCCTCAACGTAAAGTTTCTCAAGTCTTGGCAAAGTTCTCACTGATCACCTCCTAACCGGTTGATATTGTTTCGTTGCATGCCTTGCAGTGACGTTGAAGTCTGCCTGCATCATCTCTGATCCGCTTTACGCCGGAAGCTTCTCCGCAACCGGGACATACAACATGTAGATTTGAAAGATGCATTGCAGCTTCCTTCTCAATGATTCCTCCCTGCTGATTGCGGGAAGATGGCTTGGTATGTCTCTTTATGAGGTTCAATCCCTCAACGATAGCCCGATTTTTCCGAGCAAACACTTTGAGGATCTTACCTTCCTTGCCCTTTTCAGCCCCGGACAGGACACGTACTTTGTCTCCCTTTCTGACATGCATCAGATCACCTCAGGAGCCAGGGAAACTATTTTCATGAAATGCTCCCTCAGTTCACGTCCAACAGGTCCGAAAATTCTTGTAGCGACCGGCTGGTAGGATTCATCCAGTATGACCGCTGCATTGTCTCCGAATCGGACGGATGTTCCGTCCTTCCTGTTCAACTCTTTCCTAACCCGAACAATAACTGCCCTTCTCACTTCTTTAGCCTTGACTGCGCCATCAGGCAGGGCATCCTTAACAGTGACCACTATAATGTCTCCGATGGTTGCGTACCTGCGTCTGGTGCCTCCAAGAACCTTGATACACTGCACAGTACGGGCGCCGGAATTGTCCGCAACTTTCAGTTTTGTTTCCTGCTGAATCATCGCCGATACCTCCTATCTTGCCCGTTCCACTACATCGAGAACACGCCAGCGCTTGCTTTTCGAGAGAGGCCGCGTCTCAGATATGGTAATCTTGTCTCCCGGATTGCACTGATTCTCTTCATCGTGGACGTAATATTTCTTTGTTGTTCGGTAACGCTTCTTATAAACCGGATGTGCCTTGAGGGATATAACCTCAACAACAACCGTTTTCTCCATGGCGTTGGAAATCACGGTTCCGGTAAGAACTCTTCTATTCCCTGTTTTTGCATCAGCCATATTAACTTCCTTCCCCGACCCTGGATTCCAACCCCAGATCATGCTCTCTTATTAGAGTGAGTGTTCTGGCTAGATTCTTCCGGGTAGTTCTTATCCGCAGGGGATTGTCAAGCGGCTGAGTAGTTCTGCGAAATTTGAGGTTGAAGAGTTCCTGCCTGAGCTCCCGAGCATGCTCTTCAAGTTCTTCAGGACTCATTGAACGAAGCTCATGGGTTTTCATCTACAGATCCTCCTTGTCCCGAACCATGAATCTGGTCTTGATGGGAAGCTTGTGTCCCGCAAGTCTCATGGCGGATTTTGCCAGATCAACCGGAACTCCTTCAAGCTCGAACATCATTCTTCCCGGTTTGACAACAGCAACCCAGTGATCCACTGCACCCTTACCCTTACCCATACGTGTTTCGGCAGGAGTCGAAGTGACGGGTTTGTCCGGAAATACTCTGATCCAGACCTTTCCGCCTCTTTTTACATGCCTCGTAAGCGCAACCCTGGCCGATTCAATCTGAGCACTGGTAATCCATCCAGGTTCCAGTGCCTGCAATCCGTATTCACCGAAGGATACAGTGCTTCCTCCTTTGGCTCTGCCTCTCATTCGGCCACGGTGCTGCTTCCTGTACTTAGTCCTTTTGGGCATCAACATCGCTGATCACCTGCTCTCCGAAGGACCGGATATCGGTGGCTCATGGACCTCACCGTTATAAATCCAGACCTTGACTCCGATGGTTCCATATGTAGTTAATGCAGTTTCCCGGGAGAAATCAATATCCGCTCTGAGAGTATGGAGTGGAACCCTGCCTTCATGATAGGTGTTCACCCTGGACATTTCCGCACCGCCAAGCCTTCCGGCACACGACACCTTGATTCCTTCAGCACCATCGGTTATCGCATCCCTGATAGCCATCCTCATTGCTCTTCTGACAGAGACTCGGCCTTCTATCTGACGAGCTATCTTGTCCGCGACAAGGGTAGCATCACATCTGTCTTTTCTTATCTCCTGGACCTTGGTTCTGACAGTTTTACCACCGACAAGGACTTTCAGTTCATTGGTTATCCTGTCGATATTAGAGCCCTTGCTTCCGATAACCTGACCCGGACGCGCAGTCCAGATCACTACTTCTACTTCCTGCGGTTTCCTGAAAATCTCAATCCGGGATACTCTGGCTTTCTCCAGCCTTGAACCAAGATATCGGCGGATGTCAGTATCTTCTTTAAGATACTCGGCATATTTCCTGCCCCTGGCAAACCATGTGGAATCCCAGCCACGGCTGATACCAAGACGGAGGCCGACAGGATTGGTTTTCTGACCCATACTATTCCTCTCGTCCCTGTACGGCTGGCTTATCACTATTGACAACCGTAACTGCTATGTGACTTGTTCTATGTCTAATTTTAGTCGCTCTGCCCCGAGCCCTCGGTCTCCATCTCATCGTGGTAGGGCCTTCGTCGACAATGACGTTCTCAACAACAAGCTCGTCCACATCGAGTCGCACCCCCTCCGCCTTCTGAATAGCGTTGGCCACGGCGGAATCCAGAGTTTTCTCGATGATTCGTGATGCGCTCCTTGGAACTGTCATCAGAATGGATAAAGCCTGGTTAACCGTCTTTCCGCGGATAAGATCCGCGATGTACCTTGCCTTGCGGGGGGGAACTTTACTAAATCTTGCTCTCGCAACTGCCTTCATTTCTTCCCTCCCTAAACCTTAGCCTGCTTCTTTTTTCCCGAGGAACCGGATTCACGGTGTCCACGGAAAGTTCTTGTGGGAGCGAACTCCCCTAACTTGTGACCGACCATATTCTCAACGACGTAAACAGGTACGAATTTACGTCCATTGTGTACAGCAAAAGTATGTCCCACGAATTCAGGAGGGATGGTGGATCTTCTGGACCAGGTTTGTATTATCCTTTTCTCGCCAGAAGCTTCCATCTTAGTGACCTTGAAAGCCAGCTTCTCTTGGATATAGGGACCCTTCTTCAATGAACGGGCCATAACCTACTTCCTCCTTTTTCCAGTGGGTCT
>JAUWMQ010000077.1 GCA_030613065.1 Candidatus Aegiribacteria sp. | reverse complement strand
GGAACAGCTGGTGTCATCTGGGCTCAGAATCCGGCGACATTCCGAAGGTGATGGACGGCTACATAAATCCGATTTTGAGATTTACTCATGTTTACTGGCTCAGGAACAAGAATCAGGGAGCGTTCCTGGAAGTATCATCAGACAACGTCGTCTGGGACCGTATAGAATATGAGAGTGACATTCTGGATCCGGATTACTACAAGATAGTGTGCGGACCGGATTATCCGGGCGGAATGATAAATACGTACAGGGAAAAAAGTGATGGATACGGCTACCCCGTTAAAATGGAGTGGGACACCGTTACAGTTGATCTTGTAGACTATGCGGGTGAAACTCTCTGGTTCCGTTTTGTCTTCGGCGCGGTTCCGATACCGTCGAACAATCAGGATGGTTATGTGGTAGATAATTTCTCGATCTGGGCCGACTCGGTTGGAACCGGGGATCAGATAAGGCTAGATACGTGGGGAGATGATTACGTCTTATGGGACCACGATATACATGAGGATGACTCACTTCTATGGACGGACAACTGGTCCTATCTGGATCTTAACGAAACCGATCCGTTCTACCCTGATGCCTGGGGAAAATCATGGACGACCTGGGGTACCATCTCGTACATAGGGCCATGGACGCACGGAGGGATAAATAACTCATGGGAGGTAGGTACTACGTCAATCTTCTGGCCGAAACCAGATCCCGGGCCAACACCGGCAAATGGCTCACATTACGCAGGAAACGCCCTGACATTCCATGAAGGTAAATACTACCCTAACGAGGCGTCCTGGCTGATGTCTGAAAGATTTGAGATGGCTCCCACCTTACTCTACGAGATCATCAGGCTTGTTTACTACAGGTGCGTCAGGCTTGCACCTATGGATGACGGCTGGGTACACTTCGGATTCTCATCTGATACGCTTCCGCCCGATCCCTACGACCTCAGCGAGTGGGTGGAAGTCCGCCGTTACAATGGCGAGAATCAGAAGGACTGGGAATACGAAGAAGAATCTCCAGGGGTATACTACATTGATGTAACCGATGAATTCAAGGATCAACCCGACAGCATAGAAAACTACTGGCTACTGTTCTCACTGATCAGTGGTCCCAATCTGGAACGTGGCGGATGGAATCTTGATAACATCGAAATTTACGGTGCCAATCCTATTTAGGAGGAGTGTCATGAAAAAGAATAATAAAAGAGGCTCCGCTCTGGTATTGGTTATGATCGCAGCGGTAGTACTGACTATCCTTGTGGGAGCGGTATACATACTTTTCGAATCCAATGTCAGGTCGCAACAGTGGGCAAAGGAGCGAATACAGGCCAGGTTTACCGCCGAGGCTGGCGCGAATCTGGCGGTGTACATGATAATGGAAGGCGCGGATGTACCTCAGGGAGCTGACCCTGTAAGAATTCTTCCCGATCCCGCCCTTTCTGATGATTGGATCGATCTTGGTGGAGAGTTAGGGTGGGTTCAGGCCTGGGTCGATCCCAAAGATAACAATAATCAGGTAAGCGCGGCGAACGCCTACGAAGTAAGGGTACTTTCCAAGGTGATTTCTGAAGATCAGATTCACTCCTACTGTATCGGAACGATGATCCTGCCCAGAAACTTCGCGACGTATGCCTGTTTCCTGAACGATGGCGGGGGTGGTTCAGGTGGAGGTTATTATGCAGACGGTTACAGGTTCGATGGCCCCTTCCATACGAACACCTCCGTTAATATCGGAAGCTATACCCCAGGCAGGAACAACGACCCCTGGTTCTACTCGCTCTCGATCGTAGAAGATGTCTACTACTGCGTTAATGCTGGATATCTGGCAACCACGGAGGTCCAGGTCGGCACCCTCTGGATCGAGCCTTACGAAAAAATGGTCATGGGGGAACCCTACATTGCCTTTGGGGTTGACCCCATACCTTTCAGTTCAGGCGAGGTCACATGGCAGGGCGCCTACAACGCGGCTTCAAGCGGAGGGCTTCTGCTTACCGCTGGGGAAGTGCCCGATGGAACAAGGATGATACTGAGGGATTCCACGCTTATCGTTAAGCAGAACAGCGCGGGTGCCGAAATGCAGTACAATCTCGCTGCTCTGGATAATCCGGTTGTATGGATAGAGAATGATGATGCGGATATCGTTTATCTGAAGGGTATCCAGTCAGTCCCGGACACTTCGGGTCTCAGCATTCCACTTACAATAGGTGTTACAGGTTCTCTCGGCCTGTCCGGTTCGATTCAATACCTGAACGGTGATCTGCTTGATCCGGATAACAAAATCATGCTTGGACTGGTTGTAGTGAACGGTGACTTTCTCATAGCCGAAGACCCGACTAACCCCTTTTGGGGAGGTCCTCCTGAATGGGCAGGTCCCTGGACGATAGATACGTACGATGTTGCCAGCGTTGAGATGGATGCCGTGATAATGGTTCTGGATGGCGTTTTCGAGACTGAAAGTCAGTATCCCTCGCACTTGCCTCCTACTATTGACCTCAGAATCGTTGGCGGCTACATAATAAACGAGGAAGGATATACAACCTGGCCTTCCAATGGTTACTATTCGGATATCGTCTACGATCCCAGACTGATGACAATGCATCCTCCATTCTATCCCCAGACCGGTCTCTGGGATACCGCCTACTGGGAGGAGGAGGATGAAATAGACGAGAGTAACATTGGAACCAACCAGCCATAACATGTTTAAAGGGAGCACTGAAACGATAGATAAGCCGGGAAACGGAAACAGCAACGGGAGCCGCAGAGGTGCGGCTCTCGCCGTTGTTTTCCTTGTAATGATCGTTCTGAGCATTCTTGCGGGAGCTGTTTACATGCTTTTTGAATCCAATGTCAGATCGTTGAACTGGACCATAGACAGGATCAGCGCCCGGTTTGCGGCTGAATCAGGTATCAGGCTTGCGGTACATCATCTTTCTCTTGATCCGGTTCCTCCCGCAGAAACTGAACCATTCTATCTTCCGGGCGACAGCGCGGGATGGATATCGTTTCAGGGGATGGATGGCAGGGCTCTTGTGGTTATAGATCCATGCGATTCAGCGAACGAACCGTTCGCAAATCCGGGAGTTGAGATCAGAAGCCGCGGCAGATCGCGTGAAGGGATTGAAACCGTTGTCGCAAGGTTCGTTCCCGATTCTCCTTCACGGTACGCATTCCTCGTCGATGAATCGATTCCGGCCGGTTTCTTCGCAGATGGAAGGGTTATAGACGGCCCTGCTCACTGTAATGGAACCATTGTGTTCTCGAGTGCTTCGCCTGATTCGGCAAACGATCCTTCTGTTCGGGAGATCTCCACCACAACAGAAGGCGGTTTCTATTTCCCGCCATATGGCTATTCCGAGATTCCCCATCCGGAAGGAAGCAATACCTGGGTTCAGCCATTTGCAAGCCATCGCAGAGGTAGCCCCTACTGGAATACCGATGCTCCTGGAATTGACTTTGCAAGGCTTCATGACTACTTCAACGGATTACAATCGGAAGCCGCGGGCCGGGGAACCCTGCTTTATGGAGTGAAGAGATTGCTTTTCGATGGGGACAGGATACTGTTCAAGAAGGGAATACTCAGTCCAACTGAAGTATTACAGCTTTCTCCCGATTCAAATCTTGTTTTCATTGAAAACGGTGGCATACCGGTCTACATGAGGTCAAGTACACAACTGTCAGTCCCGCTTACTATTGTATCGACAGGCCCCATCTACATATCGGGTATTATCGAGGCAAAGACATCCACCAATGGGGGGCCGCTCGGGATAGTCTCGCTGAGGGATATTATTATTGCTGAAGATCCATCGATGAGTGGAGGTACGGACTGGCCCAGTCCCTGGAATGTCAATACAAATCGTAGCTTAAGTGTAAATGCCTATCTTGCTGCTCCCTCCGGAGAGCTTCGTGCGCAGAGCATATGCTACCCAACGGAAAAGGCGTACTTCAGCGTGCTGGGCGGTGTGCTCGAGTCAAGTGTCGGTAGACTTGGAACACCGAATATGGGCTATGAATTGTTTATTGGATACGATGCGGGGCTTTCAGGAGTGCGGCCGCCATACTTCCCGATACTCGAACACTGGAAGATGATCTCCTGGTCGGATGATCCCGATTTCGAGGGAATGAACATTGAGGATAACATGTACTAACCGGGGCTAACCGGGGCCGCGCCTCAAAGGCTAACCGGGGCCGCGCCTCAAAAGTTAGCATTATTAGCATTTGGGGTCAGGCTGGAATGTTCAATAGCATGTTTTGAACGCTTTGCCTTGATAATATTGTTTATCGTAATCTTATGAAGTTTGATTTGTCTTGCGATATCCACCTGCCGGTAACCATAGGCTGAATGTGCCTGAAAGATGACTTTATTCCTGAATTCTTTAGTAAAGCATTCTGAATACTTAAAAAGTTCAGAAAGTGTTGGCCTGGATGCATAACGCTGCTCTCGGGGAATACTCTTTAAATTAATGGAAGGCTTCAGAATGTTTTCTAACGATGTCAGGAATTCCTTATTTCCCAGGAATGTTTTACCGACAGTGTGAGAAAATGGTGATGGTTCATTTATACCTTCCAGAACGAAGTGTATATAGTTCTTTCTTGCTTCATCCGCTTCCGTTCCGAATCTAGAAAGAATCCAGTCGGATGTTGTAATATCGTTAATATTATTGGCAGTTCCTGCCATCTCGTTGAAGCTGCTCCATTTGTACTCACTCGGGTGTGTGACTAATCCTGCTCGCAATGGATTAAGAACAACGTATCTGCATAACTCGAGGAGGTACGATTCGCGTTGAACCAGAATAGAGTGAAATCTTCCCTGGAATACGTGTCCGACGCAATCATGCATCATATTGAAGTACTGCGCATATGTTGAATGCAGCAGATGCATCCCACGAGAAATATTTGCATCAGGTGTTTCCAGAATAAGATGGTAGTGAGTACTCATAATGCAGTATCCGTAGCAGAGATAGCTATATTGTTTAATTACTTTGTTAAGTATGCTGAGAAATTTGTATCTATCTGCGTCGTCCTGAAAGATCGACCTTTTGTCATTACCTCTGGAATAGACGTGATAGAGAGCACCCGGGAATTCAGTCCGTAATTGCCTTGCCATAAATAGAGTTTATGCGAAAATGACCAACAATACAAGTGGTCTCCTGCTATTGAACGACAGAGGCATGACCCTGAATGCTAACAATGCTAAGTTTTGAGACCCGGCCCCTTATGTTAACTTTCTCAGGTTATCTGCGAAGAGTTTGGCGTAGTCTCCGGTTGGGAACGCTGATTCAAGGGCACCCGAAGCAAGCCTGATGCTTTCTTCAAGCGGCAGTGTGTAGCGCATTACAGTGAATCTTTTCCGAAAATCGGCCACTTCATCGGCAACATCCTCATTCCTGATGATAATTCTGGCCATGAGTTCCGCCAGCTGGCCGAAATCGTCCTCGTCCATCCCGAACCTGGTCATTTCGGAAACACCTGTTCTGATACCGCTTGAAGAGAGGAAAGTTTCATCATCCGGCAGGGCCTGGTAATTAACTATGATATTATTCTCCTGAAGGCGATCGGCGATCTTGGAGCCTTCTCCATGTTCCGCTACCCTGATTACAACCTGATGCGTATAAGTATAACCGTCCGCGGGATCACCTTCCACAGCAAGGCCGTTATCCGCAAGATGTTTTGCGAAGGCTCTCGCGTTTGAAAGAACCCTGTTCTGATATTCATCCTTGAATTCATTCATCTCAGTGGTAGCAACAAGAAGACCCAGCAGGGTGGCAAGATGATGGTTGCTGGTACTTCCCGGGAACGCTCTGCTTGTAATATCAAGCCAGAGTTTCCGAAGGGGAGTCTTCTTTGCCATATTGCTGACAACAACGCCGCGCTGCGGCCCGAAGAAAGTCTTGTGTGTGGATCCTGTAACAACATCCGCTCCGTCGGCCAGGGGAGCCTGAAATGCTCCGTATATCCCGAGCACATGGGCCATGTCGTACATGATAACCGGCCTGTCTTCCCAGTCAGCAACCTCTTCAGCCATTTCCTTGACCGGCTCAGGATAGAGGAACATGCTTTTTCCGAAAATAACCAGCTCAGGACGAACCCGGCGGACTGTTTCCAGCATCTTCGGCACATCTATCCTGTACGGATTACTCTCCATTACCGGGAAGTTGACGCAATTTTCCCTGCCCGTTTCAGGATCGATATCGACGAAATTGAAAAGCGCTCCGAATGGCTGGCTGGATAGATGACCTCCCTTACGCAGATCGTTGTTCATTACAGCACGGAGCTTTCTGAATGTACCATCGGGAGTAGACCTGTTTACGAATTTGGTCACTCCTTCGAATATGACCGCGTTTGCCATCTGTCCGCTTATGGTTCGTAATTCAGCTTCCGAACACTGGAAATATTCCTTTATCGCTTCTACGGTCTCTTCCTCTATTCTTCTGATGAAATCGGTCCCGTGATAGAAGTAGACATCATTGCCTTTCATCATTTTATGCTCGGCATATCTGCCGGCAGGATCGCATATTTCGCAGATCTTAACAAGGGGGCTGGGTGTATTCTCAGATGGAATAAGGTTAATGCATTTCCTCTGTCTCCATAGATTATTCTCCCGTATTCTTCCGAACAGATCATCCATATTTTTTGACAAATCGGCCATTACTCAGCTCCTTATCAGTTTCTAACTGGTTTTATATTGTTTCCAGCGATCCTCGTACTATGTCAGGCGACAGTACAATAATGCAGGCTCCCCGATGATTATCCAAATCTCCGGTAATCTCCTCAATTGAAGTTATTATTTCGTCGAGGGCATCTCCTGGAACGAGTGCAAGAATGGTTCTGGGTTCAGTCCGGGAACTGCCCAGTACATCAAGAAATCCAGCAAAAACGGGTGCTTTCGAAAGAATCTGTCCCATAGAGCTTCCTTCATGGGTTATGGCTCCGGGGAGGCCCATTTCCAGAAAGAGTTCGATTATATCATCGTAGATCTCCTCCTCCTGAACCACTACGATTAAAAGCCTGTTTAAGGTTCTCTCCTTGCTGGAATCAAGCGCGGTTGCCGGAGCAGCATGATAAAGGAAGGCTTCCCTGAGGGCGTAAGAGGTTGCGCTGCTCAGCATTTCGTATCTGGATTTACCGGAGCCCAGTACTCTGCTGGCTGCGGCAAGCAGCCTGAGATGCATATCCGGTTCTTCGGGGGGGCCTACTATCGCGCAGAACACGTGTACACTTCTGCCGTCCATGGAATTGAAGGCCACGCCACCGGTTGAAATACCCAGGGCAAGCGTAAAATCCTTCATGCCCGCAACCTTGCAATGGGGAATCGCGATTCCCCTGCCGAAACCCGTGGATCCCATTTTTTCTCTTTCCAGAAGACCCTGCTCGATATTTTCCCGATTGGTTCCTTCAGCATTCGGGGATTCTGCGATAAGACCGGCAAGATTTCTGATGACTTCTTCCTTTGTTTTTCCCGCAAGATCGATTGTGCAGGATTCCAGCGGAAGGTATTTGGAAATATCCATATTTACTCCAGTTTCGCGCCGTGTATTACTGCGTATCTTGAAAGCGGTGGTCCTGTCAGTTCATTAACAAGTACAGAGAATAATACAATGTTTATAAGAGTGGTGGTAATTTCGCGATTCATTACAAAATAGGGAATTGTATCAAGAAACAGTACAAGGCCTATAGCTACACCGGCCTGCGGAAGCATTCCATATCCAAGATACTTTTTTGTCAATGGATCCGAATGAGCTGCAGATGCTCCAATATGTACACCTATTATCTTTCCCAAAGCCCTGGCAAGAACAAAAATCCCACCCATCAGCAGAATATAAGGCGAGGTCAAAACGGTCATATTCAGTTCAGTACCGGCTATAGCGAAAAATGCTGCATACAGGGGTGGAGCAATTGAGTCGAGGGTATTTATTATCCGGTGAGTCTTCTTTGACAGATTCGTCAGGACAGCACCGGCAGCCATACTGGCAAGAAGAGCGCTGAGATGGAAACTGTTGGAGATCGCAGAAAGAATGAGTATGACCCCGAGTGATATTATCAGTATCTCATTTATCCTTTTCCTGCCTCTGGTCAGAAGATGCAGGAGCCATCCCGCCAACGCTCCGAGTACCAGGGATGAAAATATTTCAACGACAGCATGGAAGACCGAATGAACAAGACCGGTACCTGACCCGAGGGAATTACCTGCAATTGCCGTTACCGATGCGAAAAGAAGTACACACCCTGCGTCGTCAAGAGCTACGATTCCATACAGGTAATCCACAAATGGTCCCCTGGCTTTGAGTTCTCTGATAATTGCAACTGTTGCCGCAGGTGCTGTTGCCGATGCGATAGCTCCAAGAATTGCTGCGAATTCCAGCCTCATTCCCGCAATGACCAGACCTGTTGTGACTAATATGAAAGCACCGAAAAGCTGGAACAGGGTAATGATGACAACCGGCCTGCCGATGGCTCTTAGTTTTCTGAGGCTGAATTCACTGCCGATCACCAGGGCGATAAGGGCCAATGCGATCTCGGTTATCGTGGCAAGGGTCTCATCAAGGTCTTGATGAACAAGACCAATGCATGATGGGCCAAGCAGAAGACCCGCGAGTATGAAACCGGTGATGGCCGGAAGCCGCACTTTCTCGGCAAGCCTTCCCATGAAATAGCTCCCCATGAGAAGTATCCCTACTCCGAATACGATATGATGGCTGAAAGCTTCTCGCAGCTCCAACAGGTATCCTGATATATCTGAAAACATCAAACCTCCCAAACAGGGCTCCAGAATAATTCGGTGATGCCCTCGGGTCAACCTTAGGAATCATCCAGGTAAAGTCTTATATTCCTGTGATTACAGATAAATGATGATGCTGAAATGAAAGGTAAGAAACTGTGAATATGGATGAGATACGAAACGGCTATTCAAAGACATTCGACAGGATTGCAAGACTGAAGGAGGGTCTTTGACTTCGCAGGACTTGAAGAGAAGGAGCGGAAACTTAACAAAGTAATGGCTGAGCCGGGCTTCTGGGACAGCAGGGAGAGTGCCCTGAAGACCATTAATGAAAACAAACTGGTACAGCTCTGGCTTGATCCCATTCGCGAAGCAGAAAGTAAGCTGGGTAACGTAAACATCGCTATAGAACTGCTTGAAAGCGGTTCCGATGAAGAGCTTCTGAATGAGAGCGCGGCCGATCTCTTTTCACTTGACAGAAAACTTGACAGGCTGGAATTCATTAAGATGCTTTCAGGTCCCCATGACAGGAACGACGCGATACTGACAATCCGTTCCGGGGCCGGGGGGCAGGACAGCCAGGACTGGGCTGAAATACTGATGAAGATGTACATTTACTGGGCTGAAAAGCAGGAGTTCGATGTTTCTGTTCTCAGTTTGAGTGAAGGTGGTACGGAGGGTGGCATACGAGAAGCTATCATGTCAGTTAAAGGCCCCTGGGCTTACGGGTACTTAAGGGCTGAAGGTGGTATTCATCGCCTTGTCAGAAAATCACCCTTCGACCAGAACCACAGACGGCATACAAGTTTTGCTTCGGTGTTTCCGTTACCGGACATTGAGGAGGAAATTGAGGTTGATCTCTGCGATGATGACATCAGGGTAGATACATACAGGGCCAGCGGGGCGGGCGGCCAGCATGTCAACAAAACAGATTCAGCTGTGAGAATGACTCATATTCCAACAGGAATAGCGGTTACATGCCAGAATCAGCGCTCTCAGCACCGGAACAGGGAAGTAGCCAGGAAAATCCTGATAGCGAAGTTGTTCGAGCTCGAAGAAGAGAAGCGGCGGGAAGAGAAGGCCAAGCTGGAGAAAACAAAGAAGGATGTATCGTGGGGTCATCAGATAAGATCGTATGTCATGCATCCTTATAGAATGGTCAAGGATCACCGAACCGGAATGGAAACGTCCAGTATTGATGATATCCTTTCCGGTGAAATCCAGGAATTCATTGAGGAATATCTGAGAAAGAGCAGTCAGAAATGAATGATGAAAAGAACTCGGTAAGAGAGGAAAAGCTCCTTCGCCTGGAGGAAGAACTTGGTATTGATCCCTATCCAGCAAGCTGTCTTGAATCAAAACCAATTAGTAAGATAAGGGATGCCGGTGAAACCGAAGACAGCGTTATCGCATCTGGAAGGCTCACCGGCAAACGGGAGCATGGAAAAACGGTATTTGCTGACCTGCGCGATGGAACAGGATCAATCCAGTTATATCTCAGTAAAAAGATACTGAGCGATCGGGACTGGTCTGTGCTTGGTCTTCTCGATCTCGGAGATATCATTCAGGTGAAGGGTTCCGTCTTTACCACCAGGATGGGAGAACTGACTATCAGATGTGAGGAGATTGAACTTCTCTGCAAAAGCCTCAGGCAGCTCCCTGTTGTTAAAGTTGATTCCCTTGGTGTTGCTCATGATGAAGTTACCGACAGGGACTATCTTTACCGCCACAGGTGCGTGGACCTTCAGGTGAATCCGGATTCACTTGATAGATTCGTAAAGAGAAGCAGAATCATTTCCACTCTAAGGTCATACCTTGATTCCAGCGGATTCCTGGAAGTTGAGACACCTGTACTCCAGCCATTGTACGGAGGTGCAGCGGCAGAGCCATTTGAAACCAGGTACGGAAGCATGAACCAGCAGTTCTATCTCAGAATAGCCACCGAGCTCTATCTCAAACGCCTTATAGCCGGCGGGATAGACAAGGTATACGAGCTGGGAAAGGATTTCAGGAATGAGGGTGTGGATAGAACTCACAGCCCCGAGTTCACTCAGCTTGAACTGTACGAAGCGTATGCGGATTACAATGTAATGATGGACAGATTCGAGGAGATGATCTGTGCAGCAGCCGGCGCTGCAGGTCAGAGTAATAGCATTATTTACCAGGGAACCGAGTTCGATCTGACTCCTCCATTCAGGAGGATAGTTTTCATGGATTCTCTTCGCGATGCAAGCGGTGAGGATCTTTTCTCATGGGAGCCTGAGGATCTCAGGAAGCTTATGGATGAAAAGGGTATCATCACCCAGGCGAATGACCGCATAACAATGCTTGACAAACTTTTTGATCATTATGTTGCCCACAGGATCCAGCAGCCGACCTTCGTGATCGACTATCCTGAAGAGCTTTCTCCACTCGCAAAGCATAAGAAGGAGAGTTCTGGTGTGACCGAGAGGTTCGAAGTATTTCTCGGAGGGCTTGAACTTGCCAACGCTTTCAGCGAGCAGAACCACCCCCTGCTTCAGAGGAGGATCTTGAAAGAACAGGCCGATGCCAGTATGCACAGGAAGGGTGATCTTGATGATGATTTCCTTTATGCCCTGGAAACCGGTATCCCTCCTACTGGTGGAATGGGGATAGGCGTTGACCGTCTTGTGATGATACTGACGGATACTGGAAAAATAAGGGATACCATTCTCTTTCCGCATTTAAGACGGAACGAAAAGTGAAGCTTTCACTGATTATTCGGATTTCTTTACGACAGATATTCAGCAGGTCCAACTCAGGTTTTGTAAGGACAGTTTCTTCTCTTTCTATTGCGGGAATAGCAATAGGAGTAGCGGCACTGGTAATACTGAATTCATTTATGGACGGCTTTTCGGGATCCATATTAGAACAGCTGTCCGCTATTCATCCACCTATGGAGATAAGGATTCCCGGGGGTTATGCGTTTAAGCCGGAAGATATCCGTTTTGCGGAAAGTCTGGCCTTAATGTCGGAGAGTATCACATCCATATCACCTGTACTTGAGAAAACGGTGGTTGCAGCCGGAAACAGCGGAGATGTTGCCGGGGTCCGCGTGAGGGGAGTGGACTGGGATATTGAACCCTCACTGGTATCCGGAGAGAGACTGAGCGAACTGAATGTATCCGGACAGGGTGCAGTCCTGGGCAAAGCACTTTCCGAAAGACTCGGTGTTTCTCAGGGAGATATCATCAGGCTTGCTTCTACGGATGCAACACAATTTTCTGCAATGGGCAGACTGCTCGTGGATACGATTGTTTCTGTTTCTGTAAGTGCTGTAACGGATTTCGGAATTGATGAGTACAATTCAGCAATAATAATTACAGACCTTACAACCGCTTCCCTTCTCTTTAGAAATCCTATTGCAGCTACATCGCTCAGTGTTGGCCTAGTGCAGGAAGCTGATCCTGTCAGGGAAGCCGAGAGCATAACCGCTGAATTGAGAGAATCGTATATTGCGGGAGATAGCGAGTATATGGTCTGCGACGCTTTCATTTTGACGCATCGGAATCTATTTGCGGCACTGGGACTCGAAAAGACGGGAATGACCATTGTACTGGCGCTGATAAGTGTTGTAGCTCTGCTGAATCTTCTCAGCGCGCTTAACATGATCGCTATCGAGCACAGGAGGGACACTGGAGTATTAAGATCAATGGGAGCGTCTCCCCGTTTAATTATTTCCACAGGATTGATGCAGGGCGGTATTATAGGCCTGACTGGCGCATTGACGGGAAGTGCATTTGCTGTGTTCGTTATTACAGTGATCAACGAATTCTTCCCCATCAGGCTTGATAGCAGCGTATACTGGATTGATCTGCTTCCAGGGGAAGTACAACCTATGTTAATACTGAGTATAGGATTCGCAACCGTCGCAGCATGTTTAATTACTTCTCTATTCCCTGCTATTCATGCCATAAAGATATCACCATCCGAGGCGGTAAGATATGAGTGATAATTACGTTCTGTCTGCGGTTGATATCTGGAAATCGTACGGAAAGGGTGCTACATTTCTTTCGATACTCAGAGGGGCGTGCATCGAGATCTCAGCGGGAGAAGTCGTATCGATCGTTGGACCGAGTGGTTCAGGTAAAAGCACTTTTCTGCACGTCTGCGGAGTGCTTGATCCACCAGAAAAAGGCACCGTATCCGTCGGCTGCATGGATGTATGGACAGTGAGTGAATCCAGAAGGGCAAAAATTCGGAACAGTGAACTGGGGTTCATATTTCAGTTCCATCATCTGCTGGACGAGTTTACAATGCTTGAGAATGTGGCGATGCCATCAATGCTGGCTGGATGCTCCAGGAAGGATGCCTTTGATTCGGCTGCTGTCCTCCTGGAAGAAGTTGGTCTATCCGGCAGAGAACAACACTTCCCTTCGGAATCTTCCGGAGGAGAGCGACAGAGGGCTGCAGTGGCCAGGGCACTGATACTGTCACCTTCTGTCGTGCTGGCTGACGAGCCGACTGGAAACCTTGATTCCGCCAACAGCAGAATAGTGGAAGATCTTATGTTCGAGCTGGCCGCGAGAAGAAACCAGGCTTTCATAATCGCGACTCATAGTATTGAACTTGCCGGGAGAGCTCACAGATGCCTCACACTGGATGATGGTATCCTCCGTTCCTGAAATGTCCGTGATTGCAGAGTTTTTTCCGCAGAATTATCTTTCAGGAACAAAGGATCACTTTTTCGGATAGAATCATCCCGGAGCCGGAATGTTTTGTCAAAAGGAGAACAAGTGTCGCAAAAATTAACAGAGAACGCACGGGCTGCCCTTGAGATTGCTGTTAATGAAGCTGAAAGATCTGGGCAGAGTAAAGTTGCCTCCGAACACATTCTCTTCGGTCTGATCTCTGTAAAGGGTTCAGCAGCTCTGATAATTCTTCACGAAC
>JAUWMQ010000101.1 GCA_030613065.1 Candidatus Aegiribacteria sp. | reverse complement strand
GGGATAGCTGTCATCAACATCACGGTTCCCCCCCCAGGCGGCACAATGCATGTTGGAGCATTCCTGCATGATTACAGATACGACATCGGCGAGATAACCATCTACGGTGTCGGGATCGGCGAGCAGGAGGGAGCAACCTCTGTCCTTTCCCTTAACTTGCCTTACCCCAACCCGATTACCGAAAACGCATCCCTTGGATTCAGTGTTCCTTTCGGAGGAAACGTTGAAATCACCGTTTACGATGTCTCCGGCCGAATGATCGAAACCATCCTTGATGGTGCGGTTGAATCGGGAAGCCACAGTGTACAGTGGGCTCCGGGGGCTGAAATAGCCAGCGGAGTCTACTTCATCAGACTTACATCTGACGAGGGAACCCTTACCAGGCAGGCTATGATTATCAGATAGCAGGCTGACTTACATGAATGAAACGGAAGGCGGGCTCTCGAGCCCGCCTTTCTTCTTCTATTCTTGACTCTTCTTGACCTCCCTGCCCTGGAACAATTAGTGTTCATGTTGTGTTAGTGTTTAAAGGAAGTTGATATACGTTTTTTAGCCGGGAGATGATTGAATATGAAATTTTTCCTATCTGCTCTTTTAATTTGCGCTTCCGCTTTTGCAGCAGGAGCTGGAAGCGTTGGAAGCTGGCAATCCTTCGGAGACATTAACGGTTCCGTTCCGCAGGTGACCGTTCTGGAATCGGACACTTACCATATGGTTGTAAGAGTTACTATTCCCGGATTCAGTCTTTATAACGCTCCGGCCGGCGGCAGGGTCTGGGATTGTGCGGAGCTGCCTGAGTGCTATTCGCAGGGTGAAGAGGGGCTTCCAGATCTGCCGTCAGTTCCCAGACTTTTCGCCCTTCCCTTCGGAACCGAAGCGATTGTAACGGTTGAAGGAGTTATTTCAACGGTTTACGAAAACCTGGAAATCCTTCCCAGGCAGACTCCGGAGATTGACATGTACCATGAACCCTTCCCCTTCGTCATGAACGAGGAATTCTATGAAGGAACCGCTTGTTATCCCTCTGTCTGGGCGTACATAGACGATGGTGGAGGGTGGTCGGGACTTAACGTCGCAAGGCTTGTTGTGAATCCCCTGCGCTTCGATCCCGGTGCAAGAACGCTTGAAGCAGTGTCAAGCATTACACTGAGAGTGGATTTCCTGGGCTCCCCTGGAGCACTTGCGCTTCCCGTGAATCCGTCGATGGTTCCATCAATGGAACAAAATGTGATCAACTGGGATGTCTTTGAATCCTCTGCCGATCCTGTTGGCAGCACTCGCGATGCCGGTGTCGAGTACGTATTCGTATGTACGGAGGACAATGTTGACTGGGTTTCAGAACTCTTCGAAACCCATCATTATCTTGGACTTCATGTAAGGGTCGAAACCCTTACAGCTCCTGCCACCCCCACCCAGATAAAGAACGCCATCTCAAGCAACTACGTGACCGGCGTAACTCGTTTCGCATGTATAGTGGGTACTTACGACGAATTGCCTTCGTACAACTATGGAACTTACGTCGGGGATTACTACTACGCGCTGATGGACGCTGGAAACTACTCTGATTTATCGGTAGGACGTATTACAGGAGATTCTGCCAAGATAGTGCACCAGGTTGAAAAGATCCTCGTTGGTTATGCTGACTACGATTTCGGGAGAACCCCCGGTATCATTCCCAGCGAGACCATACTGGCGGCACACCAGGAGGACTATCCCGGCAAATATACGCTCTGCTGCAACCAGTTAGCCGCTTACCCCTACAGCCTCTGCGATATTACTTTCACAAAGGTATACCCTCCGGAGGGCGGCACGGCTGCAATGGTTACCAATGGTATAAATGATGGAATAGGCACTGTCGGCTACAGAGGTCATGGCAGCCAATATGTATGGCAGTGGTCCCCGGGCTGGTCTGCTGGAAGAATCTATCTTCTTGAAAACACTTTCATGATGCCTGTTTTCAATATCGCATGCCTGAACGGAAGGTACCATCTGACCTCAACATGTCTCAGCGAAGCATGGCAATGGGCAACCAACGGATCAAGCGGCAACCTTGGAGCAAACTCTTCCTCATACACAACTCCCAACCACGATTACATGAAAAAGATCTACGTTGCTCTCTTCAACACCGGTACCTTCCGTGTATGTGAAGCGATCATGGAAGCCACTGCTGATGTCATTACCACTCACGGCTCTCTGGGCATTACCAACGCCCAAATGTATATCTGGTTCGGGGATCCGGCTATGGACATCTGGACTTTCGACGCGGCGGGACAGCCGGGACAGCTGGAAATCTCACATCAGACCAACATACTTCCGGGAAACCAGGATGTTACGATAACTGTAACCGATAATGGCAACCCTGTTGAGGGTGCATCCGTCACTCTTACCGATGGTGTTGACAACTACGGGAACGGGATGACCTTCTATGAGGAGGGTGCAACGAACGCGTCAGGTCAGGTTACCCTGAACATCACGGCCCCCTCAAGCGGTACTGTTTTTATTGGGGCTTACCTTCACAATTACAGGTACGATATCAAATGGGTTACAATTGGCGTCGGTATAGAGGGTTCACCCGGAAACGGCCTTGCCCTTCATCTTGATAACCCTATGCCGAATCCCGTTGCAACTGATGCCTCCTTCGGGTTCACTATACCATCAGGCGGTAATGTCCGGCTTAGCGTTTACGATGTCTCAGGCAGGGTTGTTGAAACTGTTTTCAATGGACTTCTTGAAGCGGGAGTTCACTCGGTTGAATGGAATCCAGGCAGCAGCATTTCCAGCGGTGTGTATTTTGTAAAACTGGATACAGAAGCAGGGTCCGTTTCGGCACAGACATTGGTCATCAGGTAGGTGTCCGGCCCTGTCGGGATGGCTATATGACCATATCTTGTAAAGAGGGGGCTGGATTGATGCTGAAAACGGGATTCGATAACGACAGATATCTTGAGGAACAGACCAGGGAGATCCTGGCCAGGGTAGAGAGTTCAAGGGGAAGGCTCTACCTGGAGTTCGGCGGGAAACTGATGTTTGACCATCACGCTGCAAGGGTTCTTCCCGGATACGATTCGAATGTAAAAGTAAGGCTTCTTGAGAGTCTGCGTGACAGGGCCGAGATTATACTATGCATATATGCGGGTGATATAGAGAAGAGAAAGATAAGGGGTGATTTCGGCATACCTTACGATGCGGATGCCCTTATGCTGATAGACGGGTTCAGATCCAGGGGCATAAGCCTCAGGGGCGTAGTAATAACAAGATTCGATGACCAACCCTCTGCCATATCCTTCGAAAACCGCCTTAAAAGGAGAGGTGTTGATGTGTTCAGGCATTATTACACCAGGGGTTACCCGACTGACGTCGACCTGATTGTAAGCGAGGAGGGATATGGCAGGAATGACTATATTAAGCCCTCAAAGCCTCTTGTGGTCGTTACAGGGCCCGGACCGGGCAGTGGTAAGCTGGCTACCTGCCTCTCGCAGCTTTACCATGATTTCAGACGGGGAATACATGCGGGTTACGCAAAATTTGAAACCTTTCCTATATGGAACGTTCCTATTAAGCACCCTGTGAATGCCGCTTATGAGGCAGCAACCGCCGATCTGCGCGATGTTAATCTTGTGGACCCGTTCCACCTTGAGGCCTACGGCACTACAGCCATTAACTACAACAGGGATGTGGAAGCATTCCCCCTTCTCAGCAGGATTCTGGGCAAGATTACGGGTGACAGATCTCCCTACGCTTCCCCCACAGACATGGGAGTGAACAGGGTGGGATTCGGCATCACAGATGACCATGTGGTTCGCAGAGCGGCCGAACAGGAGATTATCAGAAGGTATTTCCGGTACAGCTGCGAGTACGTCATGGGTCTTACCGATAAAGAAACAGTTCAGAAGGTTGAGCTGCTTATGGATGACTACGGCCTGACTCCCGAGAGCAGGCCTGTGGTAGAACCTGCCCGCAGAGGCTTATCTGAACGGGAATCAGAAGATACTTCAGATCGAGCGTCAGCTGCTTCGCTGATGCTCAAAGACGGGACTATTGTTACTGGAAAAGGTTCCGGGCTAATGCATGCTTCCGCTGCTGTAGTGCTGAACTCAATTAAGAAGCTTGCGGATATCAGTAATGATGTTCACCTTCTGTCACCAGACACAATCGAATCTATAAGACGCCTGAAGAGGTCTATCAGAATACTTCCCCTTCAGCTTGACCTTGAAGAGATTCTCGTCGCGCTGAGCGTGAACGCTGCCGTTTTCAAACCCGCTTCGGACGCAATGGCGAAGCTTACCGAGCTGAGAAACTGTGAAGCTCACCTGACCCATATGCCGTCACCGGGAGACGAGAGTGGATTGAGGAATCTCGGGATCAATGTAACCTGTGACCCGCTTTTCAGCAGCGGAAGGCTCTACAACACTTGAAGAGAGGGCTTGACTAATGAGCTTATTATGCTGATGATCGTATTGTCGTTTGCTGTGTAACTGAATACACAGCCCGAAGTGACGCATGTTGCCGGACCGGAAACGAACACAGAGAAGTTAAACTCCTTCCGGTCGGTTGATGTAAGTGTCTTACCCGATCATGGAAGGAGTTTGTGGTTTGCGAGACTACGAAACTGTAATAATCTGGAGTGCCAGCATACCCGAGGGTGATATTGAAAAGAAACACGATAGTGTTGTAGAGATCATCAAGGGTGATGGAGGCACATACAAAGGTTCCGATAAATGGAGCCGACGCATTCTGGCCTATCCCATCAGGAAGCAGACCGAAGGTATCTACCATTTCCTAAAATGGAACGGCAGTGGGGATGTAATTGCTGCTATCGACAAGAATCTCAGGATCAATGAAGACTGCCTGAGGTTTATTACTCTCCGTAGCGACGGAGAAGGACTATCCTCCTGGGAGGATACTATCGATGATGAGGTAGAAGAAGAAGAAGAAATGGACAGCGGGGATCAGTAATGGATCTGAGAATGCCCAGTATAAATAAGGTCATCATCTCGGGAAATCTTGTCCGTGATCCGGATACAAGGATCCTGGAAAACGGGACTCACCTTGCGAAGATGTCTATTGCGAACAACCAGCGCTACCGTGACAAAAACGGAGAATGGCAGGAAAAGACGTGCTACGTTAATGTGATAGCATGGAGAAAAACTGCTGAACTGGTAAGCGAATTCTGCAGAAAGGGTTCCCCGGTGCTTGTTGAGGGGGAGCTTGTATTCAATTCCTGGGAAGACAGAGACGGCGACAAAAAGAGCCGGATTGAAGTCAATGCAAGGAGAATACAGTTTCTCGAGAAAAGAGGCCAGGATTCTTCCCAAAGAGATAACTCTCCGGAAAAATCAGGCTTTACACCGGATAGTGATGAGTGCGATTCCGCGTCGGGTTCCATGCCACAGGACGACGATATCCCGTTCTGAACGTCATGGCTGTCTCGCACGAAACACCGGAATTGAACTACATAGTCCTTACCGGACGGATGATAGAAAAAGGTGAACTTAAAACGTCCAGTTACGGCATCTTTGTAATAAGGTTCAGTCTGGAAAACTTATTATCGTATTCGGTTGGAAGTCTGGAGGAAGGGAAGAAAACCTACGTCATCAGTATTGAGGCGTGGGGAGATCTCGCCGAGAGAATTGACCGCAGTATTCCGAATGGGACGTTTGTATTGCTGGAGGGCAATCTCGTAAGCAGACCTTTCGAAGACAGATTGAAAAGATTACACCATAGAATGATCGTTAAGGCCTCCGACGTAATGGCGTTGGAATCTGGATCATAAGGACCATCAGGAGGAACCGATTTGGTCGCAAAGAAAAGAATGAAGAAAAAGAGCAGCAAGTTCGGACGCAAGAAAAAGTGCCGTTTTTGTGTTAACCCGCAGATGGAGATATCGTATAAAAACGAAAGAATGCTGCAGAGATATGTTTCCGACAGAGGGAAAATTGTAGCCAGGCGCGTTACGGGCAACTGCGCAAAACACCAGAGAAGCGTAGCCAATGCAATCAAGGTAGCACGATTCCTTGCTCTTGTCCCCTACGTTAGAGAACACTACAGATAAGCAGACGGCAGACGCGCACGATGCAAGAGAAGTCAGTAGGAATGGGAAACGGATTATTCGGCATAATTGCCGTAGGGATTATTCTTGTTCTTATGGGGGTTCCCTTTGTTGGAATGACGATTATGACGATGATGATGCTTGCCCCGGATACAAGATTCGGTCTACCAATGACTCTGGTAACCCTTTTCATCGTTTTTCTGATATCCGACTTCACCGGTGCCCTTATCTCGGCAACCGGGGCTGGATTCATAGTTGGTTTCATACGATCCGGCAGAGGCTTTCGGTGTTCGGTTGTGGCAGCTTCGGCAGCCACAGCGCTGGCTTCCCTTTTCGGAACGCTACTGCTCCCGGAGCAGTCACTGCTGTCAGGAGAAAATATTGCAACTCTAATGCATTTTTACCATTCTGCTGGTATGAGTTCGTCGGAAATACTCTTTGTAATGGATGTTCTGCTGTATGTGTTACCCTCTCTTCTCGCTCTCTGGGCAGTGGGGGGAGTTATCGTGTCAGCAGCGACGGTTAAGCTGATGAACAGACGAAAAGGAATCGAGCTTGAGCTGCCAGGTGATCAATCCATGAGATTGGGCTTGATTCCAGCCTGGATTCTTATAGCAGCACTGGCGGTTAACCTTGCAGGCAGCAGCCTTCCTCCTTTTCTGCAACAGGCAGCTGTGAATATTTCAATATTCATGATCCTGCCCTACGCAGCTGTCGGGCTTACAGTTTTCAGAAAAGCATTATCCCTGTATCCCCAGGGACTCATACTAACTGTATTTGTTGGAGTAGTGTTTCCACCGATTGCCATAGGAGTGTTAGTGATCATAGGTATACTTGATACGTGGTTCGATTTCAGAGCTCGTCTTAAGAGGATAGATGAAAGGAAAAATCAATAATGAAAGTACTTCTTGTTAAAAGCGTAGAAGACCTTGGCCTTGGGGGTGATATTGTTGATGTAGCCGACGGTTACGCCAGAAATTTCCTGTTCCGGAAAAATTTCGCTATAAAGGCCACGTCTGCTGCCATCAAGTCCGCTGAACTTTACAGGTCAAGAGCTCTTGAGGAACAGTCCAGAATATCTTCTGAATCCCAGAAGCTTGCCGATAAGCTCAAGGGATTTACTGTTGTGATCAAAGCAACCGCTGATGATGCTGGACGTCTTTACGGAAGCGTCAGTGAAAGACACATTTCCGATATCATAAACGAGGCCGGTTTCAACATAGAAATAGAACAGGTTCTTCTCAGCGAACATCTTAAGGCTACGGGAGAATATCCTGTTATAGTTAAGATCTACGGTGATATACGTACAGAGATAGTAGTCAGGATACTCCCCGAAGAAGTGGAATAATCCCATTGATGATACTCGCCGTAGAAACATCCTGCGATGATACCGCGGTTGCACTGCTTGAAGGATGCCATGCGATCGCGGAACGCGTTCACAGCCAGGAAGTACACTCAAAACATGGAGGGGTTGTCCCTGAACTGGCTTCCCGCAGCCATATGGAGATACTCCCCGGACTTGTTAATGATGTTCTTCTTGCGGGGGGAATGGATAGTCTTGAGGGAATCGATGTTTTAGCCGCAACAGCCGGTCCGGGACTTACAGGTTCTCTTCTTGTGGGCCTTGCCTGGTCCAAGGCGGCTGCCTGGGCCGCCGGAAAACGTTTCCTGGGTATAAATCACCTGGCGGCACACCTGTATATTCACTACGGGCAAGAACATCAGGTAGTTTTTCCGGCAGTTGCACTTCTCGTTTCCGGGGGCCATACAAGTCTTTTCAGAATGAACTCATGGCAGGAGATACTGCTTCTGGGCTCAACAAGAGATGACGCCGCAGGAGAAGCTTTTGACAAAACAGCAAAACTTACCGGTCTTGGCTATCCTGGGGGAGCAGCACTTGATATCGCCGCCGACAAAGGCAATCCTGACAGGTACCCTCTTCCATCTCCCATGGCTGATCCATCGCTGCCTGAATTCAGTTTCAGCGGACTCAAGACTGCTGTCAAGCTTCTCTGGGAAAAGGGTGCAGACCGTAGCGACCTTGCGGCTTCCTTCAGGAGAACCGTCGTAGATCTGCTGATATCCAAGCTGATGTATCAATGCGAGGTGCTTGGAGCGAAAAGTGTTCTTTCCGCAGGCGGTGTTACCGCCAACAGTCTTCTTCGTGAAGTTCTCAGGAAGGAGTGCTCAGCCAGGAACCTTGAGCTGTTTCTTCCTGACAAAGAACATTCCACAGACAACGCTCTGATGGTAGGACGCGCAGCCGCAGCTATTCTCGACCGAAACCCAGAAGCTTTCTCTCCATTATCCTGCAACGCGTTCGCAAGGTGGTCCGGAAGGAGCCTTTCTCCCATCGGCTCTCCCTGACCTGTATTTCACTATCCTGTCAAGCACTAAATGTGCTTCGCTATCTTGACGCCCCTTGGCACTTAATATGACTCTTGAGTATTTATAATTAACATGCATGTTTTATCAGCTATCAGGAGAAACTTCTATGTGGACATATTATGCACAGGGTATTGATATTGTCAGTATCAAGCGTCTACGGAAAGCTATTGAAAGAAGCGGAAACAGTTTTCTGCAAAGGATATTCGATGGAAGGGAACTTGACCTGCCGGAGAATACGGAATTTCTGGCGACTCGATTCGCCGCCAAGGAAGCTTTTTTTAAAGCCCTTGGAACTGGCATTACTGATGGTGTCAGATGGCATGATTTCGTTCTGCCTCCAGCAGAACAGCTCTCTCTGTACCCGGTTATCAGTGGCAGATCAATCCAACTTCTGGGCGGCAGAAAAGTTCTGGTAAGTGTATCAAGTACGGAAACTACTGCGGTAGCAGTTGTATTTCTTGAGGAAACAAAGGGAGGGATATGAAGTACTGGGTATTGCCTGAGGAAATGGCTGAATACGACAGGAGAGCCATTCAGAATGGAACTCCTGGAGATGTTCTGATGGAAAGGGCTGGAACTGCGTCTGCTGAAACTGCCATGAAAATGGTCTCCCCGGAAAGTGGCCCGGTCGTAGTATTTTCTGGTCCTGGAAATAACGGCGGAGACGGTCTTGTCCTTGCAAGAAAACTCATGGAGAGATCGTACAAAGTATATGTTGTGCTTGCTTCTGCTGCAGGAAGAAGCCTTACCCACGAATGCCAGACCAACCTGGGGCGATACGCCCAGACCGGAGGAACTGTACTTTCGCCAAAGAAGATGGATTTCCTTCCAGGTTCGGCAAGCCTGACCGTGGACGCTCTGCTGGGCACCGGTTTCAGGGGAAATATCCTGGGTGTCTTCGCCGAGTGTCTTCAGAAAATCAGGGATTATCATTGCAAAGTACTTGCCCTGGACACTCCCTCCGGAATCAATGGCGAAACGGGCGAAATAGACCCCTGTACAGTACCCGCCGATGTGACTGTAACGTTTGCCGCGCCTAAGGCAGGGCTCCTTTTCCCGCCAGGCTGCGGCTTTTCGGGAAGCATCTTCACGGCTGATATAGGTATTGATATTGATGAACTGAAGAACCGCATGATACCAGGATTGAGTGATGTTTCTACTCTTCTTCCAGACAGGCCTGCGGATGGACATAAGGGCACATTCGGAAGGCTGCTCCTTGTCGGTGGTTCGGAGACAATGCCCGGAGCGCCCCAGCTGATGTCACTGGGTGCACTGCGTTCCGGAGCCGGACTTGTAACCCTCTCTGTACCGCTTCCCGCCCATCAGCTAATTGCAGGACGTATTCCTGAAGTGATTGCATCCTACTTTATGCCGGGCGACGCAACTGGTATTGCCGATCCGGAAAATTTTCAGGCGGCAGCCGTCGGACCGGGAATGGGTAATAGCGCAGTAACGAAAAAGGTCATTACCTATATCCTGAAGAACTGGACAGTTCCCCTGGTGCTGGACGCGGATGCCCTGAATGTGCTTGATAAACCCGCTGCAATTCTGAAGGAATACGGAGGACCGCTGCTGATAACTCCTCACCCCGGAGAAATGTCTAGACTTATGAAATGCGACCCTTCAAACGTTTCCAGCAGATCAGAAGCCGCGGAAAAACTGTCTGAATCCGCTGGCATAACAGTTGTACTTAAGGGCAGGCCAACAATTGTATTCCATCCGGATAAAGGTTCGTGCACAATTCCCGCAGGCAACAGCGGTCTTGCTACCGGCGGAAGCGGTGACATCCTCACTGGAATAGTATCGTCCCTCATGGCCCAGGGCATTTCGCCTTTCAATGCAGGAGTACTGGGAGTATATGTACATGGCCTGGCTGCGGATATGGCCATTGAGAGCTCTTCAGAAAGGTCTTTATTACCATCGGATATCGCCGCCTGTCTTGGAAAGGCTTTTCGCGTCATAGAGAATGGTTGCAAAAGTAACCTTCTAACCTCAGGAGGGAAATGGAGCGATGACTATAATAAGTAGAGACAAAGCCCTTGAGCTGCTTGAAGAGAATCTTGGTAACAGGAACCTGATTCGTCACTGCCTGGCGGCTGAGGCCGTTATGCGCGCGCTGGCGGAAGACAGGGGAGAGGACGCGGATTTATGGGGTATTACCGGCCTGCTGCATGACCTGGACTACGAAAAGACCGTTGATGACCATAAAAATCATGGGCTTGTCAGTGCAGGGATGCTTGAAGGGCTACTTCCTCAGGAATCGATAACCGCAATAGAATCACACAATTACGAGAATAACGGGGTAGAGAGAGTTTCAGATATCGACTATCTTCTGGCTGCAGGAGAATCTATTACAGGTCTAATAGTGGCCGTTGCCCTTGTATACCCAGACAAAATACTTCAACCGGTGAAACTGAAATCCGTCCTGAAGAGAATGAACATGTCAGCTTTCGCCAGATCGGTTCCAAGGGAAACCATCAGAGACTGTTCAAAGGCCGGATACGAACTGGACGAGTTTGTCCGCCTATCCCTTGAAGCGATGAAGGGTATAGCTTCGGAAATAGGCCTATAGAATGGGGTCGTATCTTGAATTTTGGCATTTGATTTGTTGAGGGATTAACGAATGCCAAAATTCAAGATACGACCCCAA
>JAUWMQ010000002.1 GCA_030613065.1 Candidatus Aegiribacteria sp. | reverse complement strand
CAGCTCTTCCCTGTGGGCGTTGACCTTTTCATTGTTGGGGCCAACAGCCCATTCCGATGCAACTGAAAAAAGTGAATCGCTCTCAAGCGACTCGGGGTCACCGATGGGATCCTGTGGGTTAAGCCCTCCGGGAGTCAGGTTCGGAAGGTCGACTCCGACGCCGTATTCCTGGGAATGCCAGCTGGTAGAGTCGGAACCGGAGCCGAGGTAGATATCATGATCGGCAAGATCAATAAACACCCCCGCGCCGGATGATCCCCTTGCCCACCGGGCTTCACCCTGCCCGCCTCCCCTTGCGCAATAGGTGTCATCACCCTCGACATCGATAAAGATAGAAGCGGAGTTGGTCAGGGAGAGGGACTGCCCTCCGTCGGAACAGTACCAGTCATTCCCGCCGCCGTCAAGAAGAAACCCGGTTGAGAGATCGTGAGCGCTTCCCTGGGCAGGTCCGTTCCTTGAGAAGTAACTGTCGTCGCCGTCTCCATCCCAGAGGCACCCGGACGCCAGATGAATCCCGGATCCCTGGCTGTACTGGGCAGCCTGATAGGTGTCCTGCCCCCCCTGGTCGTACAGCATTCCAAGACTGTAGAAGTATGAGCATCCCTGGCCGAATACTTCTACCCTGTAGGTATCATTACCTTCCCCGTAATCCGCCATAAGCCCGATTCCCCCCGCTATCAGGGGTCTCAGCCCCATTCCGAAGCCCTGGGACATGGCCTGGTTGTCATCAGGCAGCAATGGTTCATGGGAGTATCTGAATCCGGCCAGAGAGCAGTCACTTCCATCCATATCAACAAGAATTCCTCTGCCGGAGGGTCCTCCAAAACCCTGTCCGAACATATCGACCTGCCGAAAATCATCTCCGGAACCGTCGTACAGGATCCCCCGGCCCAGGCAGCCGGCGCCCTGGCTGAACGTACCTCCCCTGAAGTAGTCTTCACCCTTGAGGTCAATAAGAAAACCGAAACCCATTAGTCCTGCGCCCTGTGAAAAGTCCTCTGCCCTGTAGGAGTCATTACCTTCAAGATCGATCACTCCCCCCAGTCCTAGAAGACCGCATCCCTGACTGACCGGAGATCCGCTTGAATAGATATCATCCCCACAAAGGTCTATTACCACTGCAATTCTTTTTCCGGCAGGCCCTGCTGCTCCACCAATGCCATCTCCGTAGAAATCGTTTCCACCGGTATCGATGATCAGTTCAAACGGACAATCCTCCGTGTATATGTTATCTCCTTCTCCCCCTATTACCCACCTTACAGGACCGTTGAAACAGAATGATGCTGTAGTTCCGTAGACACCCGGAAGGGTAACGGAGAGTTCAGCCGGCCATTCTGCTCCCTGAAGGTTTTCCGCCGCGATAATAAGTTCATCAAGAGGAATGCTGACTTCGAAATGGCACCTCTCAAAGAGAGCGGCGAGTGTATCCATTTCCATATCGCCATCGGGAAAAGGTTCCATGTTCCAGCTCTCGATAACCGAATCCCATTCAAGAGGATCGTTCTCATTAAGCCAGACAGCCGGGATTACATTTATCAGTGAATCCACTCTTTCCCGCCCCATACTGTCCATCTGCTGCTGTATCATGGAATCGGCTTCCTGAAGCAGGCCGATGATTACGGAAAGCCCTTCCCTGCCCGTATCATCAGCTTCCAGAAGCCTGTAATCGGTCAACCCATTAAGGTGTTCCTCCAGAATAACCGGAATTTCCTCCACGTGCTGAATGGCTCTTAACACTGTCGAGTCGGCGAGGTGAACACCTGTTGCCCAGTGTCTGTCAAAATCCAGCTGTTCTCTTGTCAGGTTCAATGTATCCATGGCCAGCATCATGGCTGAGTCCGCTTCGGGGGGCCAGGGGTCTCCGGGCTGCATGCCGGAAATGGTCAGTGTGGAAATTATTATTATTATGATTGTCATTAGGGCTGCCTTTCATCTGCTTTTCGAATGCTCTCTGAAGGATAGAAATAATATATATGGAGGGTTCCGCAAGTCACCCTGTTTGACGCTGAAATTTATCATTGCTAGCTTTGGAGTTGGATTGGGGGTGGCCCGGAGAGTCCGGGCCTGAGAATAGAACCCCTAGCCTGCATCTTTCACCAGCGTTCGTTTCGAAGCGTCGTAGACAGTTGTGGATACTAGGCTTGCGAGTACAGACTCCGCAGGCGTACTTGAACAGTACGTCGAGGACGGATGGATGAGCAGAACGAAGTAGACACTGCTGTATACGCCGCTGTAGTAGAACGCTGGTGAAAGATGCAGGCTTATACTTGATCCGGATAATACCGGCGTAAGAAAATCCGGAGGCTTTCATGAAACCCGCAGAGATAACCTGCCGTGGCCTTACTGCCATAAGAAGCAGCAGTCCTATGATCCATCATATAACTAATACCGTGGTGATGAATTTCACCGCAAATGTAACGCTTTGTCTTGGAGCGGCTCCCGTAATGGCGCCCTGTATCGAAGAATCCCCCGAAATGGTTCGGTTCGCCGGGGCTCTTCTTCTGAATATAGGTACTCTGGATCCCGGCCTTGTAAAGAGTATGCTCTCTGCAGGGAGGGTGGCAAATGACCTCGGGATACCCATAATTTTCGATCCCGTTGGAACGGGTGCTACCCGGCTCAGAACGAATTCCGCAAGAATGATCGCCAACGAACTTGAGATAGCCATCATCCGGGGAAATGCAGGTGAGGTTCTCGCTCTTTCAGGCGCGGAGGGAAAAGTACGCGGAGTAGATTCCAGGGATTCCGTTGAGGGCCGTATTGAGTTTATTTCTTCGTTTGCCTCGAAATCGGGCAGTGTGATCGCCGTTACGGGAGTTTCAGATATTGTTACCGATGGAAATCGGACTGCAAGGATTGAAAACGGTCATTCCTTAATGGGAAGGGTTACCGGAACGGGCTGTGCTGCCACGACTTCCGTTGCCTGTTTCGCAGCAGCGATGGATGATCCATTCCATGCGGCGCTGGGCGGGCTTGTTGCAGCGGGCATTGCGGGAGAGAATGCGGCTGACGCATGTGCCGGCCCGGGAACTTTTGTCCCCTGTTTTCTTGACGCTCTTTCAGCTCTGGACTGCGAAATTATCGAAAGCCGCATCAGGGCGGAACTTCTCCAGTGAATTCCGAACAGCTCTCTCTGTACCTTGTAACCGACCCGGTCCTCTGCGGCAGCAGGGGGGTAGAGGAAACCTGCCTGCTGGCCCTTAAGGCAGGGGTCGGTGCGCTGCAGCTTCGGGACAAGAATGCTTCCACCAGGGAGCTGATTCACATGGCGGTTATTCTGCAGAATCTCTGCAGAATGCATGGAGCGCTGTTTATCGTGAATGACAGAGTGGATGTTGCCATGGCAGCAGGGGCTGACGGGGTTCACCTGGGGCAGGACGACATGCCTGTTTCCCTTGCCAGAAAATTCCTTGGAGCTGACGCGGTAATAGGAGCATCGGCTAGATCTCCGCAGGAAGCTATACTCGCATATAAGGAGGGGGCCGATTACATCGCGGCGAACCTTATCTTTCCAACGGACACTAAGACCGATCTGGGAGAACCCCTTGGAATAGGGGCTATAACGGATTTGAAAAAGGCTTCTCCTCTGCCACTTGTTGCCATTGGAGGGATAAATCCATCCAATGCGGATATTGTACGGAAAGCGGGTGCCGACGGTATTGCCGTTGTGTCGGCAATTATGGCGGCAGAGGATGTGGCGGAGGTGGTCAGGGCTCTTCTCAAAGGGCCGGGCAAACCTTGTCGAACCTGAGACATAATCATACAGAATGGAGTTTTCCTTGAGCAAGTTAAGTGAAGTTGAGATAACCAGGGCTATTGTAGACACCTATATGAGCACTCTGCTCGATAATCTTGAGCTGGATGTGGCAGTATGCGGAGGCGGTCCCGCGGGATTGACTGCCGCAAGGGATTTGGCTCTCAAGGGTCATAAAGTTGCTCTTTTCGACAGAAAGCTCTCCACCGGGGGTGGCATGTGGGGGGGAGGAATGGGTTTCAACGTAATTGTAGTCCAGGAAGAAGGAAAGAAAATACTCGAGGAACTTGGAGTTAGAACGTCGCTTTATTCCCCCGGTTACTTCACTGCGAATTCAGTTGAATCCATCGCAACTCTCATAGCGGAGGCGTGCAGGGCAGGAGTGACCATTTACAATCTTTTTTCAGTTGAAGACGTAATGATCGATCATGACAGGATTACCGGAGTGGTGGTTACATCCAGCCCGATTGAAATTGCCGGTCTTCATGTGGATCCCGTGTGTATCTCTGCAAAATATGTGATCGAAGCCACAGGTCATCCGCTAGAGGTTCTGCGCACTGTTGTTAAAAAGACCGGTTTGAGGCTGAGAACTCCTTCCGGCGGCATCGAGGGAGAAAGGTCAATGAATGCTGACATGGGAGAGAGAGCTCTGGCGGAAAACACCGTTGAAATCGTGCCCGGTCTCTTTGTTACCGGTATGGCTGCAAATGCAGCCATGGGAGCCCATCGAATGGGACCAATATTTGGAGGGATGCTTCTCTCGGGGAGAATTGCAGCAGTGAAAATCCATACTCTGCTACCGGGGACGTAGCACACTTCTTCAACTTATGGGTGGTGCTACCGGGGACGTAGCACACTTCTTCAACTAATGGGTGGTATTAATTACAAATTGTAAAGATAATCATTAGAATCAATAATGTTTTCATAAATCAGTGATGCAAGAAGATGTTATATTTTGAAATCGATTCCGGGGCGGTAGCTGTCAGGAGAGGTCACCGGGTTCTGCACCCATCCGTTCTCAAACCCCAGTTCTTCCAGAGTTTCAACTGCCTCCTTGTATTCCTCAGGCCTGAGTTTTCTTGCGAGTTCAGGATAATTCAGGGCATTATGTGTGGGATAGTACTGTGACATCAGGCTTATGAATACATCTTTGCCCGGTTCTTTCGCTATGAATCGGAGAACGTCCATCGTTCCGGCGATCCCACCGGGTAATACAAGGAGACGGATTATCAGTCCGCGTACGGCCGTTCCTGCAGAATCGGTCCGGAGGTTTCCAACCTGCCTGTACATTTCGCGTATTGATTCAATGGCGGTTGCAGGATACTCAGGAGTATCGGAGTAGATATTCCCGCATTCGCTGTTCCAGTACTTGAAATCGGGAAGGTATATGTCAACCAGGCCATCAAGCAGCGAAAGCAATTCTATTGAATCGTATCCGTTGGTATTGTAAATAACCGGCAGACTGAAACCTTTATCAGCTGCAAGGTTCAACGCTTCGAATATCTGTGGCGCGTACTGAGTAGGGGAAACGAAACCCGCTGTGGGACATCCCTGTTTCTGAAACAGAAGCAGTTCTTCAGCAGTTTCAGCTGCGGAACTGCCCCAGCCTGAAGCGGTATCGCCCTCTGGCTGGCTGATGGTATGATTCTGGCAGAAGACACATTTCATGTTGCATCTTCCAAGGAAGATATTTCCTACACCGAAACCCCCGGTAAGAACCGGCTCTTCTCCTCT
Organism: Candidatus Aegiribacteria sp.; assembly: GCA_030613065.1. Classification (GTDB taxonomy): domain Bacteria; phylum Fermentibacterota; class Fermentibacteria; order Fermentibacterales; family JCC-6; genus Aegiribacteria. The sequence goes on along the minus strand of JAUWMQ010000002.1, from coordinate 78,434 downwards.
GTGCAGGCATGAAGACGCTACTTCAAGGTCTATTCCAGCGTTGCAGTAACCAGTTTCTCCTGCCAGGCGGTTCACCCCGCATCTGCGGCCGCAAAGCCTGCATTTTTCAAGCAGTTTCTTCAGCTCTCGAATTCTGGCAGAAAGCTCTCCCTTTTTATGCAGTTTCAGGTATCCCGGCAGGTACGTCATTCCATTTCCGCTGCAAGGACCAGTCGGTAAAGCCTGTTATCTCTGAGAAGATTTTCATGGGTATCGAAAGCCTTCATCTCTCCTTCGTGAACGAAAATCACCTTCTCACTCCTTCTGATAGTTGACTGTCTGTGGGACACAACAAGTATGAGGGCATCCCCCCTTGCCTCCGTAAGCTCCTGCCAGAAGTTCTCCTCCTTTTCCGCATCCAGTGCAGCTGTACAATCGTCGAAAAGGAACAGCGAGGGTTTCCCCGCAAGGGCTCGCGCAATTGCGATGCGCTGCTTCTGCCCGCCGCTGACTCCAACACCACCCTGACCCAGCACTGTTTCAACACCGGCATCAAGTTCGGTTCCATCTAACCCTGCTATTCGCAGTGAATCAGCTACAACTTCATCGGAGATATTCCTGTCAAGTTTGACATTGTCTCCAACCGATTCGCTGAAGAGAACGGATTCCTGCGGCACATAGCCGGTTTCGGAGACAAGGAATTCTTCAGACAGATTCTTAAGATCGATTCCATTATATAGAATTCTTCCCTCGCTGCACGGAAGCTGGCCTGTGATCATCTTCAGTATGGTGGATTTACCGCTTCCCACCTCACCTACAAGTGCGAAAATCCCTGGGCTGTCCAGCTGAATATCAAGCCTTTTTATTCCAGCCTCGGTTCCTGTGTACCCGAAGCCGGCCGATTCCATATTAATGCTTGAAACGATTCCTTCTCCTTCTATACCTTCCCTTTCGGGAGCTTCGGGGTATTGAAGAATTTCTTTTTCTCTGTCTATTGACGTAAATGCCTGTCTTGATGTTACAAAGAGATTAGGGATGTCCATCATTGGAGCAAGGAGCATATCGAGATAAACGTAAAAAGCGTAGAATTCCCCTATACCAATGCGGTTCCAGATTACGAAGAGGCCCCCTATGAACATGACTGTTACTTTACCCATCTGACCAATGACGCTGTATACTCCATGAAGAATCATAACAAGCCGTGTTATGGACAGGTCAATGTGCAGCCTCTCATCAAGCAGGTTCCGAAGCCTTCCGGTCTGTCCTTCCTCGGCATTGTAGGCCTTGATTATGGGAATGCCGGCAAAAGTGCTGTCCAGAAGGTTGCTGGTATGACTTGTGGCTTTTCTGCTTGCCTCAACCCTTTTGCCCAGTCTGTTCTCGACACGGGTGAATATCAGGAACATCACCGGAAGAGGAACCAGTGCAATCAGGGTCAACTCCCAGCTCATATAGAACATCACACCCAGACAGAAAACCAGTCTTGATGATGATTCAAGCGCTCTGAAAACCGCGGAGCAGCTGAACCAGGCAATGCGTGGATAATCTACGATATCATCGGTAAGCCGGGTTGTAAGGTCTCCGGGTCTGAAGGTATTCCAGAACCTGTAATCCTTTTTCAGCAGGCTGGTAAAAACCGTATCTCTGATATCCAGGCCGATCTTGCTGTTCAGCCAGGCTCTTGCCCCTGGATACAAGCCTGCTATGAACCTGGCAAACGCCAGCACAGCAAGGACTAGCAAGATCTTATGGAATTCGCTGCTGCTTCCAGCTTCACCCAGAACCTGCTGTACATTATCCAGCAGATAACGGAAGACCAGAGGGAAACTCAATGCTACAGCGCTGGATACCAGGGTGAAGAAAACCAGAACTACAAGGTGTTTCTTATGAGGTTTCCAGAAGCCCGTTATCCATTTCAGATACCCTCTGTACTCAGGCATGAGAAACCCCCTGCAGCTGAAGACGGCATAGACCGGCATAAATGCCTTCATGCCTCAGGAGCTCTTCATGCGTCCCCTCTTCAGCTATTACACCGTACTGCACAACCAGTATCTTTGAAGCATGGGTAACAGTGCTCAGTCGATGGGCGACCACCAGTGCGGTCCTGTCCTTTACTATAAGATCGGTTGATCTCTGTATGCGTTTCTCGGTTCCGGGGTCAACCGATGAAGTGGCTTCATCAAGAACCAGTATTTCGGGCTCCTTAAGTATGGCTCTGGCATAGTTGATGAGCTGGCGCTGACCCATTGAAATATTCAGGCCGCCTTCGCTTATGCTGCCATCCAGCCCTCCGGGTATGACTTCCAGAATATCTTCCGCTTCGATGGCTTTCAGGGCTTTCCTCTGGGTGGACGCGGGTATTCCTTCCCTGAAAACAGTCAGGTTCTCGGATAGAGTTCCCGAGAAAAGATTTACATTCTGCAGAACCAGTCCCAGCCTGCTCCTCCAGACACTCAGGCGGAACTCCCTGATATCGATACCGTCGATGGTGATTCTGCCTTCCGTAGGCTCGTAGAATCTCATCAGCAGACTTACAATAGTGCTTTTGCCTCCTCCGCTTGCGCCTACGAGAGCGACCATAGTGCTCCTGGCGACTGTGAAGCTTACATTCTTCAGAACCCACTTCCCTTCGGGGTATCTGAACCACAAGCTCTCAAAACGGATCTCTTTCCATTCGTCAGGGAAATCTCCATCATCAAGAAGTCCATCCGGAGTAAGAGTTTCGGTGGCGAGAATATCAAAGAGTCTCTCCGCGGAAGCTGCTGCACGCTGAACCATGTTAAGTGTCTCGGAAAACATCACGACCGGCCCGAAAAGACGCCGTGTATACTCAACGAACATGACTACTGTACCAACACTTACAGTACCGGAGATAACTCCGGCCCTGCCGGAAAGCAGAATAACGATAACTGCAAGTATCTCGCAGCTGCCCAGAAAACTCCAGAATCCGTACTCCCAGAAGTAAGCCTCAACTTCACGATTAAGAAAGCGCTGCCCTTCATCATGAATCTTCCGCGATGCCATCCCTGTCGCGCCGAATACCTGTAGAACCGGAACCGATCTGACATATTCCGCTATGAATCCGGATATCCGTGCGTAGGCCGACCTTACCCTTCTGTATAGTTTTCTCATTTTTTTCAGTAAGGGCACAGTCAACAGCGCCACTGGCAATAGAAGGATTATTATCCATTTTGTTATTGCGGCATCGGCCGCCAGCATTATCCCAAGAGTTCCGCAGACCATGGCTACGTTTCTAAGCAGTGCCATTGAAACATCACTGAACAGCATCCGTACCCGTTCCGAATCGCTTTCTACCCTCGCCATGAGCTTGCCTGTGGGATTTCTGTCGAAAAATGAGAGGGAAAGGGAAAGCATATGTCGGAACACCTTCTCCTTCAGGTCCCTTACCACCGAAAGCCCTACTTTTGTGGTAATCATCACCTCCAGATAGGACATCACCATGGCAAAAGTAAATGTTCCGGCAAACAGAAGAGAATAGAATACAATGTCTCGTACCGACTTGTTCGGAATCGCGGTATCAATCACCATCCGCAGGATAAGAGGTCCTGCAAGCTCTCCTGCTACGGACAGAAAAAGCAGAACAGCTGCGATTGAAAAGGATTTTCTATGCGGCCTGAGGAAGGGATAGATCTTCTTTAATACACCAAAGGTAGATGTTTTCTTTATCGAAGAATCATCGAATGTGTCGTCAAATTGAAAGTGCATTTCATTATTCCTGTAAAAACCGGGTTATCCCGGGATCAATATCTGTTCTTGGAACTGATTAAATACTGCCCCGCTGCGGAGCAGGAGATTTTCTGATTAGCGAAACAGTCTTTTGATCTTAGTCATAATGGTGCCCTTCGATTGAGAAGAGGATTAAATATTCATTTTTCTCAGAATGTCAAGTAATGAAGGGGCTTACTGAATCCAAATTTGCATATTATCATTTATATTCAATACTAAAATTTGAAATGCCAAAATTCAAGATACGACCCCACTGTCGTAATTTCAGGATCTGACTCCGGCGTAACGCTCTACAAGGTCGATGAGCACCGGAAGCATTTCTGGATCTCCAATAAGAACTCCTGTGGGGCCCGGCCTGTCTTCGAGTACAAAGATTACTTCGTCCTTAACCAGGGATTCAAGTCCTGCATTATCCATTTCGGAACGACCCACGAGACAGATGGTATCCTTCGAAAGCCTGAATATCCGGCCATGTCTGATCAATCCTGCATTCCGAGCGGTGAGAAGACCGCGTATCTCCATTAGAATCGAAAGCCTCCCGCAGTAATTGGGATCGGTGAGCAGACATCCTCCCCCGGGATTTATGTATTCGATCCCATATTCTTCCGCGAGTTTCATTTGAGGTTTTCTGCTTCTTCCCGAAAGGCTCAGCAGTTTTTCTCTGTCAACCTGCCCTCTCAGTTCGGGATCGGTTATTCTGAGAAGTTTTGCCGAGAGTGGACGGAGGAGTTTTTCCTGATAACCGGACAATCGGGCAACCCGGTTGAGGGAGTTTTTGTTCTGCGACATCGGGCGCTGTCCCGCGACTTCTCCTGAGAAGATAAAATCGTACCCCTCGGCTGAGGCGATCTCTCCAAGTATCCGGAACATGCCAGCATGGCAGTCTATACAGGGGTTAAGGTTCTTTCCGAATCCAGAGGGAGGGTTCTGCAGCAGGGTCATCATCTCAGCGGTGTAATCGATTTCCCTCCAGGGAAGATCAAGCTGTTTTGCGTAGCGGCAGCCTGATTCCGACGAGAAAAAAGGGCTTGTGAAAGTGGCTACTTCAACTTCTATCCCCTGGGACTTAAGCAGAAGGGCTGCTATCATACTGTCCAACCCGCCTGAAAATGCCCCAAGGGCTCTTACTATGCCCATTTTGTGTGCCTGCCCTCTACTATTTTCCACTTATTCCTTACAGCAAGTTTCCTCAGTTTCCTGTCCGGGCAAACAACAACAGAACAACCGCACTCACTGAGTATGAACCTGTCGGCCCAGGAATCTCCAACGGCAGCGCAGTTCTCCGGTTTTATCCCTCTCTGATCACATATTCTCCGCATCAGTTCCGCCTTGTTTCTTCCCCAGGGACGCAGATCACTCAATCGCCCGGTGAACCCTCCGTTATCAATTTCCGGACTGCTTGCCTGAATGTAATCGATGGATGCATTCTCAGCGATGCCGGTCACGATGTATTCCAGGGAGGCGGAAAGAAGGACTGTTTCACACCCGGAATTTTTCAGATCGCGTATGGATTGGAATGTCCACTCGCGTAGAAAGTTCTTCATGAGGATTCCTGCACAAATATGCGCTTCACGCTTTACTGCTTCAGGAGGAAGGCCTGTGAGATAATTCCTGTTCCATCCCTTTCCCTCCCGGATCGTCTTCCCGGGGTGGAGAACATAGAATAATAGAAATCTTAGGAAAGCTGCCGGAGACAGTATGCCTATCGAAACAAGATGCTTCAGAAAGTACTTCTCCGAAGATGTTGACAAAAGCGTTCCGTCAAGATCAACAAAGTACATTTCAGGCAGGGTTCCATCGGGCAGTCTTAAAATATTCACATGATTCTCAGTTTCTAGAGCAGCGGCGGCGCTATCCTTACTCCTCGGCCGGTACCAGGCGTATTATCGAACACTGCTGTTACATGAACCAGAATCCCGGGATACAGCCTCGGAAAATCTCCATGGAAGAGTGAGTGGACCATATTGGTATACTTCACAATATCAACCGCATAATCTCCGGCTTCAGTATCACCGGGAGCCACTAGCTGACCTATACCCCTCACCTCGTAAGACTTGCTATCCAGAAACACCAGTGATGTTGTTGGGCGTTCCATGAGATTGATGAAAGTATGGGTTTCAAATTCCTGAGTGCTGTAAAGTTCCAGGGAGATCATTTTCGTCAGATCAAAATTCGAGGTATCGGAATAGAGATTGTTAAGATACTGCAGCCTTGGAGGCATGCCCCCGGATATTAACTCTTCCATCTCTGCAAGAAGATCCTTGATTATCAATCTCCCGGGACACAGACCCATTCCCTTGAAGGCGTTGTTTATCTCCAGTCTGCTGTCCGCCCTGCTTCCGCCCCACGTCGCCATTGCCGCATTGTGGGGACCCGCAAGTGAAGGCGGAGATCCTCCTTCGCCGCCGAACATCATGGATATGTTCTCCAGCACTTCCAGGCGGGCTGAAAGGTTCCAGTCCATGAAAGGCCGCGGTAACTGCAGAGTCTGGAATTCTTCCCATCTTCCATCAATGAACGCTCTGACAATTCCCTCGGCTTCCCTGGAAGCATCAACTGAGTTCTGTTTGAAGGTGCCATCGGACCAGAATTCTTCCATTCCCTGTTCCCCCTCCCCGGCAAGGGCTTTCCCGGCAAAAGAGGAAAGAAAAACGGCTCCTCCGAGCTTACCGGCTTTTCCTAAAAACTCTCTTCTGTTAAGTTTTTTTCCGGATTCGTCTTTTTCGATCAAGTATTTCCTCCTGCCATTACTTATACCGCTATCTACAAAGTATATTATTCCTTCTCAGACAGGAGGAAGATTGTCCAAAATTCTCGATGCCGCAAGTGCCGGTGATTACGATGCCCTGACTGTCCTGTGGCTTGAAACCCTCGACGGTGATGCCTCATACGATGAAATGATAGTTGCTCTCTCCATGCTTCTCAACAATAAAGAGGATGACCTGGCCACAAAGCTTCTCGAATTGATTATTACAGAGAAAGAAGCCGAGGGTGAAGACGCCTTCTCGGGGTTTCTGATGAAAGCGGCAGAGTTTTTCAGGAGATCTGAACCTTTAAGAAAAGCTCTTATTGAAGCTCTCAGGGATGATAACCTGATGTTTCAACCTCTCGAGCAGTTTCTGAAACTCAGCGGACTCATGAATGAAAATGCCGATGTACAATTGTCCTGGCGAGTGTTCAACTCGCTTATGAAGTACACGAAAGACACCTATCTTTACCATTGCACCTTCGGTGTCGGGAAAATTACAAGGATGAGCCGAACACACGCTACTATTGATTTTCAGAAAGCACAGAACCATGACATGAAATTGAACGTTGTGCTTGAATCCACAAGACCACTTGCTTCAAATTCCCTTGCGGTTCTCTCCTGGAGGAATCCGGAAGAATACTCCCGTTTTTTCAGGGAATCTCCATTTGAATTTCTTGAAAGACTCGCTGTAGAACCCATGGAAAATCCCGGAGAGATCTGCGTTCAGGATCTGTCCGCATTTTTCTACAGTTCGGATTTCACAGTGGTGGAAGCATGGAAAATCTTGAGGAAAACTGCAGCCTCAACGGAAGGTTTTGCCGATCTGGGTACCCGCATAGTCATTCTTAATAAAGACGTGGAGTTTCTTGAGCGGGTAAGGAATATCGTTAACAGACGAAAAGAATCTGTTCGAGCAAAAGTTAAAGAGTTACAGGCTCTTCTTAAATCCTGCTGCAGAGCCTTTCCAGATGGGCTGACAGATCTTCTTGATGATGTACACAGTATATCCAACCCCGAAACAGGTTCACTATTCGAACTTTGCTGGATTCTCAGCGACCGTGGCACATCCGATAAATTTGCCGGAATCAAGTACAATTTTCTGGAAACCTCTGCCGTCAGGTCGGAGAGAGCTCTCGGGGAAATGCTTTCTTCTGCATGCAGGAAGGACTACCTTGACCTCTTTTTTTCAGAGCAAACCGACCGAGGGGAAAAAATACGACTGCTTTCGGTGCTCAGGCGCTCGCTCTGGGAACATGCCGCTCTCTTCCTGGAGAAAGTCGATCCCGAGCTTCTTTCCGAGTGTATAGGCAATTATCTCTCAAAGCCATCGGAAACTGACAGATTCCTCTGGGCGCTTGCATTCCTGGCTACTCGTGAGGATAATCCGGACGACAAGCCTGGAGATAATCAGACAGATCTTTTTCTAGACAACCTGATATTCTCCAGCACCGATACACAGAAAAAGGTGATCAACCTTTTGAAGGGTCCTCTAAAATCAAACCTGGCCCGTTATCTCTCTTCTATTGATACGAGAAGGCTCGGTAATTACCTTGACAGTTTCAACACGAGCACCACAGCCCAGAAAGAGGGTTTATGCCTGATTGTGTTAAGGGAACAATCACGGAGAAAAAGTTCCTCCATTCGAAACTCCATAAAGAAGCACTTCTGGGAATCGGATATCCTTTTCTCAAGCCGAGGAGCCATCGAACAGCGGGAAGCCGACTGCCTCCGGCTGAAACAGATAGAGATCCCTGCTGCAGCCGAAGCCATCGGAGTGGCTGCTTCCCATGGAGACCTTTCAGAGAATGCGGAATACGCAGCGGCGATAGAGAAGAGAGATCTGCTGCTGGACAGGCTTAGCAGATGGACTAAAGACCTTCAGAAGTACAGGGTGTACCCTCTCGATGAGATCAGTTCCAACATTGTCAGCCCTGGCATGAGGGTACAGCTTCAGGAATGGGGCGGTTTGGAAACAGTGCAGATAATTGATATCGTAGGCCCGCTGGATGCAGATCCGGAAAATGGAAGAATCAACTATATGGCACCAATTGGGAAAGCTCTTCTCGGAAAAAACCTCAGTGACACGGCCGTTCTTCCCGGTGATGACAGCAGAGAGTGGAGAATTGTGTCCCTTGAAATACTCGACCTGGTTAAACCGTAACCGAATAGTAGAAATCAATATTCATTCCAGCAACAGATAATCTAACTATTTTCGCCGAATGTTGTCCTCATAATCTCTCTGAATCGCTTTCTGGGGATCTCAACTGAATAGTTTTTCAGAACCCACTCCCTTGCCCTCCTCCGTCGGGGCTCAAGTTCCCTCCACTTCTCAACAGTCTCATCGAGCCTGTCCGCAAGTTCCCGTGGAGATGAGAATATATCAACCAGTTCCGGGGCTTCCTTGACTATGTGGGTGTAGGGTTTTGTAAGAGTATGCATTCCGCAGGCCAGGTACATGTTAATCTTCATCTGATATACAACTTTGTCTCGCCTTATTATGGTCACTACTCCAATCTGATACTTTCCCGATAGCTGCCCTACCTGAAGCCTTGGTATGGGATCAAGCACTCGCACACGTCCAGCTGTACTTCGGCAGGCTTTTTCTATCCGTTTCCTTGCGGGTCCTGTGCCGACAATATCGCCTTTCATCCCTTTCGAAAGGCATATTCCCTCAATGAAATGTTCGGGTTCATGCTCATCATTTATACAGGTAAGGAGCAGAGCCCTTTCAGGTTTTGTGGCGGGTGCGAAACTGAAACGTGACAGATCCTGGTTATGGGGGATCATTTCCACTCCGGGGACATCCGATCCCTTGCATGCGGTTGAGAAAAGAGCTCCTCTGAGGAGCTTCTCCAGAGGTGCGCCGATTATAGAAGGACTAATCTTCGTGTGAAATCTCATGGCGTAGGGCAATCCTGTTTTCTGTACAGAGAAACCCATGATTTCATCCAGGCACAGGACAAAATCAGCGTTGAATTTCCTGAAACTCCACCTTACCGCGGATGGAACAAGAGCTTTTCTGAGCAGACCTGCAACCCGGCGTGGAAACAGAGATACTTTACCGTCTGCACTCCCAAGGCCAAGCCCCAGATAGCTTACCCCTTCCATGCTGTGAAGACCGAGCTTCACATCAGATAGCACGTAAGCGGACTGATGACTGTCACCGAGGAGATCAAGGGTTGTTGTCCATCCTCCCGAATATCCAGGTATCGTTCCGGAAGAAGCTATAAGAATTCTCATTCGGAACCATTCCTCGTCAACTTCGTTAATCCAACATATCTGTCCTTGATATACTGATCACAACACTCCCGCAAGAAGCAGGTAGAATATGAAGACAGAAAACTGTATTAAATAATAAACTGTACGTCTGTTATTCGCAAGTCATAAAGATCGGCATTCCATACTTCCGGGGACTTGCCGAATGAATTAAACCTGCGATATTTAAATTTGTATATTGTGTTTGAATTGATCAATTCGGAAGATGTTTGTATCCTGACCGGAAACCTATGGTGAAAAATGACTGACCAGCGCAAAAAACCGTGCCAAGATTCAGAATAGGTGTTCTCCTGGTTAATTACCGTCAATGGGAATTGACCCGGAAATGTGTCGATTCCCTGCTTGCTTCCGATGGCGTCGAAATAACCATCGGTCTTATCGACAACAATTCTCCGGGGGCTGTACCTGAATGGGTGGGTGATTCAGAGGAAATCATTTTTCATCGGAATGATGGCAACCTGGGGCTTACCGCTGGAAACAACAGAGCGTTCAAAATGTTATACCAGAAAAACATAGAGTATGTGATGATCCTCAACAATGATACGGAAGTTGCTCCGGACGCTCTAAGGATTCTTGCTGAACATCTTGCGGATAACCCCAATACTGCAATTGCAGCTCCGGCTATCCCCTTTGCAGACTCTCCAGAGCTCCTTTGGAGCGCTGGGGGCAGATATTCTTACTGGCGGATGGTTCTTATACAGATATATAGATATGTGGATGACCTTCCATCACACCCGGTTGAAATGAATCAGGTTACGGGGTGTGCTATGCTGTTGAGAGCCGATGACTACTATCGAATCGGCTGTCAGGATTCTGACCTGTTTGTATACAATGAAGATACTGATCTGTGCTTCAGGGTGGCAGAGAATAACCAGAAGATATATCTGATCCCAGGTGCAATTGTAGTACATCATGTATCAATCAGTGTTGGTGGTGTTTACTCTCCTTTTGCTATTTACTTCACACATAGAAACCGGTATATCGTTGCTTCAAGGTATCTTAAATTGAACACATTCATTAAGTTCAATATCTACTACCTGCTTGTAACATTGTTAAAAACAATCCTATATCCCCTGCAGAAGCATGGCAATCTGGTATACTGGATGTGGCTCGGATTTGTGCATGGTATACGAAAACGTCCTCAAGAAAGACCTGAGGGTCTTTTTAGACAAGATTCCAGATGACTGTTTCGGTAATAGTTCCAAACTACAATGGTATTGTTTTTCTCAGGGATTGCATTATTTCACTTCTCAATCACGACAGAGTTCCCGAGCAGATCATCGTAGTTGACAACGGATCATCAGATGGCTCAGCTGATATTGTAAGAGATGAATTTCCAAAGATTGTACTGGTGGCTCTTGACAGCAACACCGGTTTCACAGGAGCTAACAACGCAGGACTGAACGCCGCAACAGGTGATTTTCTGGTTCTTCTTAACAATGACTGTATCGTCGAGGATGGATGGCTGACTGCCCTCCTTAAGCACATGGAAGATCAATCTGTTGCCGCAGTCACAAGCTCCATGAGAAACATCAGTGATATAAATATGATGGATTCCGCAGGTGGAGAAATTGACTGGATGGGATTTTCAAGGGACATAGGAAAAGGTGAAGCGGCATCGAAGTATAACACTTCCATTGAAATCCCATTCCCCAGCGGAGGTGCTGTGATGATCCGCCGTAGTGCGCTTCCAGACGGCTCAAGGCTTTTCTGGGACCGGCTTTTTCTATATCAGGAAGACCTGGACCTTGGTTTTGAGCTCAGACGATCAGGCTGGAAGGTTGTATATGCACCTTGTGCTGTTGTAAGACACATGCATTCCGCCACCTCAGTCAGTGGGAGTTTCATCAAGGAATACAGCTGTATACGCAATCGCCTGCTCGTTCTTAGAAAGCACTTCGATGCGGAAACATTCAGGAAACTACGCCCTTATATCAAATTCTGGCAATATCTCTGGTTTCTCCTCAGTATTCTTAGAGGAAGATTTACCCTCGCAAAGTCAGTACTGAAAGGTACACACGATGGGTTTAAAATACCTGTGGAAACCCTCAATGCATCAATTTCAGTTAATGAAATTTTCAGCCGATTTGCAACTTGCTGTGATTCGACAAATCCGGTAAAGAAATATCTCTACAAAAAGGCGAAGGAAATCATTTCTCTGCGGTGCGTTTAAGAAAAGGCAAGATCCTTGCACACACTCGATAAACCGCGTACCTCATACCCCTATCAGCCGACAACTTATAGAATATTTTCTTCAGGTACGCAATACTGTTAAGCCGGGGTATTGTCACGGTTCCAACGGGATTGGTTTTAATGCGCAACGGGTTCCTGCACCAGTGTATAAGGGGCTGAAACAGATTCTCCGAAGATCCTTCTCCAGAGCACCACTTTTCCTGATTCGCACTAATGTTCTCCGATAGTTCCGGTGACGAAATAAGCTGCAAAAAAGCGTCTGCCAGGGCTGCGTGATCCTGCTGCTGCACAACAATTCCCAGATCATGTTTCCGGATGTCTTCCGATATTTCCGTACCATCAGTACAGATCGCGGGTATTCCTCTTTTGATCCAATCGAGAGCTCTTGTTCTCGCGCCAAGAGTTGATTCAAGTACAGGGATGTCTGTATAAACTGCAGCAGATGCTGTTCTATAGACTTCAAGTAATTTTTCGTACGGGATCCATCCATGCAGCGTAAACCTTTTTCTGAATCGTGAGTTTTCTATCAATTTTTTAAAATTGTCGTATTTCTTCGGCGAAAACGGAATTCGTCCGCCTGTGGAAATGAAATCTATGCTTTCATCCTTCTCCATGACGGATTCCAGAGCTTTGAACAGCGTAATCTCATCAAACCATTGATTGAACGATCCGGTGGATATTATCCTGAATCCCGGTGCGGATTTATCATTCTTTTCAAAATTCCCCATGGAACAGTTTGGAATGGGTTCCACCTTAATGATTTCTTTTGATTGTGATCCCATCCGGCCGAGAAGAAGAAGCTCGCCTCTGACGGCAAATGCCTGTCGCCGGGAGGGCGTCGAAAAAGCGTCCCCTCTCATGAGAAGGCTGTTTTCAAGAGCAAGTATCCTGATAAGTCGCTCTCCACCTTTACCATCTTCGTTACCCTGAAGCTGAATCTCTGCCGGATGCGTTCCATTCATGTCTATCCATACTGGCAGATCCGGATCGGCAATAGCAGCAGCCTCTGCGGGAAATGGACTGATGGCTACAATACCGGTAAATGATTCTTCTCTGAGAAACTGATTTATCTCAGCGGCTCCACCGGCTCCTTCAGATGGAGATAATACGGAAACCCTGAATCCAGCTGTTTCAAGCGCATGCCTGAATCTTGCTGTTCGTGCAATGCATGCTCCGGTACCTCTGTCTGCTGAGCGTGAGCCATCATCCCCGATTAGAAGAATATCTGTCATGAAAGCACTTCTTCAAGGGCATTAAGAGTTTTTTCAGAACAGTTATCCCATGTTAGAATTCTGGAAAGCCGGTCTCTCTCTATCTGCTGTTCGGTGGAAACTCCTCTATCAAGACAGAGCCTTATACCGGATGCTACAGATTCAGGGCTTGATACATCAATCATCCAGGCGGCGTTGCTGAAATACTCTCTGATTGCTGTATTGTCAGGCGCGGCTACTGGAAGCTTCCACGAAAATGCTTCTGGAATAGTAAAACCAAAACCCTCGTAATGAGCGGTATGAACCAGACAGGCGGCCTTACTGTAAAGGTCGGCAAGTTTAGATTCTGAGGCATATCCTGTAAATGTTACTTCGCTGGAGATTCCACATTCCACTGCATATCCCATGATCTCTTCAGCCCGAAAGCCCATGCCGCCTGCTATGACAAGAGGCGGAAGAGAATTCCCATTAGAAGTTGCAAGAATGCTGTAAGCCTTCATGAGAGTTCTGTAATTCTTTCTTGGTTCAACCGTACCAACTGCCAGAATGTGTCTCCCTTCAGGAACGTGATCCGTCCTGTCAGGATAATGATCGGTTCCAAGGGGGGTATTGAACACCTTGTCTTCAATATGTGGAAATACGCTTAGCAGATCATCCTTTGTTGTCAATGAATTTGTTGCAATAACATCCGCATGGGCAGCTACCTGTCTTATCCGTTCCTGCCATGCTGCAGTATCATCCCTCCTCTTCATCTCCGGATATTTAAACGGCCCCATATCGTGAACCATAACCGCCTGTTTCATTGGAAGAAGGGTCTTTATTAAAGTAGTACCAGGACACAGGAGTACATCCAGGCCTGCTCTGCGGAACCGCAGCCCGGGCCAGTATAAATCTGTAATTCTCCTGAATTTTGGAAAGAAAAGACCCGGCACCTCAAGTGAACCGAGAACACCCGTGTCACTTTTGAGATCACGGTTCATCCACAGTTCTGCAAGAGCATCCCTTCGCTTAAGCGCTTTTGCTATTTCAACTCCGTAACGGGCAACTCCTGTGAGATCTCCGGGGAAGTCAACATATATTCCTATCTGCATTCGGAAAACATAATACAGCATTCCAGCGAAGAGAATAACCTGGCATTCAGCGTAAACAACCTTGTATTCTACTCCTTAAATACTTTCTGTGATGGAATTATGCAGAATCACTCAATCTAAATTATAATATATTGATGTTTTTGATCGGATTGTGTTTTCCTGCAACGGTGATGCGTATTATTCCTCCGTGCGAACATACTCTCATGAATGCACTTTTGAAAGGAATTTCTTGAAGAAAGTTCTGAACTGGCTGGGAGGTAAAAAAGGTAAGGGAGCCGGGTTCTCGCTGCTTTCAATCGGGAATCTTCTCATTGCCTTCATTACTTATCTCCGCTTTGCCGAGATAGCACAGATCTTCGGCACTACCTGGCAGACGGATGCCGCTTCAATTGCCATGGTGATTCCTATTCTTCTCCAACAGGTGATATTCACTGCGTTCGGAGCGGTATTCATGCCTGTCTATTCAAAAGTAATTCTCCAAAAGGGAGATACTGCTGGTAATCGACTGATCAGCAGAATAATCAACTGGATGTCCTTATCTGGTGCTTTGCTTATAGGCATTGTATTGCTATTCGGATCATCAGTTGTCCGCTTTATTGGTCCGGGAGCAGAGGAGAACACTCTTGTCCTGGCCGGTAAGATACTGACGATATTCCTTCCTGTGATTTTCCTTAACTCTATCGAAGGAATTCTGCATAACTTCCTGATCTACGGGAAAAGGTATGGTCTTGTCAGTTTTGTCCGAGTCTTTCAGATTCTTGTTTCATACATAATTGTCCTTCTGGGGCACGAAAGCCTCGGGATTATGGTAATACCTGTTTCCGGTGTCGCCGGAGCCTTTGTGTCGTTTTCCATATGTGCAGTTATTTCTTTGCGTCTCCGTCTGCACTACCAGTTGACGATTGATCCACGAGACCACGATTTCAGGGGAATGGTTAGACTGGCTATGCCCGTCATTATAGGCGTTGTAACCGGTTTCCTCGGCCCTGTGGCGGATAAGGTTTTGGCTTCATTTCTAAGGACAAGTTCTGTAACTGCACTGGATTATGCATCAAGAATAAGGAATCTGATCCGGATCATCCTGATTCAACCCATTATCATCCTGTCAACGGTTTCACTCGCAAAAATTGCAGCCGAGAACAATCTAAAGAAACTGAAAAGCGAATTATCAAGTTTCATCAAGTACTTTTCCTATTACGCTGTACCAGTTTCTGGAATTCTTGTGGTTCTTTCTGTACCACTGATATCCATTCTCTTTCAGAGAGGCAATTTCGGTCCCGAACAGTCACAGCGCATTGGTTACGCTCTGGCATTCTATTCTCCGTGGTTTGCCCAGTTAGGAATAGGACGCATAGTAGACAGGGTTTTCTATTCCCTTAAAGAGCCTATTATCCCTGTGATTATCGGAATATGGGGAGTAATGGCGAACATTCTGTTAAATATCATTCTACTTCAGCCTCTTGGAATTAACGGACTTGCCCTGGCAACTACCCTGACTTCAGGAGCAAAAACACTTTTTCTTATGTATTTCCTCAGAAAAAGACTTGGAGGAATCAACGGATCGGATTTCATTCCAGAATATCTGAAAATTCTTCTTTCAACCGTAGTAATGGCAGGATATCTGCTGCTGTCCAGCCGGCTGTTCCCTGTAGAACTGAATGCCTCCCTCTCCGAAAGAATATTCAACATTTCGCTCAGTATTGTACCGGCGGTATTTATTTACGTTGTAATCACAGCCCTTGTCGGCTCGAAGACTTACAGAATTTACGCTGACGTGGTAAAGTGTAAACTCTTACCCGGAAGAAAGCACCCTCGGGTTTAAAGATCAAAGATTATCCTTGATGTCATCCGTTCAGAAAAAGCTAACTTTCCTGTTTGTCCTTATCTGATATCTTCGACCCGGATGCAGCAAGAGCCAGCAGTAAACCTGAGACTGTCCAGAATTGTGCGTTGACAGTCGGAAATCGGATCAGGTTGTCTAAAAACTGATGAAGCAGGAAGCTGGAAATTCCTGCTATAAGAGCGATAGCAACTATACCTCTACCTCTCTTGAATGCTCTGAAAAAGGCGGCGAAAATCGCTGCGAAAACAATAAGAGCGGAGATAACGGACACTATCCCCCCCTTCACCGCCTGATTGAGGAAAAGGTTGTTCAGACCACCGAACGTCCGTATCGTTTCCACGCTCACGGCGTGTCTTACCTCCCAGAAAGTGTATATCGGTGACCTTCCCCAGAAGAACTCCCTGGCTCCCCATCCGACACCAGTGACAGGGGACTCAGCTATCTGATCGAAGAAGCCACTGTAGGTTATGTATCTGTGAAGGATAGTTGGCTGGTTAAGGTGAGCTTCCGGGTTCATGAAAAAGGACATCTGTCTTTCGAAGGTATCCGCGCTCATTATCAATATGAATATCGACAGAACACCTAGAATTACGGGTATCCATATCTTTGACCTGAAAACGTATAGCAGAGTTATTCCGCAGCCGATAAAAGTACATATCAGCCCCCCCCTTGAGAAGGTATACAGCACGCTGAGAATACCAAAGGCAACTGCTGCTGCTGCGGTGATCTTCCATTTTATGTTCTTCTCCAGGAAGAAAAGAGCTATGGCAGGAGGGATGCCCAGCTCAAGGTAGCCTGCGAATATGTTCGAGTTGCCGAATAGACTCGCTATTCTTCCTTTATACACATATCCCAGACTCATATCTACCCTTGAGAAACTTGTGATTGAGAAATATTGTATTACCCCTATTACAGAAGCAATCAGAACAGCAATCAGTACTGCACGCAACAGCTGATTAAGCTTATCGTCGGTTCTGCATAAAACCGGAATTACTATAGCGAGGGGAAAGAAAAGGAAAAAGCTGCTCCCCTCTCTGATGGCATTCCACAGGTGTTGCCCGTGTAAATGGATTGATATGAATATGCTGAACACTTGAATAAGAAACCCGATGAAGATGAAGAAAAGGAAAGGAGACGGTATAAACAGGGTCTTATTCCGGAGTATTCTGTCGGCAGTATAGAAAAATGCAAACATTGCCATAACTACAGTAGCAACAGCGGGTTCAAACTCACCCATTGACAGTGTTAATCCGCCTGACATGAAAACAAGAGGTAACAGGAGAAGCCAGAAACCGGGTTCTGGTCTAACAAAAAAAAGGGTGATAAGAGCTGTCCCGGCAATGAGCAGGAAAAGGATTTTCTCTGGCATAAAAAAATAACTGGTGAAGTATACCGCGGTAAGGAGGAGTATTACAATTACACCCCGGATTTTGAGTCTGCATTCAGAAATATCATTCAATTCTTGAGGAAATCCCCTCATAGCTTTTTCTCACCATTCATATTGAAAAGTGTTTCGAAATCATCGGAGGTATTACCTCTCACTGAATCCGGTCCTGGTACAATCCCCTTATTGGGAATAAACTCCTCGCAGTAATTTTTGCCTTTTCTATCACCGACAGCTTCCGTGGTAAATGACCGGCATCTCTCCGCAGTTGAATCGTAAATGTTACAGTTGAAGCAGGTATGAAGATATTCCCCGCAATTTTCACACAGGTTCTGAAAACCAACAGTTCTTTTATCACAAATATTCCCGCAGTTATTACATATCATTATTGATATTCTCCTGAATCCGATCCTGTCTTTTCTTCTCTTGCCGCTACACCTTAGTCTAAGGGGATTTAAGCTGGTAAGATAATCAATATGCAGATTCCGGAAAGAGTTATGCGATCATCTTTCAGATAAGCTTATCTATCACGTTCGAATAACCGGTTCTTCCAGTAAGGCCATCGAAGTATCCCCGCCATATGCATGGAATCAGTTCGGGACCCTGCCAGAGAAGGAATTTCATTGTCAGCACCAGCAGAACGGCACTCTTGTAGACCATGAAAACAAATCTCATCGCTGGAGACAGCATATCGCGGGAAAGAATTATCCTGTTCCTTTCAGAAAAATAGAGGGCGATTCTGGAAAGCTCTCCACCGCTTCCGGAAGCCACGCTGTGAAGGACCGTCTCCGAAGGAAGCACTTCGACCGAATAACCCCGTTCAATTACTTTTCTGCAAAGATCAGCGTCCTCGTAATACATGAAGAAGTCTTCCCTGAAACCGCCTATCATGCTGAAAAGATCTGTCCTTATCATCAAAGCACATCCCGACACGAAATCCACCGGTATTCCTTCATCGGGACTGCATTCCCTCTCTGGAATATCTACCTGTTCGAAGCGCATTTTCCATTTGACGAATTTTCCCCCCGCGCCCCAGAGTTTTTCGGGGTTCGATTTCCAGTAGACTGCCGGGGCCACAATACCGGTTCCTCTGTTCTCGCTAAGATACCTTGCCAGGTTGTGAACTGTTTCGGGAAGAACTTCTGCGTCGTTGTTCAGGAAAAGTGTGTACTCCGCTTCATCCGCCAGAGATATCCGGAAACCCGCATTGTTGCCTCCGGCAAAGCCTGTATTCTCTGGAATCCGTCTGAACCTGATGTCGGAGCGGCGGGTTACCCATTGCGGAACTGGTTCCGGTGAGCAGTTGTCTATGAGTGTAATCCTGATATCCATACCACGGGATCTGCCAAGGGAATCGACACATTTCCCTGTCAGTTCCCACTGTCCGTAATTGACCAGGACGACAGCTAAGCGCATGTGGATTCCTCCGGTTTTCAAAAAGCCTGAATCGTCTTAATTTATAATGGAATATATAATACCAGAAGCTGTGCAAGCGTTCCGAAACTGTAGCGGGAAGGATAAGAATGGCGGATATCCCTGAAACAACCCGTATTCGGCCGAAGCTGGCGGTATTCCATAATCTGCCGGTCGGTGGAGGGGCTAATGTCGCGGGGGCTCTGCTTCAGGAACTCAAGGATTTCTTTTCCATAACTGTTCATTCTCCTTTCGGCTCTTCCTCCCTGAACATCCCCGGAAGTATTTCCAGAAAGGAATGGCCTTTCCGAGCTGGAAGAAGACTTTCCGGTATAAGAAAGCTTTCGGCTCCTTTATCACTCCCGGCCAGGCTGAGATCTTTTGACAGGCTTTGCCGCGGCGTTGCGGAGGAGATCAATTCCACATCGGATCTCGCGCTTGTGCATAATTCCATGTTCTTAGCGGCTCCTCCCATTCTGAACTATCTGAGAGTTCCCTCCGTTTACTTCTGTTACGAGTTTCCCCGCCATCTTTACGAACCGGAACTTATAAGCAGGACAGAAAACGGATTATCCAGGTTTCTACTCACTCCTTTGAGAAGTATGGAAAAGAAAATGGACAGAAAAGCTGCTCTGAACGCGGATGCAATGGTAACTCTGTCAGTCTGGATGAAAAAAAGGATACTCGACATCTACGGTATAGAATCATCGATAGTGAGACCGGGTATCGATACGGAATTCTTCCAGTCTCATGAGTCTTCGGAAAGAAAGCAGTTCGTTCTGAGTGTAGGAGCCTTTTGGCCTTTTAAGGGACATGAAATGGCGATTAAGGTCGTTTCAATGATCACGCCGGATATCAGGCCCTCTCTTACTATCGTTGGTGACAGGGAATTCCCGGGGTATATCAGCAGACTCGAAAGAATTGCAAATGAACTCGGCGTGAACCTGAGTATAAAGAGGAGTATCTCGAATGAGGAGCTCAGGCTTCTATACAGCACGGGTAAAGCTGTCCTCTGCTGTCAATACAATGAACCCTACGGTCTGGTGCCTCTTGAGTCCATGTCCTGTTTCATACCTGTCATTGCGGTAAAAGAGGGAGGGTTCGTCGATAATATCCAGAGCGGAGAAAACGGTATACTTGTGAAAAGGGACCCGTCTGATATGGCTGAAGTTCTCTCAATGATATTGACTGACCAGCATTTATGGGAAAGAGTGACCGAGGGTGGCCGGAGGTTTGTTACCCGGATTAGAACCGTTTCCAGTGCAGTGCAAAGCCTCAAGGAAATACTATCCGGAATTGTTACTGTCTGACTGCTGTATTTTCAGATTTCGGTAGTATCCAGCATTTCCCTGGTTTCTTCCCAAACCATGTCTAGACTTAGAGAAACCATGCATTCGACAGATTCACAACCATTTATCCCCCTGGTGGGGTGGCATGGACGACAAGGAGCGTCATCGGAAACCAGGTTCCGGTGATACGGTGAGGGAGGATATACGCCTATTCGCGAAGGATCGGTAGGTCCGAAAAGAGTCAGGGTCGGGGTGGAGACCAACCCGGCAATATGCATCAGACTGCTGTCGTTTGTTATCAGCATCCTGCATGCTGAGAGAATTCCGGCTGCCTCAACAAGAGATGTCTTCCCTACGAGATCCGTTGCCGTGCAAGGCAGATTGTCAAGGACTTGACCGATAATGTCCCTGTCTTTCCTGCTTCCCAGTATCACCGTTCTGACATTCTCGCCGTGGAGCAGATCAATCAGTTCGCGGAACCTGTCAGCAGGCCATCTCTTCCAATTCATATCCCTGATGCTTGACCTGCCTCCACCTGGACTGACAGCTACAGGCCTTGATTCGATGGCAGAGGCTATTGGGCCGCCAGCAGGATATTCCGGAAGATTGACTTTCGGCTCAGGGAGAGGTTCGCTTCCGCTCCAGCCGAACAGCCTGGCATAACGTTCAGTATCATGTTCCGTTCTGCCAGTTTCGAACGGCACTGTGTTTGAGAGTCCCGTTTTTCTATTTCCCTGACCGATTCTGCTTCGCGCGCCGGTGGAGAGCAGGAACAGTCTCAACGGGAGCACTCTGTGAAGAAGGTATGCTCTCGAATATCTGTACTTTCTAAGCTGAGCCATAAGGGGGATAAGAGATAAACATCTGCGACCATCAGTGAAATTTTTCTCGCTGACGTGAATAATTCTGTCAACTGGTGCCGAGCAGTGGGCCAGAGGGGCTATAATTCCTCCAGTAAGAAGGTGTATTTCAGCAGCAGGATTCCGCCTCCTCAAAAGTTCCAGGCCGGGAAGAGACATAATGAAATCGCCTATAGCATAGAGTTTTACAACCAGAATTCGTTCCGTAGTTTTCTCGGTGGGTTTCGATGTGTTATCCGTTTTCAGGTCTAGCATTTAATCCCTTGCTTGAAAGTATTATAGTGCTCTCTACATCAATTTACCTGCAATCCGCATCCATAAACAGGCACACTTTGTCTTCCGAGGAATATCGGTACTAAGTGGAAAACTTCAACAGACCTTTCTATGCTGAATGGTATCTACCAAAAACGACAATACCGTGAACAGTCATCACATGTCAATTATGGATTGAAGTGTTTACAGCGTATCAGTCCGTTCAATCACTATTTCTAATAACAGGAACAGCTGATATATCCACTGATAGCTGTATCCTTGAAACTTCACGGACCGGGAAATGAATCAGAATATCCAGGGGAGATTACTCTGTGTATATATATGCATTAGTTTACAGGGATTATTTTGTTCTGTGCATGATGATCGAGAGACAGTTATTATACTTATAGATGTAGTACACTCTCAGGCTGGGAGTAATTCATGAGACTTATACTGGACGCCAGAGCCCTCAGGATACCGCATGATAGTATAAGCAGGTATTCCCTGGGGGTGATAAGAGCCCTCTCCGAGCTTAAACCGAACTGGAAGCTCTCCGTTATCGTTAATCCGGAAGAAGTGCCGTATGTTCAAAGCCTGCCCGTGGAACCTGTCCTATGCAGTGCGGCGAGATTACGCAAGACGGAGAACAGCGAACTTGTTCCTCTCATTGAATCTTCCGGAGCCGACTGTTATCTGAACTTATCAATGGCTGGGCCATCACCATCCATTCCAACGCTTCTGTCGGTTCATGACCTTATGGTACTGAACGTACCTGGATATTTTGGAAGCAGTTTCTTCAGAAATATCCTCGAAAGATTACTGTTCGGGAGAAGAATCAGGAGATCGATCGATCACGCCCGCTCAATATCTGTTCCTTCGGAGGCATCTCTCAGTGATCTGCGCAAAACTTTCCCCGGAGCAGAAACGAAAGCATTTATTGCAGGAGCTGGTCAGGACCTGTTCTCCCGTGATGAAAAATGGGTGGGCGAAAGACAGGATTACCTTCTCTATGTAGGAAACGCCAGGGCCTACAAGAACGTTACAAGGCTTATCGTCGCTTACGCAAGACTGAAAGCTATCAATCCCCGTTTCCCCGGAATGAAAATGGTCGTCCGCAGGGACAGGGCCTTCCGTGATTTCATGCGCGATATAGAGGACTGCTCCGCAACGGACAGTATTACGGTTCTATCCCATGTTACAGACGATGAACTGAGAAAACTGTACCGCTCCTGTGCAGGCCTGGTGATTCCGTCACTGAAGGAGGGTTTCGGCCTTCCAGCCCTTGAAGCCATGGCTGCCGGTTCTCCTGTTGTGGCTTCCGCTGGAACAGCTCTTGAGGAACTGGTCGGTGACGCGGGCATTCTTGTGAATCCTGAATCAGTTGAGGATATAATGCGAGGAATGGCCATGCTCACTTCTCAGCCTGAACTCAGAAGAGAGCTTTCCCGAAAGGCTCTCGATAGGGCTGGCAACTATTCGTGGGAAAGAACCGCCTCGGCAATTGCGGACAGAATTGGAGCAATCACATCATGAAAGCAGCGGTTGTTAATCTTCCATTCATGAACGGTCGGTTTTCAAGGACCTCCCGCTCCCCGGCCATTAACAAAAGTGGAACCCTGTACTGGCCCTTCTGGCTGGCCCACGGGACAGGAGCTCTTGAAGGGGCAGGGCATGAAGCCCTGTTTCTTGACTGCCCCGCAGAAGGCATCAATGAGCGTGATATGCTTCGGAGGCTGGTTGAATACAATCCGGAGCTTACTGTAGTAGATACTTCTACTCCTTCCATCTACAGTGATCTGAGAATCGCTTCCATGATAAAGGCATATCTTCCGCGCACTTTCATTCTGCTTGTAGGAACCCATGTCAGCGCCCTTCCCGCCGAGTCCCTGAGGTTGGCTCCATCTTTGGACGCTGTCGCCGTGGGAGAATACGACAACACTCTTGTTGAGGTGGCTGAAAAACTGGACGGAGGAGGAGACCTGTCCGGCGTACCGGGGCTCTGCCTTAATATCAGGGGAGAACTGGTTGACACAGGCCCAAGGGAAATGATAGATGATCTTGATTCCCTCTCATTCCTTGCTGATGTCTACAGCAGGCATCTTAAGCCGGAGAATTATTTCTTCGCCGCGGCAAGGTTCCCCAGCGTGATGACTATTACAAGCCGCGGTTGTCCCTACAAATGCTCCTTCTGTGTCTGGCCGCAGGTCATGCACAGGGAGAGCTACCGAGTTCGGTCAGCGGAACATGTAGCGGAGGAATTCCGGCTTTTTCATGATCATTTCCCCGGTATCCAGGAAATAGTTATAGAAGACGACACCTTTTCAATTGACAGCAAGAGGGTCGAGGACATCTCCGAGGTTCTATTAAGGAACGGTAATCGAATTCCATGGACAGCCAACGTCAGAGCCAACCTCTCTCTTGAAGCCATGCGTAAAATGAAGGCTGCAGGCTGCAGGCTGATTATCGTCGGTTATGAATCCGGTTCACAGGAAATTCTTAATGCCGTCAACAAGGGAACAACAGTCGTGCAGAATATGGAATTCGCCAGAAGGGCAGAAAAAGCGGGTCTTCTGGTTCACGGATGCTTCATGGCCGGCAACCCCGGAGAAACACCCGAAACTCTTGAGGAAACCTTCAAGATGTCTTTGAGCCTCGCCCCGGATACCGCTCAGTTTTTTCCCATTATGGCATACCCCGGAACAAGGCTTTACGACCGGTACAGAAAAGAGGGAAAACTCAGAACCGAGAACTACGATCGGTGGGTAACGGAAGAGGGCTTACACAACTGCGTTGTGGACCTCCCGGAACTTCCGTCGGAAATCCTGTTGGAATGGTGCAATATCGCCAGAAAACGCTTTTACCTCCGCCCCCGGTACCTTCTTTACAAGGGAATTCAGTCTCTGAGACACCCCCTTACAGAGGGAAGAAGAACGCTCCGGGCTTTCGGAACCTTCCGTAAGCACCTGTTCAGAAGAAGCAGAATTTCACGGGAAGAGGGTTAATGAATACTCTCCCCTTCTGGATTGTACTGGGTTTGTTTCTTTCTCCCTGGCTCATCTATCCATCGGTTCTCATCAGTGTCTCCATGTTTTTCAGGAAATATTCCTCTTCGTGGAAAGAGCCGGAAGAGTGGCCTTCTGTCAGTGTACTGATAGCGGCAAGGAATGAAGAGAGTGTGATTGCCTCAAGAATTCTTAACCTCCTTGAACAGAATTACGGCGGTTCAATCGAAATCCTTATTGGTTCAGACGGTTCGGATGACGAAACGGATGCTATAGCAGGAGCTTTCAGAGATCAGGGAGTGATAGTGCATCGAAGCGGGGAGCGTATCGGAAAACCCCTGATGATAAAGAAACTGCTGGAACTGTCGAATGGAGATATCCTCGTTTTTTCGGATGCTGATACTGTTTTCGCCCCTTCCACCGTCAGAGAACTTGTCACTCCTTTCTCGGACCCGTCCGTAGGTTGCGTTGACGGCTCCCGCAGGAACAGCCTGAATGCGGATACATGCGAAAGTATCTACTGGAAGTACGAGACAACGATTAAGAAATTGTGTTCATATTTTGGAGCAGTTCTTGGGGCCACGGGAGCTGTGTTTGCATTAAGGAGAGGACTTTTCATGCCGTTGTCCTCAAGAAGAGCGGATGATTTCGAACTGTCTGTAATGACAAGGATACAGGGCTTTTCATGTGTATTTAACGGAAATGCAGTAGCCGTAGAACCCTCTCCAGACGATTCGAAGCAGTACCATAGATTGGTGAGGATAGTAAGCTGGATGTTCATAAGCGGTGCATTACTCATGGGAAAAGCCCTGAAGAAGAGAAATTTCCTGCTCTTTCTGCAGCTCCTTGTGCACAAATTTCTCAGGTGGTTTTCTGGTCTTCTTTTTGCTTCAGCTACCGTTCTTGCCGGGTTTCTTTCTGATGGGCTATTCTATCTGATTCTCTTCATCCTGATGTGCCTCTTCCATGCAACAGCCGCGGCAGGATTGCTGTTGAAACGGTATTTGCCTTCAAAGCTTCTTTTTCCCTATTATTTCTGGCTTATGAGTATCGCGTCTGTTAATGGTATATTACGGTTAGGAAATCCGGTAGAAACCTGGGAGAAGAAGTCGGAAGGCAGAAAGAACTGAAGAACAAAAGTCTTATTCTGGGTATAATATTCGATGGGGTAGCAGTATTTCTGGCTATGTGCTTTTCATCATGGATCAAATTCGATTCGGGCTTTTTTGCAGACGCTGTCTCTATTTCAAACAGCGTCACATTCTCAGGGGCATTGCTGTCGGTACCTTTCTGGTGGCTGATTTTTGGGGTATCAGGTTCCTACAGACTGCACTGGGACATGAGCTGGGCGGACGAATTGAAACTTGTGGTGAAGCCAGTTACTTCCGGCTTCATAATACTGTTTTTTGGTGCTTTCCTTGTATCACCTTCAGCTTCTATTGGCAGATGGGTAATAGTATTCTATTATGCAGCTCTTCTTCTTTTTGTCTTTATTGCTCGGGGCTGTATGCGAATTCTGGAAAGAATGTTCGCCAAAAAGGGTCTCCTTGTCCGCCGGGCAGCAATCGTCGGAACTGGAGAAGCAGCTTCCAGCCTCGAACGTTACCTCCGTGAAAACAGAGCATTGGGTTATGATATGGTGGGTTTTGTAGACCCTTGTAAGATTGACTCTTTGAGGACAGTACCTGAGGATAGAATCCTTTGCACAGTGAAGGACCTGCCCGGAATAATAAAGGAATTCTCAGTAAGGGAACTGCTTGTCACGATTGCATCGAATTTCCATAACGATATTCTTTCCCTTCTCCTTCCCGCCGCGGGAGAGGGAATCAGGGTAAAAGTGGTTCCGGATCTGTTTGATATTGTAACCGGCCATGTTCACAGTACCCAGATAATGGGACAGCCTTTCATGGAAATACTTCCAGAGCGGTTGACTTTCTGGCAGAAGATCGTGAAAGTGTTCATTGATTACTTCATCAGCTTTTTTGTTCTCCTGGCAGGCCTTCCTGTATGGCTGCTTCTGGCAGTGCTGATCAAGCTCGACTCAAAGGGTCCTGTCTTCTATCGCCAGAAAAGGGTTGGTAAAGGGGGGAAGATCTTCAAGGTATTCAAGTTCAGAAGCATGGTAAACGACGCGGAAAAGAGAAGTGGGCCTGTCTGGGCAGGTAAGAATGATTCCAGGGTAACACGCCTTGGAAAACACCTCAGAAAATCCCGCATCGACGAGACACCCCAGCTGATAAATGTGCTTAAGGGCGAGATGTCTATTGTAGGTCCAAGACCGGAGCGGCCAGTATTTGTTGATGAGCTCAGGAAGATGTTCCCCTTCTATCAGAAAAGACTCACTATCAAACCGGGTCTGACGGGATGGGCTCAGGTTAAACTTGAGTATGATGTAAATATGGAAAGTGTAGCGAATAAATTAAGGTACGATTTCTACTATATCGAAAACCAGTCGATATTCCTTGATCTCGAGATTCTTGCCCGCACACTGAAGGTTGTCCTGACTGGCGCCGGGGCTCATTAGATTATTTGAAAGGAAAACTAAATGGCAGTTCCTCTACTCGATATCAACAGACAGCATCAGCCGATACTCGAAGATCTCCGCTACGTTTTCAACACTGCTCTTGAAACATCACTGTTTATAAAGGGTCCAGAAATGGAGCAGCTGGAGAAAGAATTTGCTGAGTACTGCGGTACTGACAGAGCGATCGGATGTGCTTCCGGTACAGATGCTCTTATCCTCGCTCTCATGGCTGTCGGTGTTAAACCTGGAGATGTTGTTCTGACCACCCCTTTCACCTTTTTCGCCTCAGCGGGAGCAATAGTGAGGGCAGGTGGTATCCCTCTGTTCCTGGATATTCTTCCCGATACATTCAACATCGATCCGGAGCTTCTATCCAAATGGCTGACTGATAACTGCGTCGTTACAAACAGGGGCGTTGTTGAAAGAAGCAATGGTTCAAGGATCGGTGCAGTGATGCCCGTTCATCTGTTCGGACAGCTGGCTGATATGGATAGAATCATGTCTATCTGCAATGACTGGCAGATTCCAGTTGTTGAGGACGCCTGCCAGGCAGTGGGAGCGAAGTGGTCGCAGAAGAGGGCGGGTTCCATCGGTGCGGCGGGCTGTTTCAGTTTCTTCCCGTCCAAGAACCTCGGAGCCCTGGGTGACGGAGGCATGGTCACTACTGACTCGCCGGAGATTGCTGACACGATAGTCAGCCTGAGAGAGCATGGCGGCAGGGGCTATATCCATGAAGAAGTGGGTTTCAATTCGCGCCTCGATGCCATTCAGGCCGGATTTCTCAGGGTTAAACTGGCACATCTTGAAAGCTGGCACGATGGACGACGAAAGAACGCCAGTTTCTACAGCAAAGCATTAAAGGGGGTTAAACAGGTCACCACTCCTGTGATAAGGAAGAATGCGTGGTCCGTATACAACCAGTATACTATTAAGGCCAAGGCATCTGACCGGGACGAACTTCTTAATTACCTTCGGGAACATGGTATCGGGTGTGCGGTTTACTATCCGATGCCCCTACATCTTCAGAAATGCTTTGATTGTCTTGGTTACGGAGAGGGTGATTTTCCTGTCTCTGAAACAGTTTCAAAGGAAGTTCTGTCCATCCCGGTTTTCGGAGAGCTTACGGAAGAAGAGCTTGTTGAAGTAGTTGAAACCATCAAGGCTTTCTATGCCGAGAAAGGTTAGGCGGCCGCGAGGTCTGATTCTCCTGACATTAACCTTTTTTCTGATCTCAGAGGTTACAGGCGATGATTTCTTCCATTTCATCGGGGAGGACATCCACCACATGTTCGCTAGCGAGCCGCTGGCGGTTATCGGCCTCGGCGGGGCAGTTACAGCCGGGGCTTTCATGCTTGAAAGCAAAGATGGCTGCGTGAGTGAGGGGTGTCTGAGGGATATGTCGATGGTTTGCGACAAAGCCTTCGGCCTGACACTTTTAGGAGCTTCTTCTTTAACATGGGCAGCAGGTTCTCTCACGGATTCCCCCGGTGTCGAAGATACCGGTCAGATGCTTACTGAGGGTCTCCTTCTGACCTACGGCCTCACCGGCGTGATGAAACTCGCGTCGGGCAGAACGCGACCGGACTTAAGCGGCAGTCACAGTTTCCCTTCGGGACATTCTTCCGGTACAGCCTGCGCGGCTGTTATTCTATGGGACAGTTACGGCCCCGGTGCAGGCATCCCCGCTGCAGCAGTAGCAACATTTACAATGCTTTCGCGAGTCATTATTGGAAAGCACTATCCTTCGGATGTAATTGCCGGGGCAGCTATTGGAATATCCGTGGGGCTTGCGGTCGCGGCGGCACATGAAGATGGTGCGTCTTCCAGCCAGCAGATTTACCCAACCCTGGGAATCAGATGGAGCAGTCCCGGAGGATTTGGAGTATGTTTCTGATATGAAAAATAGACTCAGAAGTTTCAGATACGCTTTCAGAGGGATAGGTACACTTCTGGCGACCCAGATGAATGCAAGAATCCATCTTTTCGCGCTTGTTTTTGTTATTGCTCTAGGATTACTTGTGAGCCTTAACCTGGGGGAGTGGACTCTTATTGCCCTTGCAGTCGGAATGGTTCTATCCGCGGAAGCAATGAACAGCGCTCTTGAATTCCTGGCAGACCATACCGCGCCGGAGTGGCACGATTCGGTTCAGAAAGCGAAAGACCTCGCGGCAGGTTCCGTTCTCCTTGCTGCTGCTGCTGCTCTAGCCGTAGGCCTGCTGGTATTCATACCCCATTTCTGATCGTATTCACAACAGGACAGGGAGACTTATAATGCTGGACAGGGCACTTCTTAGAAATAACTCGGACAGAGTACGCGCAGCAGCTGTGAACAAAGGTGAACCCTGCCCGATTGATGAATGGCTTGAGCTTGATGAAAGAAGACGCTCGCTGCTTGGTGAAACCGAGGAACTGAGAAGGCGCAGAAATGAACTCTCCAAGGAAGTCTCTTCCCTGAAAAAGGAGGGAAAAGAGGCGGACGCCCGGATACTGGAAAGCAGGGAGACAGGTGAAAAAATCGCCTCCTTTGAGAAGGACCTTGATGCTACAGACGCCAGGATGAGTGAACTGGAACTTTATTTTCCCAACATTCCGGACCCTGATGTTCCGCTCGGCAGTGATGAAACCTTCAACAGAATTATATTAACCGTCGAGGAGAAACCCTCTTTTGATTTCAAAGCTCTTCCCCACTGGGAACTCCTTGGAGAGCTCTTCGACCAGAAAGCTTCGGGATCAATAGCAGGATCCAACTTCATTCTTCTCAGAGGCTGGGCTGCCTGGCTTCAGAGAATTCTTATAAACTGGATGATGGATTTCCACCACAGGGCAGACATGGAAGAAATCTGGGTTCCTTTCCTTGCCAACAGGGAAAGCATGACTTCAACCGGGCAGATCCCGAAGCTTGAAGATGACATGTATCACATAGAGAAGGATGACCTTTTTCTTGTCCCCACCGGAGAGGTTCCTCTTACAAATCTCTATCGTGATTCCATACTGCAGGAAAATGACCTTCCCATCAGGATTTTCGGCTATTCTCCCTGTTTCAGACGGGAAGCGGGAAGCTATGGTAAGGACACCAGAGGTCTCAACAGAGTACACCAGTTCGAAAAAGTTGAAATGGTGCAGATGGTCAAACCAGAGAATTCTGAAGCAACACTTGAGAAAATGGCCGTACATGTGGGGGAAATGCTTGAATTACTGAACCTTCCATACAGGATTTCTCTTCTGGCAACAGGTGATCTCAGCTTTGCAGCCGCGAAATGCTACGATTTTGAGGTATGGTCCGCAGGACAGGAAAAGTGGCTTGAAGTTTCATCAGTATCAAATTTCCGCGATTTTCAATCAAGAAGGGGCGGTATAAGATACAGGCCCGCGGGTGGAGGGAAGCTTCAGTATGTACATACACTCAACGGCTCGGGGCTGGCCCTTCCAAGAATCATGGCTGCCATTATAGAGAATGGTCAGACGGAATCAGGGAAGATCATGTTGCCGAAAGTGCTGGCAGAAAGAACCGGGATAGAAATTCTGGGATAATTCAAAGGCGGGACGGGCCTCAAGGCCCGTCCCCGGCACCAGCGGAATGCCACCGTCAGCGTAAAGTAACCTGAATCTGCGTTGCAGAACAACACTCCACCATAAAAGCCCTGGCCATAAGACAGCCTGCGAGAGCTTCTGAAGAGTGGGGTTCTCTTCGGAGAGCGCATTCATACAGAGCAAACGCGGTAACGTAGTTACCATCCTCCATTGCCTCTCTGGCGATGCTGATAAAACTGTCAACATCAGCAGTGCAGGAGGATACGGTTACGCCGGCTAGCATTACCGACGGCAGAAGCGCTACCAGTATTATTGGTATCAACCTCATCCTGAGCACCTCCTCAACCTGCTCGGGAGTTCCCCCTCGGGCAGACGTCTGGTAACCCGGCTGTCCTTCCCGGTTTCCCGGGCTGGGATCCGTGGCTTTGCGTCCCGGAGTCTCCTCCGGTTTGCATTGAGTCAAACGGTAACCCGGCTATCCTTCCGCTTTCCCCTGAAGCGGCTGGGATCCGTGGCTTTGCGTCCCGGAGTTTCCTCCGGTTTGCTTAGCGGTGCTCTACCGCCTAATAATATTCTATGACTTATTTCACTGATGTAAAGGGACGTAAACTATTACGCTTTCGCAGCACCAGAACAAGTGAAAGACCAAATATAGGTTTTATATATTTTTCTAAAAAAGATATTATCGGGAGAAGACTTACTATAATATTGAAATTCGTGTTCTTATATGTTTTTTCTTTTACAATTCTGCTCTTGATAAACCATCCTACGCTTCCAATCATGTTCATATAACGTAATAGAACTATTTCCACTTCCAAATTATCTGTGAGTACTAATAAGTCCTTTTTTGAATATCTTCTATAGTGACCATCAAATTCGTCCAGCGAACCATAAAGGCAATGTAAAGCAGGAACAATTAAGCATACATGACCATCCTTTTTAACTGCCTTGACCATATTAGTCAGTGCTTGTTTGTCATCTTTAATATGCTCTAAGGTATTTATGCATATAATTGTATCTATGTCATTTACATTAATCTCTTCTACTGTTTCCGCCTGACAGATATCACCCTTTTTTGATAA
Source organism: Candidatus Aegiribacteria sp. (assembly GCA_030613065.1). GTDB lineage: Bacteria > Fermentibacterota > Fermentibacteria > Fermentibacterales > JCC-6 > Aegiribacteria. The sequence continues at coordinate 47,008 of JAUWMQ010000002.1, read as the reverse complement.
TCTGAAATTATCGGGATACTCCGATCTCTGTATTTCCTGTCGAACCGATTCGTCTGGATCAAATCCTAAATAGAGTTCTTTGTCACTAAATACTTCTACAAAATTTCCTAATCCGCAACCTATATCCGCTATTCTTTTACCAACATATTTTGATATTTGCTCCGATTGCCACTCAAAATATGGTTTTGAGTGTGTTCCCCATCTCTTATAAAACGCAACGCGTGATTCTTTCATAATAACATTCTATCTCTATATAATAATGCAAAATGCAACGCTAAATAACCTTTAGAATATCTATACTAAGTATAAATGATGTACAAAATATTTGCGTGCTAAAAACAATCAGCGCGGTCGCTATAACACTCAAGTCATTTCTAACTGCATCCCCAATAATTGGACCTACTCCCCAGTAATTAGAAACAATCAGATAAGTAATAATCAAGCCGCCAGTGCATAAAAGAAGCAGGCTTGTAAGTAGACCATTTTCAAGTTTGAATTTTCCTAATAAACTATATATCCTTTTATTAATATTATTGTAGTGTTTTGCATAACTAAGACTACAAGCAATAATACCAAAAGATACTATCTGACTTCCCACTAACAGTGGCAGAAGAAGCAGTGAGAAGTATTTTGGCTCTATTATATTACCGAGGAATAGTGGTGACGTACAATCCCTTACGAAAAGAGTGATCATTCCCAGTATCCCAATGGACATCAAGGTTAATCCTGGAACAAGATACGTCCAAAAGGGAGTAAACAATAACATGAACCTGAGATATCTCCATCCATCTTTCCAGGTGTTCAGGTGTGGTGGATGATCCCTTTTGTCTCTGTAAAGATTACAAGGAATTTCACACATTTTCAGTCCGACAGCGGAAGCTTTTATTATCATTTCTGTAGCAAATTCCATACCAGAGGTTTTCAATTTCATTTTCTCAAATGCGTTCTTTGTAAATGCCCTCATGCCACAGTTTGTGTCGCTAATCCCAATCTTGAAAAATAGATTCATAATTGCGGTTAGTATAGGAGTCCCTATGTAACGATGCAATAATGGCATAGCCCCCTTTTCTATTTTACCCTTGAATCTGTTTCCCATCACGAACTCATATCCCTGATTCAATTTTTCAATAAATGGGCCAATTTCTTCAAAATTGTACGAATCATCAGCATCTCCCATTATAATGAACTCTCCCTGGGCGTGCGGTATGCTCTGCCTGTAAGTAGCTCCATAACCCTTCTCTTCCGTCTTAATAACTCTTGCGCCTGCCTTAAGTGCTACCTCCTCTGTTTTGTCGGTGGATCCATTATCGGCGACTATGACTTCTCCCTCTACATTAAGATTACGCATAGTCTCTATAGCCTTTTTGACGCAAATACCAACGGTATTTTCTTCGTTCAATGCCGGTATCACGATTGTAATCATGTGTCAGCTCCTATTTAGTAATCTCTATGATCACATCTATGGCATATTGAATGTGATATTCCATTCAGAATAATCCCTTTCCTGAATGCTACATATTCTGCATTATTCCAAAGATTCTTAAGGCTTTCAGTTACTGCATTTCCAACTGTAATATTGAGCTCATCGCAGGGTATTATACTTCCATTAGGCTGTATAAAAAGGACAAACCATGGATAATAGCATTTGTTATTATTGTAGGGATATTCTTTATCCGTATAGTAAGCTTCGATATCCTTGGATTTAATACTCGGATGAAATAGTATGCGTATGTTATTATTACGCCTTTTAATTATGTCATACTGATGTCTTACTAATTTATGGTCCATTGATACAAACCCATTATACCAAATAAAACCGCGATGTTGAAATGTAAGACACTGTGCTTCCGTGTGTTCAAATTTCTCAACAATTTCAAGTAATCTATCTTGATTAACCTCCGTAATCGGGCAGTTTATTGTTAAATGGAGACTATTATTCACATCAATGTCGCTGATTTGCTTCACAGTTGATAACACTCTTTCAAAATCCAAATCATTAAGAGAAATATGTATTTCCTTTAGTCCCTTGGCTTCTACAATTTCTCTCCCGTATTTGAGTAAATTAATTCCATTTGTAGTCATGGATATTTTGTAACCTGAATTAGAAAAGTATTTCAGGATTTCCACGAAATCAGTATTTACTGTAGGTTCCCCTCCGAAAAAATGTATTCTTGGTTTGAAGTTAAATGATTTTCTTATATTTCTTTCAATAATCTTAGCGTCACTGATACTCATGTCGGGAATTTTCTTTTTCTCAGCGTCTTGATAACAAAAAGGACAATTTGAGTTGCATTTATATGTGAGCAACAATTGAATAAAACGTGGATATAGCGGGCTACGGCCATTGAACATCTTAACAACATGTAATACTTTTCGTAATCTAGTACTTGAAACATTCTGTAATCTTTTAAGAGTTATCATTATTTCTCTATTCTATGGCTATTATTCAATACTATGCGAATAGCGCTTTATGATTTAAGTACTTGCATACTGCACTATATTGAGTTTTCTTTGAAGCAAAACCACGTATGGAATATATGGTTAGTATAGAAATGAGCATATATGAACATCTGCTGAATAAGCAGTTTTGCGTTGTTCGCAGCTGCAAAAAAGCAGTTTCCTGAAATATTCCAGAATGCATATGGTTTTATTGGTAATTTCATCTTGAATCAAGCATATGTAAATGTGCAAAGTATTCCATATCCCTGGTAGGTGCGATGGCTTCTGAACGATACTGTGTCCATGGCTCAATATGGAAACTGCTCCCGTCAAACCAGTAAAGGTAGGAGTTTCTTCCGGAGTAAGCCTGCATGAACAGAATGTCCTCGCCGGGTGTCTGGTGAGCGCAGTAAATAATTTCATTGTCAAGATAAGGTGAATTGAAATTAATACCGCTGCTGATATTCGGGTATCCGTACTGTCCCGCCTGCATGAATACAATTGAGGGAGTTTCGACAGAACTTGAAGCTGTTATCCGGGGCTGGTTGTCAATGCTCTGCCATGGTCCCGACCTGAGTTCTATTCCCTCCGGCAAATAAACGAACAAAGTGATCAAAAACATACAAAAGACAAAGACAGCCACTACATTGCTTCCTTCTACCCCTCTTCTTTTCCTGGCGTATCTTACTACTTCCCTTAATCCTATTGCTGAAAGAAGCATGATAACGGGCATGAAAGTGAAGTAATGTCTTGGCCCGTAATCGATAGCAGTACAATAATGAAGAAACATCAGCAACATGATTAATACCAGGGGGATATAGAGCAAGAGAACTCGTCTCTCCTTTCGCGCCCTTCCAAGTGCCGCAAGCACTGGAAACAGGGAGAGGAACGGCCAGCCGAACATGATAGTGCTTCCAACCCCGATCTGCCTTGCAACATTGAACAGTCCCCTAAGGGGGGTATGCGCGTGATCTCCGTATTCGGGAAACCATGCCTTGTCCGGGCCGAAGCCTATCAGTTTTCCTCCCCTGACCAGGTCGTATCCGGCATGAAGAGGGTTTCCTGTGTAATAACTGTTCGACAACAGAAATAGCGCGAAGGGTATAGCTGCGGCAGCAGCAGCCGGTGCCAGAATACGGAACCACCTGTCCCGGCAGCCCACTATAACTGCAAGAGGTATGATGAATAGCCACACTAGAACAGGATAAGGTTTGGTGGCAAAGGCAAGTCCAATAAGGAAACCTCCTGAAAGCCCGTAGGCAGCCGATGCCCCCTTTGCCCTTCTGGAGATCAGGTAAAGTGACCACGTCATCAGCATCAGGTTCGTATTGTGAGCCATAAATGTGCTTGTCATGAAAAGGAAGAAAGGTGACAAAAGAAGAAGAATGACGCTGACACGGGCTATCGTTTCTCCCGTCCAAAGCCTTATCAGAAGGAATATTCCCAGAAGAGAAAGCAGCCCTTCAAGGGGGCCAAGGAGAGGGGCTGCGCCAGCGGCGGTGAAGGGTGCCATCAATAGTGAATGGAAGGGGGTATAGACAATAAACCACATGTCATTTCTGAAGATAAAATGCCGGAACGGAAAGTAGGCCATTGGATTATCAACACTCGGTACTGGTGCAGAAAGATGACCGGCAGCGTATATCTTTGATTGAAAATAATATGCGGCTTCGTCACCACCCTTCGGGATCCCCTCTAAAGGTCCATAAGCCATCCATATGGAAAAAAGCGCCATAATTACGAGAAGAAGTCCGAGAAACCTGGCGGTAGTGGGTTTCCCTATTTTTTCCAGAATCCACCGAATCAGATCTCGGTCGGTCCTTCGGGCAATATGCAGAGCAAAGCAAACACCTGCAGAAACCAGCAGAATAAATTGAACGACCTTATCTGATGGGCCACGCGGGAGAAGTTCCATGAATCTGTACACAACAAAGAGAATTGTAAGAATTAGACCGGCTGGTAAAAAGACTCTTGTCCGCAAATCAGTACTTCCTTCCAGCCAGATGTATTTAACTACGCTCTATACGGCAGGTATGATAAGTACAAAATCAGGCAAAGTCATTAGTAATACAACAAACCCCTCGAACCCGCTTCCCCTGCAGATGTGAATCGGAATCCATCATGACTTGATGAGCGCAGACTCGCTGCTGCATATTGATGGTCGGGGTGGACCAGCTCCCGAGTGAGCCAGCCAGGTAAGGCTGATTGGCGTTAATGACGAAAATTCACCGCAGTGGTTAATTGATAACTCCATATATATCTGTTATACTTTAATGTAAATATGATTAAGGTGGGATTATATCCCGTGTTTAAGTTCCCAATACATACTGTTGCTAAACCGACTTCTGCATTAATTGGACACTATGGGCATTCGAGTTGTCATCACTGGTGGCGCCGGGTTCATAGGTTCTCACCTCGCAGACCTGCTTATTGAAAAAGGCTATCATGTAAGAGCTCTGGACAACCTCGACCCACAGGTTCGCGGATACGAGAAGAACAACTGCTGTTCTTGGTTTCAAAGCAGAAATAGAATTCCGGCAGGGTGTCAGAGACCTCTGCAGCTGGGTAAGGACATGCACCTCTTCCGATCTGGTGGATATGGCCGCAAATGAGCTTGAGCAGCACGGCCTTACAAAGTAATCTAGTTGTTAATCCGGCTGGCGGGAAAAACCTGGGGAACTCGATACACTTCTTCACAATCTGCCAGATTTATAGATGTATTGTATGAAGTATTGCCGTCTGGAGATACTTTCTGAGTACAAATTCAGTATGTGATAGCCAGTCCAGCCAGTATCATGCTTCTTGAAAGATCAAGCGGTATCGAGAACTGAAAGAGTATGGACTCGGGTATGTATGTCCTGTACTCGTTCGGGCTGCCCGGAGGCTTCAGCTCGTACTTGCAGCCAACACGGACACAGGCGAAAAATGTGTTGTCCACAGAATTCCAGTCATGGGACCCATCATCTGATTCGGGAATATTGGCCATATCGGGACCGTATCCTACGTCACTTCCAGCAAAAACCTCGAGGTCCCTGTCGAACATATGTCCGGCGCACAGAGACAGTCTTGGAAGCATCACCTGCATGGGAATCACGTAGTTCATGTTCAGCATTGCGGACAGCGCCGTAGGGTCAGCAGGATTCAGAAGATTGTACTTAACCATGGGACCTACTCCGTAACCGAAGGATGAGAAACCTATATCTATTCTCTCGGTTGCACCTACGGCAAAATCTGCGGTTGGATAGGTTTCAAGGTAGTCAACTCTGTTCTCTTCGGCCTCACGCTTTGATTCAGCAGAGAAATAGGCTGGAAGAGTTACTCCACTGGTTATCGTGATATGGTTTTTCCCCAGAGTGTGAGCCCCCTGCATGACTCCGTAGTAACATGATGAAAACAGCAATGAAAAGAAAATGATGGTTATAATCATCCTGAACATTTTGACTCCTTCTTGTAGTTACTCGAAAGATACATTACCGATTCAAAGTGGCAAAGCCTTGATTACAGTGGACTACGGGAGACTCTTGTAGTATCTAGTTGGATCACATGAGAATTATACTTACCTGGAGGGTATTATGGGAAAGAAAATCGCTTTTGTCCTCAGTGGCTGCGGGGTCAAGGACGGCTCCGAAATACACGAAGCCGTCGCCGCGCTCATTGCTCTGGACAGGGCGGGTTACGAAGTCATTTTCACAGCACCCGATGTGCAACAGACTGCCACGGTTGACCATAGCACAGAAAAGCCGGAGGCGCAGACCCGAAACGCGCTAAAGGAGGGTGCCAGAATAGCCAGAGGAAATATCAGACCCCTCTCCGATCTTGAGCCTGAAGATTATGACGCTGTGGTGTTCCCCGGGGGGTTCGGTGCGGCTCTTACATTATGCTCCTTCGCGTCCGATGGCCCGGAATGCTCGGTAAACCCCGAAGTTGAGAGTCTCATCAACAACGCCCTTCTAGCGCGAAAACCAATTGCAGCCATGTGCATAGCTCCTGTAATACTTGCACGGACTATCCCCGGAGCAAAACTGACCATCGGCAGCAATCCCGAAACGGCAGCGGCTATTAACTCTATGGGGGCGGTTCATGTGAATTGTTCGGTGAACGATTCGGTTGTTGACGTGGAAAGAAAACTGGTGACAACGCCGGCATACATGCTCGCGAGCGGTCCGGCGGAGGTTTTCGAAGGCGCTTTAAGTATGGTTGAAAAACTCGGTGAGCTTTTCTGATACCTCGTGATTGAGAAAGAAGCGGGGAAGCTTTTTTCATACTTCCCCGCACTTTTATGGAACGATGTTCAGGAACTCTAGAATGCCGCCTTTATGTCAGCCCAGGTTCTGTTTTCAACAGCTACGGTGCCAGGAATGTAAATGGTTGCGTGGTCGGGAGCGACAATGGTCATGTCATCTATCCAGACGATATCGCCGGCGCTTGAATATGTCCTGCACTCGATTACAAGACCTGTGTGATCATCCGCAGCAATCCATGTGTATGTAGCTTCGTCCCAGCCTGTTCCGGGACCGTAATCACTTTGACCGCTGGCGCTTCCGGAGTAGACGTTTATATCAACGGGATCGTCGTTCCAGTGTCCCCAGATTCTGCATGAAGGAGGAGCACCCGGAGTGGTATCGTTCCGCCAGAAGCTGCCCGTAACTTCGTCACCATTCTGAAGGCCTACAACCCATGCTACAAATGCCTGTGGAGTTCCTGATGCCGCAGCATCCTCAAGTCGGAGAGACTGCGATCCTGAATGTACTGGGTCTGTTGCTATTGTAGCGATTATGTCTCCATAATTCCCAAGAATGGTATCAGTGTCTTCCCATCCGTAGTTCTCGGTGATGTCGGCAAAGGCTATCTGTGAAGTCGCCAGAATCAGTATAACAATAAATACGGATTTCATAATTCACCCTTTCTGTTTTGAATTTCAAAGCAAATTTCCACATATAATTAATAAGGCATTCAAGGCAGAACATCAAGACCTTTATTACTTGTTCAGTGATTATCTTCTGTGTGTTGAGATGAAGTACGAAGGCATCGCACAGGTATTCCGGGAACGTCAGCTTGAAATGAATTCGTATTAATCAGTATATTCTAATTAATAATCATACTGTATGCATTTATTTTAACTTGTGTTCCTGTCCGGTCAGAATAGGTCAGAAAGGTAAGCCCGGCCTCGGTGGTTAGGCGCGGCTTTTCTCGCGCTTCTCCTCCACCATGGCCTTCACCTTCATCAACCTTGTAAGGTTTCCCCTTTCCATTTCATCCAGTTTGAGACGTATAGCCCTTATCGCCTCCTCCAGCTCCGGTATCAGCTTGTACTCAAGGGCGTTCACTCTCCTCCTGGTCGAATCTATCTCTCTTGCCAGGAGGCTGATGGCCTTTTCGTGCTCAGCCAGTTTGATAATCCTGGGAAGAAGCTCCTTATAGACCTTCAGCGACTGATCAAGCTCAACGGGGGTGTCGAACATTCCATAATTCCGTACATTACCCTCTATTGAGACATCAAAGACGGGCAGCACAAGGTTCATGATCTTCCTCGTAGAAGTGGTAACAATGGCCTGTGCTCCGGGATAGCGAAGCGCGTCAAGCAGCCCTGGTTCGGTCATTGCTGCCCTGGCGAAAAGGAACTCGCCGTAGGCTGCGCTGAGCTCCTTCTCCAGTTCTTCCCTTGCGCCTTCGTATTCCGAGATAAGTATCTTGAATTGACGCATGAGTTCGTCCAGCTTGTCCTTGAGAAGCTTGTGCCCTTTCTGCGCAAGTTTTACCTTCTTGCGCATCTGAAGCAGCTCCATTCGGGTTGCTTTGACAACAATAGCCATCAGTCGGACTCTTCCTCCGAAACGGGCCAGTATCTGTCGAGCCGTCCGGGGTCTATTCTCTTCATCTCGTTCCTTGGCAGAAGCTTCAGAAGCTCCCATCCAAGATCAAGAGTCTCTTCTATGTTCCTGTTCTCGTGCTCACCCTGGCTGATGTATCTTTTCTCGTACTCTTCGGCGAATTTAAGGTACTTCTGGTCAAGGGGGCTCAGTGCCGCAGCACCAAGTATTACAGCAAGTTCCCTGGCGTCCTTGCCAGCGGAGTAGGCCGCCATCAGCTGGTTGAACAGATCCGCATGGTCATCGCGGGTCTTACCTTTCCCGATACCCTTGTCTTTGAGCCTTGAGAGTGACTCCATCACATCCATGGGGGGATAGATACCCTTCTTATGGAGTTCCCTGTTGAGAATTAGCTGTCCCTCCGTGATGTACCCTGTAAGGTCTGGAATGGGATGTGTCTTGTCGTCTTCGGGCATTGTCAGAATGGGGATCTGTGTTATTGATCCCTTCCTGCCCTTGATCCTTCCGGCCCGTTCGTAAATTGAGGAAAGGTCGGTGTAGAGGTATCCAGGATAACCTCTTCTTCCCGGTACTTCCTTCCTTGCCGCAGATATTTCCCTTAATGCATCGCAATAATTAGTCATATCCGTCAGGATGACAAGGATATGCATGTCCTTTTCGTATGCGAGGTACTCAGCCGCGGTGAGCGCCATTCTTGGAGTTGAGATACGTTCAATGGCCGGGTCGCTAGCCAGGTTCATGAACACTACAGCCCTGTCCATGGCGCCTGTCTTTCTGAAATCCCTGATGAAATAATCGGCCTCTTCGAATGTTATGCCCATGGCGGCGAAAACGACAGCAAAGCTTTCCCCCTCGCCAACGACTCTGGCCTGCCTTGCAATCTGTGCGGCGACGGCTGAGTGAGGAAGCCCGCTTCCGCTGAACACCGGCAGTTTCTGTCCCCTGACAAGCGTATTAATACCGTCTATTGAGCTGAAGCCAGTCTGAATGAACTCCGCGGGGTAATCCCTGGCGTAGGGATTAATGGGAGCTCCGTTAATATTCTTCATCTTCTCGGGAACAATTGGCGGTGCAGTATCGAACGGAGCCCTTGGTCTTCCCTGGCCGTCAAAAACCCTGCCAAGCATCTCCTCGGAAACTCCCAGTTCAACCTGTTTGCCGAGGAAGCGCACCCTGCTTTCTGTGATTCCTGTTCCGCTGCTGCCCTCAAAGAGCTGAACCAGAGCCATGCGGCTGTCAATTTCAAGAACCTTGCCGTGGCGTATCTCTCCACTTGGAAGCTCGATCTCGACCAGTTCTTCGTAGGCGACTCCCTCGACTCTGTCTACCAGCATCAGAGGACCGGATATCTCTACCGTCGTAGTGTATTCTCTTATCATGTCCCCGCCCTCCTACGCTGTCTGTTCTTTCTCGATCAGATCGTTGATCTGCGAGTTTACATGTTTATTAATTTCTTCAATCGCGTCGAGATCCTTTTCCGGAATGTAACTCATTCTTGCAATCTCCTCCTTGAGGGGGAGATCAAAAAGATCTCCGGGAGATACTCCGTTTCTGATGGCTTTCTTCATCTCGGCATTTGTATGCATTATGACTTCCATCATTAGCTTCTGTTTTACTATCGAGGTGTATGTGTCTACCTCATGGAAGGCATTCTGGTGCAGGAAATCCTCTCTGAGAGACCGTGCGGTGAACAGGATAAGCTGGTCTTCGGGTGAGAGCGACTCTGCTCCGACCAGCCTTGCTATTTCCAGCAGGTTAGCTTCCTGCTGAAGCAGGGATATGGCTTCCTTTATCATAGGCACCCAGTCCCCCCCAAGCACTTCGTTGTAATAATCCTTGAGGTTATCCGTATAGAGGGAGTAGCTGTCAAGCCATCCGATTGCAGGGAAATGTCTTGCGTAAGCCAGCTTCGCCTGGAGGCTCCAGAATACCTTAACAACCCTGAGAGTAGCCTGGACCACCGGGTCCGAAAGGTCTCCGCCTGCAGGACTCACCGCCCCAACCACTGTAAGCGCTCCGTTTCTGTCCCCTCCTATACATTTCACATTACCGGCCCGTTCGTAGAATTCTGCGATCCTGGTTCCGAGGTATGCGGGATATCCCTCCTCGCCCGGCATCTCCTCAAGCCTTCCGGACATCTCCCTCATCGCCTCTGCCCATCTGCTTGTAGAATCGGCCATAAGTGCAACGGAATACCCCATATCCCTGAAATACTCCCCAATTGTTATACCGGTATAAACACTTGCTTCCCTCGCGGCCACCGGCATGTTGCTGGTATTTGCGACAAGAACGGTTCTGAAAATAAGCGGCTCCCCGCTTTTTGGGTCTTCAAGTTCCGGGAATTCCTGCAGAACGTCGGTCATTTCATTGCCTCGTTCTCCGCATCCGACGTAAACCACCATTTCAGCGTCCGCCCATTTGGCAAGCTGGTGCTGGATAACCGTTTTTCCGCTGCCGAAGGGGCCGGGAACGCATGCCGTTCCTCCCTTACCAAGCGGGAAGAACGCGTCTATGACCCTCTGTCCCGTAATAAGAGGTTCCACAGGTGCCATTTTCTCCGCTATGGGCCTTGGCTTTCTTACAGGCCAGTTGTGGTACATAGGCAGCTCAACAGTAAGACCGTCAGGGGTCTTCAGCTTTGCTATGACGGTATCGATGTTATACTTACCGGCCTCTATCATCCACGTAATCTCTCCGGATACTTCCGGCGGGACCATGATTTTGTGGGTGATGAGTTTTGTTTCGGGAACCTCTCCTAATACTTCTCCGCCTGATACTTCCAGGCCAACGGCTGCAGCAGGTTTGAAATCCCACTCCTTCTTATGATCAAGACCTCTTATGCTGATTCCCCTTGTAATCCAGTCACCCGCCTCCTTGCGTATTTCATCAAGGGGCCGCTGAATCCCGTCATATATGGCAGTTACAAGGCCAGGGCCAAGTTCAACTGAGAGGGGTTCTCCGGTAGCTATCACTGGATCACCCGGTTTAAGACCTCCGGTTTCCTCGTAGACCTGAATCGATGCTTTAGAACCCTTAAGCTCTATTATTTCCCCTATTAATTTATAATCGGATACGTACACCAGGTCGTACATCCTGGCATCCTTCATTCCGTCCGCAACAACCAGCGGACCAGCTATTTTGTCAATCGTTCCCCTTATCATCCGTCGCCTCCGGTGTGTTGCGGGTTTTCAGCGGGTTTTAAATTCGTTGTCATTTCAGTTCTTCTGACATGAGATCAACACCGACCGCCCTTATGATAAGCTCCCTTATCGTATCTTCTCCCCGTTTCTGAGTGCCAGTTATTCCAGGAAGAACAACAACTGAGGGTATTGCCATATGAACCGTTTCGTCTATCTGTTCCTGGAGATGGTCAATCATGTTTTCGGTTATCATGATGATTGAGGTCCTCTCCTTTACAAGCCTTGCAAATTGTTCCCTGGCTTCCTCGGGGTCTTCCGGGACTACTGTTTCCACGCCCAGTGCCCGGAATCCGAGTACCGAGTCTGCGTCTCCAATGAACGCTATCTTGCCTTCAGCCATTCCGTCTCCTATCCACGCGGCAATCGTTTCTTGAGCCTGTCTTCGCTTACACCGGCGGATTTCGCGGCAAGAAGCAACCTGAGGTGGTTAATTTCCATTTCCCGACTTATCACGAAAGCTGCCAGCGGGGAAGGGCCGAAGACAGGAGAAGCTCCCTTTTCAAGCAATTCAAGCAGCCTCCTGTCACATTCCTTCTCGAATCCTGAAAAGAAACCTGTCTCAAGAGCCTCCTCGAATGCCGCTCCAATTCCGTCAAACCCCGGAGTTTCCGTGAGCAGATCGGGCAACATTCTCCGTTGATAGGCTTCCGCTATTTCATCTTCCGTATGATATCCCCCGGGAAAAAGCATTTCGCACGCTTCCTGTCTGGAAACACCGTCAATGCTGCACCTTCCGACTGTAAGAAAATTCTTCTGTTCAATGTTGGTCATGACGAATGTTCTGAAGCCGGGGTTGATCTCTATGAGCTCATCGTTTTCAACGGCTGCGGCAAGCCGGTCCATCTTTCTGTCCACTTCTGCTGTTCCGGCTCTGTCATTATCCAGAAGTTCCTCCAGTGCTAAAAGGAAAAGAGGCGGAAGCTCGTCCCGGGCTTCGTTGGAGTTAACAGCTTTCCAGAGGGTCTCCGTCTCTATCAGCCCTGGCCGTTCAATCTCTATCTTGTCCTCCGAACTACCCCCTGAAAGGATCTTCTTCCATATATACCTTGCGTTTCTCACGTCTCTGCGATGAAGAATACCCCTTACGAGTCTTTCGTCTTCAGAAAGCTCTATCAGTTCATCCTCTGTTGATTCCATGGCTTTGATGAAACAATCCTCCATGGAATGGTACTGCATAAAACTACCGTACCAGGTATCACCGAGAAGTCTCATCGCTTCTTCTTCATTGCCGGATGACATGAGCATCTGCCACATTCGCTGGTCCAGAAGGGTTGTTTCCTCCCCGCTTATTCTGCCATTGGCATAGATGAAACTGTCTGCCATCTCAGTTCTTTTCGAGTGGAATGAGACCGGAAAGCATCATCACTATATCTTCGTGGGCAAGCTCGGCTATCATTTGAAAGGTCCCGTTCTGGCTGATCTTACCGGATTTTAAGATAATCCCCGCAATCTCTTCGTCTCTTTCTTCAGAGAGAATGAATTCTCGACCGTCACCCGAGTGTTTTCTGAGGTAACCGGAAGTTATGCGCGATTCATCAGCGGAGGATATTACAACCTCTACTTTTCCTTTCAGATCGCAGGCTTTCAGGAGGGATGATATCATCTCAAGATACTCTTCATCGCCTGCTGAAGCCAGATTGCCTGCCGCTTTTCCGATTGCTTCATCCATCATGGCTCTTCTGGCGTTCGATATCTTCCTGGCTGCTTCCCTGCGAACGTGGAATTCTTTTCTCTTCTGTTCTTCTTCAATAGCAGATCTTATTTTTTCAACATCCCTGATGTGTTTTGCTTTTAACACTTCAGCATGTTCCTTGAGAGCTGCAATCTTCTTTTCCTCGGCAGCCTCCCTGATCTCCTCCGACTTCCGCCTGGCCTCTCCCTCTATCTTTGAAAGGATTGCTTCGAGAGACATTTTCTCGCTACCCTCCTATGCCCTGAAGCATAAGGAATGAAACCAGGAATCCCAGAATTGCATAAAACTCAACGAAAACTGCCAGAATGAGGGATTTTGCGGAATCATCAGGCTGCTTTGCTGTCATCATGGCGCCGCCAGCACATACCTTCCCCTGATGAATTCCTGAGAACAATCCGGCAAGAGCGATTGGAAGACCCGCTGTGAATATTTGCCATGCTACATTCATATCCATCCCCGGGGTAACTTTCCCAAGCAGAAGGAAGGCAATTACAAAACCGTATATTCCCTGGGTTCCAGGTAACGCCGACAGAAGAAGGAGTTTTCCGAATTTACCGGGATCTACGCTCATTACCCCCGTGCTGGCCTGGGCAGCTATCCCAACTCCAACCGCTGATCCAATCCCCGCAAGTGCGCAGGCCAGGGCTACTCCCATGTATGCTACGAGCTGTTCCAATTATTGTCTCCCTTCATTCCTAATAAGAGCTATATTCTTATTCTCTTTCAATGTGTACATATTTGGGTTCGTATCTAAGAGGTTTGAATGGCACCCCGGTTCCATCGTAGAATTTTCCAAAGAACTCAACAAACTGCAACCTTGCCGTATGAATGAAGCCGCTGAGGGCTGCCATGGCAATGTTGAATGTATGCCCTCCGATAACCACAATAGCTGCAAGTACGATGCCAAGCACTGGAATTCCCAACTGATGCAGCAACATTCCCGCTATCTGGTTGATAACCTGTGCTATTATGGCGCTCGAAAGGGCCAGGGCGAAAAGCCTTGAGTACGAGAGCACGTCCCCGAGAAGATTGACTATACCGTACATCGCATAAGCTCCAAGACCTATTTTACCGAATCCCTTCGCCTCGCGCCCGCCCATGATAAAGATCAGTAAGGAACCAGCTGCAAGCATGTAAATGAAAACCTTGTCCAGCGGGCCATTCAGATCATATAGAGCTCCATTCATCAGATAATGGTTGAACAGCCATGGAAAAAGACCCGCCGTGGCAAGCAGCCAGCCGGACTGATCAACTACCGCTGCGAACTTTTCGCCTGCTTTCCATCTTTTCACCAGGTTAATTATTATTCCAGCAGTCAGTTGCAGAAGTCCCAACCCAAGCGTCAGATAAAGGAACTGCTTGGATACTCCGAAACCTTCCTGTCCGGATTGTCCAGGTTGATATCCGGGGATCAGGCTGTTTAACAGGTCAGCAGGTGCCTGAAGGAATCCCGGCAGGCTGCCATATGGTATACCGAACCAGCCTCCGAGAAAAATACCAACAATAATGCTGGCGAGCCCTCCCTGGAAAAGAAGCTGGAACAGCCTCGGATTTCCGTGTCTTCTCCGGACGATGTACCACCCCGCGGCACAGCCCAGTGCAAGTGCTATCCCGTAACCGGCATCTCCAATGCAGATTCCGAAGAAAAGAGCATAGAACGGTGCCATCAAAGGTGTTGGATCCGGGTCTTTTCTTGTAGGCTGGCCGTACATGTCGGTAAGTATGGTATAGGGCGCTGCCGGAGTTTTTTCTGTCAATGGTGATGGAGGTATTTCTCCCTCTTCCGGTTCAATCTCCTCAACCGCAACTTCGCCAAGCTGTGACAGCCTTATGTTGAAGTCCTTCAGGTCAGCCGTGCGTATCCACGCTCTGAACAGGTAAACATGAGAGCTTGAGTAAGCGGATCTTGTCGCGACAGTCCGCTCAAGAAGCAAACCTGCTGCATCAAGAAGAATACGGAATCTGCCTATTTCAGATGCGAGTCTGACAGCCCTGATATGAAGCGCCGACATTCTTTTTCTTATAAGCTCTATTTCCCGGTGGACTATTTCCAGTTGTTCAGTAACCATTCCCGTTCGTGTACCAAAATCCTGGTGTGAGAACCCGAGCTCTCCCAGAGCCTGCATTACTTCCCTGGTTACCGATTCATGGGTAACGGCAATCACCTTCTCCAATTTCTTATCTCTATAAATAATCTCAAGATGGAACAGCGGAATATCCTTCTCAAGAAGATGCGCTTTCTCAATCGCTTCCTTTTCAAGTAATCCCGCAACCATGCAGCAGTCGCTTTTTCGGCGGAGTTCGTCAAAGGTAACAGGAAGCTCCTGCCAGTATAGAAGGAATTCCTCCTCCTGCAGCAGTTCCTTCTCAGCTCCCTCGAGTTTGGTTTTCTGAATGGCTACGAACCAGGCTCTTCTTGCTTCTTCAAGCAGTCGCTTATCATCAAGGAGGCGCATAAGCTCTTCTTCTTTTATTGAAGTTACAGATGAGCGGGGTGCTTCAACTTCACCTGCGGTTTCCTCCTGAAGAAATAGAATAGCTTTTTCAAGGCTGGAAATTTCCTCAACCATCTCTTCTGTATTCAAACTGGCGGGTATCAGGAATTTTTCCTTTTCGGGTATATCTAATTCAGACAGATCTATAAGATGAACTTTCCCCGAGGCTTCAATGATATTGAGTACCATTTCCCTTCTCAGCGAATGACACAGAACCTCTATCTTGGAAATTGCATCCAGACTCATCTGCCCTGACTCCCGCTTCTCAGGATGTATTCCTTGAGGCTTTCGGTCGCGGCTTTCTCAAGAACTTCTTTCTTTTCTTCAAGTTGACTGAGTTTCTCTTTCGTTTCGACAGTCAGTTTTTCTGACAACTCGATAATTTTCTTTTCTACTTCAACTTCGGCAAGCAGTGTGATTTTCTTCAGTTGTTCGTCTCTTTCACTACTCTGTTCGTCCATCAGGTCCTGTACGGACATTTTTATTCTCTGGGCTTCCTTCTCCGCCTTTTCCAGCTCCAGCTGAGCTATCTCCTCTTCCCTGCGAAGTTCCCCCAGCTTTGACATTTATTACCTCCCTTTTAGGATGAATCACGATACAGCACAGGGTACCTGGTGCCTCGATTTGCGCTATACCTCCATAACAGAGTCTGTTGTGGATATTACTTATGAAGCTACTTTAAGTGATTTTGTAAATTATTGTATGCTAACCTATTACAGAGTTATCCACTTTTTTGTGAAGTTTTCCACATTTTCAATATTAAGCATCCGAATCGTTGCCACGGCTCATTTTGCATGATCCTTCGAAGAAAACTCCATCCTCAATAATCAGAGCGCGTGTGAAAATATCTCCCTCAAGACTCGACCCGCTCTGCAGCTCCAGCTGATGCTCGGCTCTGATTGTGCCCTGTATCTTACCGCCTACAATGGCCTGACCTACAGTGACATCTCCAGTTATTACTCCTTCACGGCCGACGGTCAGTGTTCTGGTAACCACAACTTCTCCATCTATTGTACCATCGACCCTGAGACCGCCGTCTACCCTGATAGAACCCTTGCATAGACTCCCGGAGCCAAGAATGGAATCTATCGTGGAGGTTATTTCATTTTTAGACATGTCCTTCGGTTTCCTCACTTCCACTATTGCTCTAGCGAATCCTCCAATACGGGGATTCCTGATAATATGTTCTCCAGCCTCTGCCTGTATTCCTGCAGCTGCTGAATCTCGCTTTCTAGATTTTCCAGTCTTACTTCAATATTCCTTCTTGTGGCAAGGGAATCCTGCAACTGCAACATCTCACTTCTCAGTAGCGCTATATTTCCGGCGTTTATCAGTCCATATGTTACGATTATTACAGCTGACGATAAAAGCAGCACTATCAGGGCCATGAAAAATCTCGCAAGATAGAGCTTCCAGCCGCTTACCTTAAACTGGCGGACTGTTTTACCTGTATTAGAGATAAACGTTGCCGTGAAACCCTTTTCAGGCATTTACACCTGCCTGTTCCTGTACCGCATGCGGTAAACTAAGCCAAAGGGTTCTTGCTTGTCAATAAAGTCCCTCTCCATCAAAACCTTTCCAGTAATTCTCGAATATTCTTTATGTTCAGGCCTATGCCCAGCGATGCCATCAGTAAAAGCCTGAGCTTGTGCCCCTGCATATCACCCGCAAGAATGGCCCCTCTTTTCTCAAGGTCAGCGCCTCCTCCGGGATAGTTATACACTCCCAGCACCCTTCCGATATAACATCTGCTTGTTATGCAGACAATTGTTCCCTTCTCAACAGCATACTGGATAGCATCTGCAACATCAGGAGGTACGTTTCCCCTTCCAAGGGCTTCCACGACCAGCGCTCTGTCACCACAGTCAATACAGTATCTGATTTCTCTGGCCCCCAGCCCCGCAGCTGTTCTGACCAATCCTACTCTCTGGTCCAGTTTCAGTTTGCATTCCGGCAACTGAATTCTCAATATTGGCTTTCGATGAAGCATTATCCTATCCTGGTCAACAAACCCTAATGGACCGTAACCCGGTGATTTGAAGCTGCTTACGTTACTTGTATACGTTTTTGTTACCCTGCTGGCTGAGTGAATTTCATCGTTAAGAACTACAGTAACTCCCAATTCATGAACTTCGTGCTTTGAAGCGGTCAGCAAAGCTCCTCTGATGTTACCGGGACCATCAACCCCCATTTCGGATGGGCTTCTCATAGCAGCGGTAAAGACAACCGGAACGGTACTCCTGAGGTAAATATCGGCAAGAAAGGCGCTTTCCTCCAATGTATCTGTTCCGTGGGTAACTACGATCCCGTGGTACCTTCCGCTTAAGGCCACTTCCTCCAGCTTCAGGATGAGCCGGGCCATTATTTCGGGTGTAATTGCCGGGCTTGGAAGGCTACAGAATCTGATATGTTCAACGTTAACGGAAGAAGGAACTACATTTCCCTGAATGGGAAGGGGGTTGTGGCTGTCGTAGATATCAAGGCCTCCACCATCAGACAGCATTTCTATTGTTCCCCCGGTAGAAACGATAGCTAAGTTCTTCAATGATCCAATTTCGGGATCATGTATACTGTAATCCGTCATTACTTCCAGTCGCGTTATCTCCTGTGAAACGGATCAACCGCTTTTTAAGTTTGTCCGGTCTGTCAGCAAGGGATCTTATATATAGCCTTGCTTTACCGATACTCCAGAGGTTGTCTATCATCTGAATGAGCTCGCTGTCTCTGCTGACAGCTTCAAGTAACGGCTGGTGCGCCTCCACAAGAGTCAGAAGATCAGAGCGCGATGAATCCTGTGTCCATTTGATTAGAATTGCAACCGTATTCGCGTTGTCTCTATATTTGCGTCGCATACCGAGACTTATTGCCCCTGCCTCGGGCGCGCTGACCGCTCCTGTCCTTGTTCCAACTTCAAGGAAGAACTGGGTTACGATTTCTACAGCATCCCTTGCGATGTCAACTACTGATCCTTGTTTTGCCACTTCCGGGTTGAATATCCAGATATGCTCCAGAGCGGATCTAACTGACTTAATTTCTGTGGGTTTCTTCCTCATGATCTCACTTTCCAGGGAAGCGAAAATTTTCCCGAAGTGTTTCATGAAAAGTATCTGCTCCTGTGCGGATTTTTCTCTTGAAATCCTGTCGAACAGTCTAATGGAAATCTTCCTGCCGGGGATATAACCAGCAACCGATTCCGCAGCTTTCCTGGTGGCTTTCCTGAGCCACATCAGCTTGTATACGTTTTTATCAAGGTTCCTTACGGCAACACTTATGGTCATCTTCCTGCTGCCTTCGGATCTTGAGAGTGATTTTTCAAGAGCAGTTAGAATTATATTTGGTTTAAAATCATCATCGGTACCCAAGTATCCTATTATCTCTACAAAATCATCTATCATCTGTTCAATTTCTTCAAGGCTCTTTTTATCATCGCAAAGCAGTATTATATCCAGGAGAACATTTTCAAGCGTCGAGAATACCTTCTTTCGCCAGCACCTGCACATATTCTGGCCCGGAGGGCATGCCTGCTCCTGGAAGAAGCTCCTTACTTCTGACGGAATCTCCCCTGCTGAACTATTACTTTCGTTTTCCATTATTCTGAATATATCAATGATATCATTGCCCTCAGCGATTTTTCTGAGTTTTGCTATTTCCGCGTGGGGGTCTTGCCCTGTGTAACCGGAAATGATATCGCTGCATCCATTCTCAATGAAACCCTCAATGAGTTTACGTCCCTCCCGGAGAAGTATCTGGCGGTAGAGAGGGTTGCTGGTAAGTATTTGAAGTGATTCCACCATTTCCTTCATTATTTCGGAGGACGCTTCCCTTATGCTCCTCCATTTATCCATAAGCCACGTAGCATTGAATTTTTCATTGAATTCGGAGTATGGAGTATCTTCACTCACCTTTCTTGCGAATTCACTGGTAAGTTCAGACTCAAGCCTGTGGGACATCCATGAAAGGAACGCGGCTCCCGCAGGTTCTCCGTACTTGGAAGCCACTGCGAGCTCTGATATCTCGATGAAGTAAGAGATAAGAGTATCAGGTTTATCGGCAATAAGCTCGGTCGTCAGTGGTATGGTTTTCCCAAAGTACAGCGCCGCCGTCTTCAACTGCCAGAGAGCCACATCACTGTCCTCAGTTTCCTTTGAAGGAATTATGGTATCGATCATAAGCCTCATGAAATTTCCAGTCACTCTTTCGGCTATATCGGGGTGTTCCACAAGGGTTTTCACAAATGCGTTAAGTCCGTAGGAGAGGAATTTGCTGAAGATTCTATGTCCGGTCTTCTCTATCCAGACTGCCTGCTGAGAAAGGATATCGCAGAGCATTCTTGAGGAGTAGATGAGATCGTTGGCTTTCTTTTCCTCTATCCCTGGAATTCTTAGAAGGTTTTCCATTGATTTCTTGAGAGCCTTGCTCCTGTCCTCTGCCCTGAACAGCTTTCCAAGAAGTGATGTTTCCTCTTTCCTCAGCTGGTCTATGCTCATCTCTCTGTTATAAGTGGAGACAGCGGTTGAGATAAGTTCGTTGAATATGGGGTCTTCTGTATCCGTTCCCTGCAACAGAGGAGCTATTACCTTATCCATGAATCTTCCGCGAAGTTCTACATCATTGATATTTCCCAGTTTGCGCATGATAACCTCTGCCGAATGGATGGATTCCTCAGCCAGTGGTGTAAACCATTCTGTTTGTTCACCTTCCAGGAGTCTTTTTCTGTAATTGACATTCAACAGGTCAAGTATGCCTGCGAAAACTTCGCTTTTTGAAACAAGATCCTGAAATCTGGCACTCTTCGTCGAGCGGAACAGCAGTACAAGCGTGGGCAACAGTTTGTCATAGCTGATCTCAACCTTCTCCAGGTAGGCATTCGTGGATACTATTGCCGCTTCAGGATCGTCCTGACAAAGAATCGCATCCATCAGGCGTCCAACAGAATTAACGACCCGCTTTATCTCTGTATTACTGGTCTTCCCTTCAAGGAACTTCAGAGCAATGGGAATGAAATCAATGTAAAATTCAGTTTTGCTGCTCTCCAGATAATCGGTTCCACTTCTGTCACGAGCGAGTCGGGATATCATGATTACCTGATTATTGTCAGCCGTCTCTATTGCTATGGAATATGTTTCGCGGAAGCAGTTATAGAAGGCTCTTCCTGCCCCGGCGAACAAGATCATCTCTGCGATAGCTCTTCCATAATCGAGTGCGTTCCCGCTGTCTGTGACAGGCAGGTCTATGATATCAAAGTTTATATTTCTCTCAGCTCTTCTTTTCAGCCCTTCTCTCGCCTTTTCGGAAATATTTTCAAGAATTTCGTCCATATCCTGTTCGGCAAGTTCGCCCAGTATATCGGTGATTACTCTCTTCATCGTGTCTTCCAGCAGTGGGTGCAGTTCTTCGGTTTCCTCCAGCTTTCCAAGAAACCCGGAAAGAGTACGGATTGCTTCTATCTTGATTGAAAATCCCCTCATTTTTCTGAAAAGAGATTCCCCGTTCCTTCCTATCGATCTCCATACCGGCAAGTCTTCCTTTGCAAGAAGATACCATCCTGTCTCAACAGCGAAATCAATAAGGGTTTCGTGAACTACAGGGGGGGCATACTTCATTATCTCTGTTGCGCGCTGAAGGGCACGTACGATATTCCCTCCGCCTATCCTTGTCCTTTCAAGCATGAAACCGAATCGTTCAGGCCATCTGATGCCTTTCTGAATCAGTGTTTCGGCAAGATAAAGGTCTCCAGGTGTTTCCGCCAGAACGCGCAATGTCTTGTATAACAATGAGATGAGATCATCAAATACAAGCCCTGTGCGTGGACCTATCTGGTTCCATACCCAGCTGAGATGAAAAAATTCCTGAACAGCCACAACCACGGCGTCAGACGGGAGGTTGGTGAGGGCTGAGAACCACTTGACCGCCGAATCTTCCATGACCGGTGGCGGCGACTGCATATTCGACAGGTTATCAAGAAGTTTATCTACATCGCTGTCTTTTATCGTGGTAAGAAGAAATGCCAGGGCATCTCCGGCGGTTTTCCATTCCCATGAAAAAAGAGATATTGCCAGGACCCTGCTTCTTGTTTCGGGGGAAACGATTGATATATCAAGATTCTTTTCCGGAAGACTGAAACCCTTTCCAATTTCGGGAGGTTTCAAGGAGTGGAGCTGATTTTCCTGACTCCAGGCTTCTATAATCCTGACTTTTTCCTGAACGTCTATTCCGTTTCTCCCTGATCCGCGTTATCGTCACCTGGATGTACAATAGCCGCGTCCACCACGCTGTCTTCAACGGGCAGATTCATAAGCCTGACTCCCATTGTACTCCGTCCCATCTCCCTTATCTGTTCAATTGGAAGCCTTATAATCATTCCAAGTGCGGAAATAAGGATTAACTCATCCTTCTCGGAAACCTGCATGATTGAAATGACCGGACCGTTTCGATCAATGTTGCGGATATTGATCACTCCGCCGCTTCCCCGGTGAGTAATCCTGTACTCTTCAGATAAGGTCCTTTTGCCGTACCCGCCTTCCGTTACAGTAAGCAGACTCCCGGGTTTCTCCATGGCTACCATGCCAACCAGCCTGTCGAGCTTACCCACTCTGATACCTCTTACTCCTCTTGTATGCCTGCCCGTTGGACGAATTTCCTTCTCGGAAAAACTGTTGGCTTTACCGCCAGCAAGGGCAAGGAAAATCCAACCGTTTCCATTTGTAAGAGCGGCGGAGACAAGTTCAGCGTTACTATCAAGCTTGATGGCCCAAATTCCATTTCTCCTCGGATGACTATAGCTGGAAAGAGATGTTTTCTTCACCAGCCCATTACTGGTTGCCATAAGTATGAACCTGTCTTCATCGAATTCCTTCACGCAGACGTTGGCAACAGGTCTTTCTTCGGGTTCAAGGTCCAGAAGATTGACTATTGCTTTTCCTTTGCTGATGCGGCCCGCCTCAGGTATTTTGTAAACTTTGAGCCAGTAACACCTTCCCTGGTTGGTGAAAAACAGGATATAACTATGATTTGAAGAAACAAAGATCTGCTCCAGTGAGTCCTCTTCCCTGGTCTTCGCTCCGGTAATACCTTTGCCGCCCCTGTGCTGGATCTTGTAGGTATCCGATGAGAGTCTCTTGATATAGCCCTCTCGTGATACGGTGATTACCATCTCATCGTCGGGGATCAGATCCTCTATGTCTATTTCTCCGGGGGCGTAAGGCATTATCTCCGTTTTTCGTTCCCTGCCGTATTCATCGGCAACTGCCAAAAGTTCATCGGCAACGATCTTCATCCTCTTTGACCTGCTCGCTGAAAATTCTCTGAGTTCTGCCAGAAGAATCTTCAGTTCACCGTATTCTTTCTCCAGCTCATCCCGCTCAAGGCCTGTGAGTCTTCTCAGGCGCATATCAAGTATAGCCTGAGCCTGGATTTCGGTGAATCCGAATCCATCCATAAGTCCTGATCTGGCTTCATCACTGTCGCCGGATTCCCGTATGACCCTGATAACTTCTTCAATCGAATCCTGCGCCTTGAGTAGCCCTTCCACGATGTGGGTTCTAGCTTCCGCCTTTGCGAGATCGAATATTACCCGTTTCTCAATAACATCGTGCCTGTGCTCAATGTAATAGTCAAGAAAATTGCGAAGGGTCAATCTTAAAGGTTTCCCGTTACAGAGAGCAAGGCAGTTCGCCCCGAATGTTTTTGCAAGGCTGGTGTGCTTGTAAAGCTGGTTAAGTACTACATCAGAAAGGGCGTCATTCTTCAGCACGATGACTATTCGCATGCCATCTCTGTCGGACTCATCGCGTAGATCTGCTATTGATACAATTTTTTTCAGCTTGACCAGTTCGGCGATATTTTCAATGAGTCTGGTCTTATTCACCTGGTAGGGAATCTCTGTGACTATTATGGCTTCCCTGCCCCTCGGTGCTTCTTCAATACAAACCCTTCCGCGGACCGGGATGGACCCTTTTCCGGTCGTGTAACAGTCCCTTATACCCCGAGTACCTGTAATTATGCCGCCTGTGGGAAAATCGGGTCCTTTAACTATGCTGAATAGCTCTTCTTCGGTAAGGTCGGGATTCTCAATAATTCTGCAGCATGCACTGACTATCTCTCGAAGATTGTGTGGTGGTATATTTGTGGCCATTCCAACTGCTATACCTGACGAACCGTTGACTAGAAGATTCGGTATTCCTGAGGGAAGTATTGATGGTTCCTTCAGGCGGTCATCGAAATTGGGAACCATATTCACGGTTTCCTTATCGATATCGCGAAGCATTTCCGAGCCTATTCTGGACATCCTTGCTTCAGTATATCTGTATGCTGCTGCTGGATCACCATCTATTGATCCGAAGTTGCCCTGTCCATCCACAAGAGGATGCAGGAGAGAAAAATCCTGCGCCATTCTAACCATCGCATCGTAGACCGCGGAATCCCCATGGGGATGGTATTTTCCAAGAACATCACCAACAACTGTTGCTGATTTCCTGTATCCACGTTTGTGGGTAAGTTTCTGCTCATACATCGAATACAGAATTCTTCTGTGCACCGGCTTAAGACCATCTCTTACGTCGGGCAGGGCTCTTGAAACGATGACGCTCATGGAATAATCCATGTAGGAACGTTTCATTTCCTCTTCTATATCAATGACGTCCGATTTTACGTTATGACTGCTGCTCAACTGGTCTCCTTCAACCCTTTCGATCATACTTAGTTTCTTTCTAGTTTATTCACAGGACACTAAACATCAAGGTTCATTACATCAGCGGCATGCTGCTGTATGAATTCTCGTCTTGGTTCAACATCATCACCCATGAGAACTGAAAAAATATGACTCGCCTCCATGACATTCTGAAGTCTTATCTTCAGAAGAACCCGCTTCTCAGGATCCATCGTAGTTGCCCATAACTGATCCGGATTCATTTCACCGAGTCCTTTGTATCTCTGCATAGTAATACCGATATTTCCGAACTCCTCTACGATTTTAGTTCTCTCCTTTTCATTATATGCATACTTTTTAGTGCTTCCCTTCTTTATAAGGTAGAGCGGGGGCTGTGCAACATAAATGTATCCATTTTCTATCAGTTCGGGCATATGCCTGTAAAAGAATGTAAGAAGCAGGGTTCTTATATGGGATCCGTCAACGTCCGCGTCCGTCATGATAATAATTTTATGATATCTGATGTTGCTTATATCAAAATCTTCTTCGATACCTGTTCCTGCGGCTGTGATGATCGTTCTTATTTCGTTGTTCTGAAGAACTCTTCCAAGTTGTGCCTTCTCTACATTGAGAATCTTTCCCCTGAGAGGCAGTATTGCCTGGAAATATCTGTTACGGCCCTGTTTCGCTGAACCCCCGGCTGAATTACCCTCTACTATGAATAACTCAGCCTCCTCCGGGTTGTTCACAGTGCAATCCGCAAGCTTCCCGGGTAGAGCAGCGGTTTCAAGCGCTGATTTCCTTCTGGTAAGTTCCCTGGCTTTCTTTGCGGCCTGTCTGGAACTGTGATTAAGAAGGCATTTCTGAACAATATTCTTTGCTATTGAGGGGTTCTCTTCAAGGAAAGTTGATATTCCCCTGCTGACGTGGGAAAGTACGGCTCCCTGAACACTTCTGTTTCCAAGCCTGGTTTTTGTCTGGCCCTCGAATTGCGGATCGGAAATTTTGACGCTTATTACTGCTACCAGGCCCTCTCTTACGTCGCTTCCTGAGAATGAATCATCCTTGGTGCTGAACATGTTATTGGACGAGGCATATTCATTCAGTGTCCTCGTGAGAGCTGATTTCATTCCCGACAGATGTGTGCCTCCATCAATAGTATTGATGTTGTTAACAAAAGAAAATATGTCCTCCTGGAAGGCTTTATTGTATTGAAATGCTACATCGATAATTATAAGCCCATCTTCTTCAAGTTCGAACTCTCCATTTATTCTCACGGGATTATGAAGTGTCGTATGAGCTTCATTTATATAAGATACAAAAGAGTTCAAGCCACCTTCAAAACAGTATTCTTCATACCTTTCTGCGTTCTCCAGTCTTTTATCAGTAATGCTCAGTTTCAACCCGTTGTTGAGATAGGCGAGCTCACGCAGTCTGCTGCACAGTGTTTCAAAGTTAAGCTCCGATATTTCGAATATATGTTCATAGTCAGGCAAGAATCTGATTCTTGTTCCTGTCAGATCCGTATTGCCGATATTATTCTGTGGTCCATCCGCCGTTCCTCGATGGTAACTTTGTGTATAGATATTACCACCTTTATGTACCTCAACGGTCAGCCATTCAGACAACGCATTAACAACGCTTACTCCAACACCGTGGAGTCCTCCAGATGTCTTATACGCGGTATTATCGAATTTCCCTCCTGCGTGAAGGGTAGTCATAACCACTTCAAGCGCTGACTTTCCGCTCTCGTGCATCTCAATTGGAATACCACGACCGTTATCGTTAACTGAAACCGAACGGTCGTCGTACAGAATCACATCTATCGATGTACAGAAACCTGATTGAGCTTCGTCAATACTGTTATCCACTACCTCCCAGACCAGGTGGTGCAGACCAGTCTGTGAAGTTGATCCGATATACATACTCGGTCTTTTTCTAACATGTTCAAGCCCTTTAAGAACTTTTATCGAGTTGGCATCATAGTTTATGTTATTCCCGCTCAAACCGTTTACCTTTCGTCTTGCACGCTATACTATTTTTAAATCAGAAAAGAGCTCTTCGTTAAATTCTGAATTCAGCTTGAGCAGTATTTCTCTCTTTCTAAGTCCGATTTCCATTGATGCTGCCGGGTGAACTACTCTAAGCATGAGCACGGATCCTTCAAAACCTGTCGGTCTAACGAAAGAGGCAAGTTCCTCTCCGACGATGTTTTCCCACAGCATTAAAACTCTGTTCCTTTTATGATAACAGTCCGGTTCAAAATTATCCAGAACATCAGGTATCAGATCGTTAATCTTCCTCACAATGATTCAGTTACTACTCTTCTGTTGCTTTTGACAACTTTACAGGCATGATCAGTGCAAGGTAGGAGTCGGAACCATCCGTCTCCTCATAATCATTAATCACAACTGCTGTATTACTGTCTTTCATTTTCATTGTAATTCTTTCACAACTCATATTTCGAAGTATTTCCATGAGAAAATTACCATTGAACCCTATCTGGAATGGCCTGCCCTGGTATTCAGCAGTGAGGTCTTCCTGTGCATCTCCCGCATCAACGCTCTCTGAATGAACAAGAACTTTGTCTTTTTCAAGTGAGAATTTTATCTGATGGGTGGTTGGATTCGCCATTGTCTTAACCCTTCGCAGAACGGATATAAGATCCTCTCTGTCTGTAGAAAGACTACAGTCATTATCCTGCGGAATAACTTTCCTGTAGGGAGGATATTCTCCATCGATTGTTCTGCTGAAAATAATTGTATCACCAAACTCAAAAGATATCTGCGATCCTTTAAATCTGATAAGAACATCTCCATTAGAAGACAATTTTGCGAAAAGGTTCAAGGCTTTCTGCGTAACAAGGGCATGAATACTTACGGGTGAAGATAGGCTGCCAAGAGTAATACAACTAAGTCGGTGGCCGTCGGTAGCGACCATCTCAAATCCGCTTTCGCTGAAATCAAGTAGTGCTCCGTTAAGAGTTGCTCTGTAATCATCATGGGCAACAGCATAAGAAGTTTTTCTAATTGCATCAGAAAGAACATCAACAGGAATGCATGATGGATCAACACCGCTTTTCGATGGAAGGGAAGGGAATTGCTCGCTTGAGCTACCGCTCAATGTAAAAGAACCAAGTCCACAGCTTATTGTTATTCTGTTACCAGTGCCGCTTAAACGAACTTCTTCCTCTGAAAGTTCACGCACTATTTCATGAAACTTCTTACCTGGAAGTGTTATAGAACCGCTAGTTGTTACCGATGCCGGTATTGAAGTAATAACCGTGGTATCGAGATCAGTTGCCGATAATCGAAGTGTTTCTCCTTCGGTTTCAAGAAGAACATTGGTGAGATAAGGAAGACTGCTTCTTGTAGGGAGGGCTGTGGCAACACAATTAAGACCTTTGAGTAAGTCGGAATGGTTAACAAGAAGTTTAATCATGGAAATTCCTCCAGCTTTATAAATACAGTAATCTTAGAACAATAATGATAGTTATTATACTTGTGGATATGTGGACATGTCACATGCAGAAAAGATATGAGAGAAAAACCCATGTGGAAAAATTGTAGAAAACAAAATAAAGAAACAGGACTTTTACACAAGAGAGAATTTTATACAGTTAAATACAGGTAGTTTTGAACAATTGAAAAGAGAAGTACTATCATTGTCAAATGGAAATCAGCTTGCGTTTAACTTCATCAATTTTTCTATCAAGTTCCGGGTCATTCTTCTTGAGTTCTTTTATCCTTTCTATGGAATTCAGGACAGTAGAATGGTCTCTGCCCGAGAAAAAAGAACCTATATCCATAAGAGACATTGTAGTAAGCTCTCTCATAAGTGACATGGCTACCTGCCTTGGAACTAGAATATTGCGCTTTCTCTGTTTTCCCTTCAGCTGGCTGGGAGAAATATCAAAACTCTCGGCTACTATAGAAGTGATGTTACCGGGTGTTAGCCTTCTTGTAATAGTGCCGAGAGAAGAACTGATCTCCTTCTGAGCAAGGTTCATGTCTACTTTGCATCCCGTAAGTCTTGACATTGCGGCGAGTCTGTGAATAACACCGGAAAGCTGTCTTACGTTCTTTCTTATAGATGATGCTATAAAATCCAGTACATCAAGACTTACTTCAAGTTCCTCGTCTCTTACAAGAAGCTGGAGTATGGCAAGACGGGTTTCGTATTCGGGAGGCTTGATATCGGCAACCAGTCCGGACTGAAAACGACTTATCAATCTTTCAGGGAGGCCAGGAAGTTCATGCGGAGGCCTGTCTGATGTAAGGACAATCTGTTTTCCCTGCTGGGTAAGTTCATTGAAACGGTGAAAGAACGCCTCCTGAGTTTCAACTTTACCTTTGAGAAATTGTATATCGTCCATAAGAAAATAGTCTATACCATGAAAAAGCTTCCTGAAAGTAGTGTAATCATTCTGAAGTACACTTTTAATGAACGTTTCAACAAGAAGTTCCGTAGAAATATACCTGAAAGTTCTCTTCGAGCTCTCCTGTCTGAGATGATGCGCTATAGCCTGGATAAGGTGAGTTTTACCGAGGCCGACTCCACCGTAAATAAAAAGGGGATTGTAATTTGTTGATCCTATATCACGGCTGACAGCAAGAGCGCCAGCGTGTGCAAGCTGGTTACTCGGGCCTACAACGAAATGCTCGAAGGTATAGTTTGAGCGGAGAAAAGTGTAATCGGAAGCAGAGTGTGAAGAGCCGAGAGGCAGGCTTACGGTGGTGGAGGGTCCGGGTTCGGCAGGATTACCTACAAACTGAAGAGCAAGGTCGCTCCTTCCGGAAATATTGCGGATAATACTTTCCAGCATATCGCCGAAGCGGGATTTAACATGTCCTGCGACAAAAGAGTTTCTGAATCTTATAACAAGTCTTGTCCCGTTGATGTCTTCGTAGAGTGAGTTCTTCAACCATGATTCGAATTCGGTTGATTCAAGTCTGTTTTCCGCCTCCTGAAGGCAGCGGTTCCATAATTCAGAGGGGTCAAAAAATTCCATTTGTGTTCCAATCAATGAGAGTCACCTAAAGCAATAGTATGCAGTAAACAACAGTGTTTATACACAGAGAAATCAACAACTAATATGTAAGATAACTTAAAGAAACATAATAACTTAAAAAAAATAGTGCATAGAGTACATTACTATTGTTGAAAACCTTTCAGAGTGTACATAGTGTGATCCCAAGTACTTGACATAAATGATTATATTGGCTAACTTTCACAATCGTTGACTCCAGAGATAAATATTTACCTGACTGTTGAAACTGATGCAGTAATCCCGCCAGCGTCAAGGCGAGTTATCAGGAAAGAGTGATGATTAATGAAAAGAACCTTTCAGCCAAGCAACCTGTCAAAGGCAAGAAGACATGGATTCCGGAAAAGAATGTCGACGAAGAACGGCAGAAAAACAATAAATGCCCGGAGGAAAAAAGGAAGAAAGAATTTGATTCCCTGAGAAAGACAGAGAGTACCCTGAAGAAAAGTTACCAGTTCAGAAAAGTTTTCAGAAAAGGCAAAGCCTTCAGGGGTGTATCATTCAGGGCAGTGTACATGAAGAATACCCTGGGCAATATACGCCTGGGGTTTTCACTATCCGCAAAAAGCGGAAACGCAGTAAAAAGAAATCTTATAAGAAGAAGAATTAAGCACCTGAAAGACCAGAACAGTAAAAGGATCGGAGCGGATATAGTTATATTACCAGCTGGAAAACTGCGGGACGCCAGATGGATTGATATTCGCGAGGATTTTGAGAAGCTTATATTCATGATCGAAAACGATACCTGTTGAAAAGAAAACATAGATGAGTGAAAAAGACTGCAGAATAGCAATAGTGACAGAGTCTTTGCTCATAGGTACAATCAAAGGATACAGGAAATTCATATCGCCAGTGTTTCCATCGAGCTGCATCTATACGCCAACCTGCAGCACTTATGCGGAAACATCTATAAGGAGGTTCGGAGCCATCAGAGGATTGAGACTAGCGCTATTGCGTCTGCTCCGATGCCATCCATTCAGACATGGCGGATACGATCCTGTACCGGACAAATGGGAGAACCGTAAATGAGTGATCAAAAGAGACTGCTTCTCGCCGCAGCTTTAATGGCGGCAGTGTTGTTTATCAGCTGGCAGTTCATGGGGAGATCTACAACGGCTGATAGTTCTCAGAGTACGCCACAGTCACTGGAATATTTACAGCAGGAGGAGCAGCCGGTATTGGACGATTCCGCATCCGCGGAAAAAGAAAACGATGTATTAACTTCGGATAAGTCAAATGACATAGATATAGAAGAGTTATTACCAGAAATTAGGGTAATTAAAGTAATAGTCTATGATGGGGATAAGGTCATAGTTGAGGCAGATATCTCAACAGCAGGTGGAACGATAACAGGATGGAAGCTTCCGCAATACGAGGATATGCCTGGCGCAGGAACCGGAGAAAGAATCACCTTCAATGGAAACAGATGGTTTCAGAATAGTACGAATTTCGAGACAACATCAGAGGATACTATTCTAATCAATGAAAACCAGCAGACGATTGTGCTGAGTGATCCCTCGGGCGAAAGAGAGATCAGATATACCTTCATGCCGGGGCGTTACGGTTTCCTTTTCGAAGTAGAGGGATTCGACGGAATAACAGTGCTTAACGGAGGAATACTGCCGATAAGTGAAATGGATTCGAATCATTCTAGATATTTCAAGGCACAGTGGAACGCGGAGAAGGTTAAGGACAAAAATTCCAATAGTATCACCGAAGACCTCCAGGTTGGTAATGTAGAATGGATAGCAGCGAGATCACAGTACTTCGCGATTATCATGATGCCGCAATCCTATGATAGAGCATATGGATACCTGTTTGCTTCAGAAGAAGACGAATCACCATCAATAGGATTACAGGATAACAGGATATTCGTATACGCAGGCCCACTTGATTACGGAAGGCTGAGATCACTAGGAAGGGATACGAGCAGACTGGTTGATTTCGGATGGCCAATAATAAGGGATATAGGAAGACTGCTATTCTGGTTCTGCACATCAGTGCTTTCATTTATCGGCAACTGGGGAATCAAGATATTGATTCTGGCAATAGTACTTAAACTGATTCTCATGCCACTTACAACAAAGAGTTTTAAATCGATGGCAATGCTTAAACAGGTACAGCCAAAAATGAAGGAACTTCAGGCGAAGTATAAAAGCGATCCGAAGGCACTACAGAGTGCGATGCAGAAATTGTACAAAGAAGAGGGAGTGAACCCGCTGGGAGGGTGCCTTCCGCTTATTATGCAGATGCCGGTATTCTTTGCCTTGTACCGTGTTCTGGCCAATTCAGTACAGCTCAGAGGAGCACCATTCATACTGTGGATTCAGGACCTTTCCAAACCGGAAATTCTGATTCCATTCCAGTCTCCAATCCTGGGGCTTCATGGTATAGGTATACTTGCACTACTTATGGGGATAGCGATGTTCCTGCAGCAGAAAATGACCATGACCGATCAGAACCAGAAGGGTATGATGTACATGATGCCGATATTCATGACATTTCTCTTCATGAGGTTCCCGGCGGGTCTTACCATGTACTGGTTCTCGAATAGTCTGCTGACGATATGGCAGCAGCAGCTTATAAAGAATAAGCTTGAGGCCAGGCAGAACTGAAACTTTATCGAGAGAATGTTTTGCATTGAAAAGTAAGACGTGTAATTTATGTCGCCTGAAATTATCTGTGCTGTAGCAACACCGGAGGGAACATCCGCTCTTTCGGTAATAAGAGTGAGCGGAAAAGGATCTTACGAACTTTTAGAAAGTATCATGTCCCTTGACAAGAACCGTCTGAAGGGAATGCGGAGAAAAGTCGGAAGAATATCTGATGAAGGTCAAATCGTTGATGAGGTTGTAGTTGTATCTTGGCCGGAAGGAAAAAGCTTTACCGGTGAGGAAATGGCAGAGATCATCTGCCACGGAATTCCACGGTCCATCAGGACAATAATAGAAATACTTATAAAACATGGAGCAAGGAGAGCCGATCCGGGTGAATTCGCAAGACGGGCATTCGTTAACGGAAGGCTGAATGCGGTTCAGGTCATTGCTCTTGCAGCATTATGGGATACAGAGAAGAGTCGAAGTGTATTCACGGGGAAGATAGAAGAAAGCTGCACAATACTGCTGAATGAAATAGAAAAAGCAAGGGAAGCAGTAGAGGGAAACATAGAATTCAGTGAAACACACCTGGATGAAGATAATAAGAGTATAAGGAGTGTTTTAAGAGATCTGATCGAATATGCGAAGGATTTTAAAAGAGAAGCTGATTCTCATGAAAATAGCAGCAGAGTACTGATAATGGGTCCGACAAACTCAGGAAAATCCACACTATTCAATGTATTGACCGGAAAGAATGGCGCTCTCGTCTCCGATGAACCAGGCACTACACGCGATGGTTCAACAGGATTTATAGAAATAAGTGGAAGAACAATTCAACTATGCGATAGTGCCGGCACCGATGGAATCGGACTGGACAGGACAGCATCGGAAGCTGTAATCAATGAGCTTGATGGAACGGAAATCGTAATCTGGATGTCAGAGGGCGGAATGACACCGCCCGATGATGAAGTAATAAAAAGAGCTGGTGAAATAGTATTGATAGCTGCAAAGAGCGATCTGAAGAACAGAATTGAAGTAGAACGGTTTCTGAACGTATCTTCCGTAACGGGAGAGGGCCTGGAAGAACTGAAGAAGATAATCTCAAGGGTTCCAGGAAGCATGTCTCTGTCCGGTGTCGCGGCAAGAATCGAGGAGAGTATTCACAAATCGGATGGATTTATTTCCTCCCGGGAATACGATCTTGCGGCAGAAATACTAGGAGAAGCTGAGATAGAGGCAAGAAGAATTATGGGTAAGGGAGAAAATATAGAACTGAGCATAGAAAGAGCTCTTGCTGGCATGTGCGTTGGAAAATGAAAGAAGAGTGGGATGTAATAGTTGTTGGAGGAGGACATGCCGGAATAGAAGCGGCGCTGGCGGCCAGGAGAATGGGCTGTAGCGTCGTTCTGATATCAGCTAAAATAGGCAGAATTGGAGAGCTGTCATGCAATCCTGCAATTGGAGGAATTGCTAAGGGAACAATTGTGCGCGAAATAGACGCGCTTGACGGATCAATGGCACGGTCGGCAGATAGCACAACCTTGCACTTCAGAATGCTCAACAGAAAGAAAGGACCTGCAGTCTGGGGGCCAAGGGTACAGTCAGACGCAAAGGAGTATGCGAGGACACAGCAGAGACATCTTCGAAATAGCGGAGTAACCATTATAGAGGATGAAGTAACAGGTCTCGATGGTTTAACTGAAAAGGTATCAGGGGTAAGATGCAGAAAAAGTTCCAGCATCAAGGGGAAAACGGTTGTAATCGCAGCGGGAACATTCCTTAAGGGCAGGCTCTTCAGAGGAGATGAACACTGGAAGGGTGGACGAATAGGAGACATTTCTGCTGATTCTTTGGAAGATGACATTGTGAGAAGATTGTTTCACGTGGAACGTTTCAAAACGGGTACACCATCCAGGATCTTGCAAAACACGGTGAATACAGAGCAACTGGAGGTGCAGAAGAGCGAAAAGACAAGCTTCACATTCAGTTACGATAAAAGCATGAATAATGGATTAGAAGAAGTCTGTTACGTAACATATACGAATAGAAACACAATGGAAATCGCTAAGGACAACCTTCATCTTTCACCGCTAATGGTAGGTAGGATTGAGGGAACTGGGCCAAGATATTGTCCAAGTTACGAGGACAAGGTTGTAAAATTCCCCGAGAGGATGAGACATAAGATCTACGTTGAGCCAATGGGCTACAAATCAAGATATTTCTATCTGAACGGGCTCTCAAGTAGTCTTCCAAGGGAAGCACAGGAGAAAATTGTGCGTTCGCTGGATGGTTTTAGCGAAGCTGAAATAGCAGATTATGGATATGCTGTAGAGTACTCTTACTTTCACTATACAGAAATTGATGACACACTCAGGCTGAGAAAAACTGAAAATGTGTTCGCAGCAGGACAGATTTGCGGAACATCGGGATACGAAGAAGCCGCGGGACTTGGATTGATTGCCGGTGCGAACGCGGGTAGAGTAGCAAAATGCCTCGAGCCGCTCAGTTTATCGAGAATGGAGTCATACATTGGAGTGATGATAGATGATATTGTAAGCAAAGGGGCAGACGAACCATACAGAATGTTCTCCTCAAGGGCCGAGAACAGGCTGCACCTTAGACAGGATAATGCCGACAGAAGACTTCATAATACCGGTGAACTGTTCGGCATACTGTCTGAAGATAAAAGTGAACTTCTGAACGGCAACCTGAGAGAAGCCGGGCGAATAAAAGTACTTCTTGAAAAAGAGATAGTTGACGGCATCCGGCTGTCCAAATGGTGCCGAAGACCCGGAACAAGTGTTGAAGAAGTTGTTTCAGCTGCAAATTCACTCGCCGGCATAGACGAGGAGGTTCTGAAATCCGTGCTACTGGACGAGAAGTACAGTGGATACATTGAAAGGAACCTAAGGAGATATGAATCCAGAAGAGATCTGGAGAAGATCAGTCTGAAAGAGATAAGCTCTTACATGGAAGTAGAAGAAATCTGCTGGGAGGCGAGAGAAGCTCTGGAAAAATCAAGACCGGAAACACTCGCAGGGGCAGAAAGAATACCGGGAATACGGCCCACTGATCTTCAGGGACTTCTGATATATCTTGACAGGCGTCGTTCCACGTGGAACAACGCAAGAGCCGGTGAAATTTGAATGATACCTTTTCCCATTTCATTTCCACCTCTTGGCGCCATGATCAGCGATCTGGAAGAACTGGGCGCTGATGTTAAAGAAAGAGAGCTTGAGCTTTTCGGGGAGTTTGCCCGGATTCTTCTGGAGAGATCTGAAAAAGCGAATCTTATAGGACCCGGGGAACGGAACAGGCTTTGGAAAAGGCATTTTCTTGAATCCGTTCAGTATGGTTTCCTGATTGATAAGGATCGAACTGTTGTTGATATTGGAAGCGGTAACGGATTTCCAGGTATAGTACTTGCGATTCTTGGGTTTCGCATGATCCTTCTTGAACCAAGGAGGAAAAGACATCTATTCCTGGCCTGGGCTTCAGGGAAACTGGGCCTGGAAAACTGCATAACTGTACCGAAAAGGATTGAAGACTTTAATCCAGAAGATGGAGTATTGCAATTCGTCGCAAGGTCGGTAGCTCCGCCGGCTTCCTTGCTTAAAATAATCAGTACAGTTGCCGGAAAGGGTTCGATGCTGGTATACAGGCAACCGGAAATTTCAGAGAATGAAGATTTTGAAAGATACGTGAAACTATGTTGCCCACCGCTTGACCGCAGCGGTTTTCTGGTGCAGTATCGTGTCTGATTCGAGTTGCCGTCGGATTCGCCATGAATCGGAACTACATTAATATTTATTAACGGTCGCTTAGTAAAGATGTATCTACACCGGAATGAAGTAAGGAATAGCATGTCATCAACCAGGATAATAGCAGTTGCTAATCAGAAGGGTGGTGTTGGAAAAACCACCACGGTTATCAACTTAGGAGCAAGCCTGGCTATGAATGACTGTGATGTTCTTTTGATAGATTTTGACCCACAGGTGAATGCTACTGCTGGACTTGGAATCAAAGAAACCCATGGAAACGATATCAGCACGCTGATTCTCGGAGAAAGAAGTCTGGAAGAAGTAATTAAACCAACGGGAGTTGATGGGCTTATGATAGTTCCCGGTTCACGAAGCCTTTCCGGACTGGAAATAGAGCTGGCCGGTGCCGAATACAGAGAATATCTTCTTAAGGAAGCAATTGAGGATATCATCGGTCGTTTCGACTATGTGCTGATAGACTGCCCTCCCTCACTGGGCTTGCTTACGATAAACGCCCTGGTTGCGTCGAATGAGGTACTTGTTACGCTTCAAAGCGAATACTACGCTCTGGAAGGTCTTTCACACCTGATGGATACTGTGAGGAATATCAGGCAGCTCTGGAATCCAGGATTAAAAATAAACGGCGTTGTTCTTACGATGTTCGACAGAAGGCTTATCCTCAGCCGTGACGTTGAGGAGGAAGTTAAAGAATTTTTGGGATCCACTCTGTATAACACTTGTATACCAAGAAACGTAAAACTTAGCGAGGCACCCAGTTATGGCGTACCAGTTCTTATATATGACGCGAAATCGAAGGGATCTATAAGTTATCTTGATCTGGCCAGGGAGGTGATGGAAAGATGACGAAAAGAAATAGAAAAGCGCTGGGAAAGGGTATGGAAGAGATATTTCCAGGTATTGGTGATGATGACAAACTGACCCCCCGGGAAATTGATATAGAGCTTATTGACCCAAATCCATTCCAGCCCAGGAAAGAATGGAAGAAAGAAGATATAGCATCCCTGGCAAGATCCATAATTTCTCAGGGAATACTTCAGCCGCTTGTGATTAGAGAGTACGGCGAGCGCTACCAGCTTATTGCCGGAGAAAGGCGTTTGAGGGCAGCTATTGAAGCCCGCCTTAAGAAAGTGCCGGTAGTCGTCAGGAAAGCAGATGATCAGCAAATGCTTGCTCTTGCTCTGGTGGAAAATATACAGCGCCAGGATCTGGGTCCAGTAGAGAAGGCTGAGGCCTTCAAGAGACTCTCTTTGGAATTCGGTCTGACCCAGGAGGAAATGGGAGAGAGGGTTGGTCTAAGTCGCTCTTCGGTGGCGAATTTCCAGAGGCTTCTGGATCTTCCGGAACAGGTGATTGATATTCTCAGAACCGGTCAACTGAGTATGGGTCACGGAAGGGCGTTGCTGGGACTGGAGAATAAAACCTTGATATCGCGGATGGCAGTGAATGCGGTCAAGCGCGGTATATCTGTAAGGCAGATTGAAGAGAAGGTTAGAAAGCTGAATTCCGCTAAAAGGAGAGACACCCAAAAATCTTCCGCTATGGAAACCGCTGAAATAAGAAAACTTCAGGATAACCTGCAGAGAGTTCTGAAAACAAAGGTCCGTATAAGGGGAAAAGGTATAACCGGAAAAATAGAGATCAGTTATCACAGTCTTGATGAGCTTGACAGGATTCTAATTCTTCTCAAATCCGTTGAGAATGGTTGATTTGCGGACGTTGACCATCATCAAGATAGAGGATATACTCGCTGAAATTCAGAGTTGAACATTAATTAGCAAGATGCTTGAATGAAAGGAGAGCGAATGGCACATAAAATTAACGATGAGTGTATTGCTTGCGGAGCATGCAAGCCTGAATGCCCGGTTGATGCAATATACGAAGGAGACGTATACACAATTGATCCAGATACATGTATTGACTGCGGCGCATGTGTTGCGGCCTGTCCCGTAAGCGCTATAGTAGCTCCCTAAACTGACGGATAATTTAGATTGAAAATACCGCCTGATGAGCTTTCATCAGGCGGTTACTCACAGGCTGAAATCGGTAAGGTCAGTGCTTTCAGCCTTTTCAGCAAGTTCTCTTAACGTAATACCCTTATAGTGTTTAAGTATTTTGCTCAGTTTGGATACAGTGTTCAGACCAGAGTTATGATGTTGCCTTATCCTCTGAAAGATGTTCATCTTGCTGGAGATGTTTATTGTATCGATTTCCCAAGGATGAAAGTAAAGAACAGGTGTTCTTTTCAATTTTGATACAGACCGAAGTAAGATTCGATGCAATACACCGGGATAAAATCTGAGATATGCCCCTCCCGCAATAGGAATCTTCAAACCAGATATTAATACTGATGCAAGGGGCAGTTCAATGATCGAACTTGTTTCTCCCTTGAGGATGAAGGGTTCTTGAGGTGCTTCCGGTACTCCATAGCGCAACTTGAACATGGGATATATGCTACTGTCATATTTAAAACCACGCGCAACTATTTCGTCAACAACCCAGGATGTATGGCTTTTCATTGAAAAACTTGGCGCTCTGAATCCGACAGGAGTAGGAATTGAAAGAGAATCTGTCAGATTCAGGAACCGATCGAGGTTCCTGCGGAATTCCTCTCTTGTCAGTGCCGTAAGCTCAACGTGATTGTAGCCGTGGTAGCCTATTTCATGACCCCTGTTCATAATTTTATGCACGAGATCCGGATGACGCTCAACAATCCACCCAAGAAAGAAGAAAGTTGCTCTGGCACGGTGATCATCAAGTATCTGAAGGATACTATCAAGCGCATTTACTATTCTGCTGTCTAATTGATCCCACTTGTCGCTGGGATACCACTTTCTGGCCGCATGGGTCTGAAACCATTCCTCGACATCGAATGAAATAGCAATTCTCGGTCGTTCCACCTTTATACCGGTTATCTTTCCGCCCATATTCCGAAATCTTTGAATGTCCATTTTTGAGGGGAATGTATTTACAGTAGCTTTCTCAGGTAGATTTGGAAGGAGCGTATAATTGCCATCAGCAAGTAATCCAAGACCCTCAGCGACCACCTCGGTGGCAAGGTTCTTTGCTCTGTTCAGGAGTTGATGAAGAGAAGTATTATTGATTGTTGAACAGTCCAAACTCTTCTGGATAAGAATCCCACCCGCATCAAGCTCAGGAACCATTTCGTGCAGAGTTACACCGGGAGTATCACCATTGTAAAGTGACCAGAATGTCGGGAGCATTCCTCTATTTACTGGAAGAAGAGACGAATGCACATTCCAGGCTCCGAGTTCAGGTATCGCAAGGGTTTTCTTTCGCAATATCTGCGGACACGCAACAGAAATTAGAACATCCGGATCAAGTGATCGGAGAAAGTCTCTCGATTTTTTCGAATTAAGTCTGTCAAGAGCCGCATAACCGGCGTGCTCCCTTCTGGCGGTCTGCATGAGAGAGTGGGAGTACCTGGTTGGAAACATGAATTTGCCGGATAACTTCAATACAGCGAATTTGAACAGCTGCATCAAAAACCCGAAACAGCCGTATAGTGCTAAGTAGCGTTTAATATTAAGAAGAGGCTTTTTCAGAGACCCATGACCATGCAGTGAGATAATCGTATATCTGTTAAAGGGTCTTTTCCTGATAATTCTCCCAATGGTTCTGGGAATATTGAAAGGCTCATCGTCACACAGGAACACAACATTTAATAAAGGTGACTTAAGTTTCGTGTATAATGAATAAAGATCATCAACCATTTTCTTCGCGGAAAATGGCTCCAGATCTATATCCACATGACTCATCATCATCGTCTTTTCAG
Source organism: Candidatus Aegiribacteria sp. (assembly GCA_030613065.1). GTDB lineage: Bacteria > Fermentibacterota > Fermentibacteria > Fermentibacterales > JCC-6 > Aegiribacteria. The sequence continues at coordinate 7,484 of JAUWMQ010000002.1, read as the reverse complement.
GAAAATCAAGGATTCTGTTTACATTGGATACCAGGGAGTCAATATCACCCTCATCGGACAGGAAACCGTTACGACCGTCCCCGACCAGTTCGTGTACTCCACCTACATTCGTGGAAACAACGGGAACTCCAGATGCAAGAGATTCCAGAAGTGCTCTGGGGAGCCCCTCCGTACGGGAAGTGATCAGAAAAGCATCAAAAGCAGGAAGAATATCAACAACATCATTTCTGCTTCCCAGCAGTAAGAAGTTATCTCTGAGTTTCATAGAAGAGATCAGATTTTCCGTCTGCTTTCTGAGAGGACCATCTCCCACAAGAACGAAGAGAATATCGGGTTTGTTTTCAATTACTCCTGCGGCAACTCTGACAAAAATATCCGGTGCTTTCTCCGGACAGAACCGCATAACAGAACCAATAACCTGTTTGTCCGGACTGATACCAAGGCTGCTTCTGGAAATAGCCCTATTGTTCCTTGCTGCACGGAATTCATCGAACTCAACCCCACTGCGTATTACCCTGTAATCGTTGAAATGACCTAATCGATGAAGCAGGGCTTTATCCCGATCCCTGGGGCTTACGCAGATATTGATATGAGCCAGGTTGAAGCCTATTTTCTCAAGTGTAACGTAGATCTTACTCTTAAATGCATTCATTGAATCGTAGAAAGGCCAGCCATGAGCAGTCTGTACTGTTCTTACTCCACTGAAGGAGGCAGCCGCTATCCTTCCGAGAAAGCGCGCCTTTGACCCGTGGGTATGAACTATATTGTAGTTGCCTTCTCTGATAACTTTCTTTATCTCAAGCAGCGCAAGGTAATCACTAAAAGGTGAAATATTTCTCTTGAGATGAGGAGCAATAATGATGGTAAGCTTCCATTTCTCCGCAAGGGCGAAGAGATCTCCTTCCGATGGCTTCTCTGGACCTGTAAGGATATCGGAATGATATCCTTTTTTGGAAATATCCCTTGTAGATATTAGAGTGTTAAGCTGAGCTCCCCCTACCGCCAGCTTAGTAATAATGTGCAGAATGCGAGGCTGACTACCCTGCATCAGGTAGACTTTTTCGTATCCCCGTTATTCGCGCCGGGTCTGCAGGAGAGAGCGTAAAGGTAGAAAAGAACCAGAACCAGGGTGAGACCTGAATAGAAAAGAGGGCTGACAAAAACAGAGCTGATGGTCCAGAAGGTAATAAATGGTAACGATACGTATCTGAAATGCCTGCCTACTGACCAGTTCTCATCAGAACTACAAGTGGAAAAATCCCTGAAAAGGTCCTCCGAGATACTGAAAAGTACGATTGAGATAGCTACCATCACAAGATGAACCACTATTCCTCCTGTCAGGTATCTGCAGTTTATCACTGCGAGAAGTGACGTGAACGCGGGGAGGAAAAGCAGTCCAGCAAGAAGAAAGTACAATCCGGTGACCAGCATTTGGTCAGCACCAAAAACAGTGTACTTACTTCTTAGTTTTTTTAGAATTCGCTGCATAAGTATTCTTGAAAGTCTAAAAAGTCCGATCACAGCAAGAATTACTATCGCAATCTGCAAGTAGTCCATCAGTCTCTGACCCAAAAGCACCTCCTGATAATAGAATATTCAACATACTGGAAAAAATATACAGACATCCGCAAGCCCCTTCAAGCATTAATGTCCCGCGTCTGGAACTTGTAACCCGTCACTGCGAATATACCGGTCAGGATGACTACTATAACCGAAGCAGTGTTTGATGATTCCGAATACCCCCCGATCGCATCAAGAAAACCAAACTTGCTCATCATTATGACAGCGGAACCGGCAGCTATGTATGCTCCGGAGATGGCGGTCAGTAAAGCTATTACCGGATCCCTGTACAGGTGTACGAGAATACCCGATATAATAGCGATGCCAGCATGGGCTATTCCAGGCACGGCCGGAAGAAGTCCCCTTGCAAGGAAAAGACCGATTAGTGTTCCGATCAAAAACATCGAAAATTTCCAGGCCACAAGACCCAGAGTTGCACCAGCGATACCCGCCGCCCATGATATCCATGGAGATGAAGATACTGTTGTGCCAATAACATCAGCCAGCAGCTCCGCTCCCCATGTGTATCCTGTTAGAAATCCGAAAAGGATTACTATGAATCCGAGCATTTTTCTTCCAAGAAAACAGAAAAGTAGTCCTGCTAAAAAGCTGATGTACGGTATTGCAAATATTTGAGCATCCAGAATAAGATTCATAATACACCCCCGGTTGCTACCATATCAAGAATTGGTTCAATACCATCAATAACAAAATCACTTCTTATATCAAGCTTCCTGTTGCAATGGTTAAGGACAAGAACACTCGTAAAGCCTCCCTTTTCGGCCGCGGCAACACCCTTCCAGGAGTCCTCGAACACAAGAGTTGATTCAGGGCTTACTCCAAGTAATGAAGATGCCCGTAAAAAAATATCAGGTGAAGGTTTTTTCTCGAGATCATCTCCTCCAACTATCAGCGGAACCGGAGCCCCCCCCCTGATAAGGATCTTTCGAATGAGAGCGTATGGTGTATTCGAAGCAATACAGAACGGCCGCTTGTATGTATTATCCTTCGAAGACAGTATTCTAAGAAGCCGTGCTGTTCGGGGAAACAGAGGAACCTTACCGTCATTCACATAACCCTCATATATCTCCCTCTGTCTCTCCCTTGCATGCGGGATGTCTACTCCCAGAAGCCGGTACCTGCCAATTTCACCCTCAAGCCCCTGACCCAGTGAGGACCAGTATTCCCAGTAATCTTCCGCCGATACTTCATGACCCCATTGTTCAAGAGCAACGTTCCATGATTTTCTGAATAGAGGCTCGCTGTCCGCGAGTACACCATCGAAATCGAAAAGAAATGCATCAGCTGTACCCCACACTTGCCTGAAGCTGTCCCTAACTGATTGTTTAATAATTCTTTACCGCCATACTGTCAAACATCGCCTTGGCTACCGTGAGATCAATATACATAATACAAAAAACGAGAGTACAGAGACCAGTCAATTTGCATTACTTAATGATCATTATACGAATTCTTGCATCCGGAGTTCCATTCTATCAGGGAGGTTCAATTGCTAAACAATTTCGATGAGATCAGGCGGGCTGCCAGGGGCGTTTCAGATGCCAGGGTCGCTATACCTATGGGACACGACTCTTCGTCAATAAAGGCACTGATTACTGCTTTCGAAGAAGGGATTGCGTCAGCTGTGATAGTAGGGCCTGCGGCCGGGATCAGAGATACTCTTGATGAGCTTGGAATGGAATTACCCACCGGGATCGAAATAGTGAACATGGAAGATCCTGAAGAAGCCGCACGGGAAGCTGTAAGGCTTGTGCGTTCAGGAGAAGCCAGCATTTTAATGAAAGGGCTACTCAAAACCTCCATATTTCAGAAAGCGTTGCTTGATAAGGAAACAGGACTCAGAACCGACAGGATACTAAGCCATGTGGCCGTATTGCACGCTCCCTTTCAGGACAGACTTGTGGCAGTCTCCGATGGAGGTATGAACATAAATCCGGATGAGAATGCTATCAGGCAAATAGCCGTGAATGCTGCCGCTGTGATAATGAAACTTGGTGCGGACAAGCCTCTTGTCGCGCTTCTTGCCGCAGTTGAGGTCCCGAACGCAAAAATGCCTGAAACCGTGATGTTCGCTAAAATTTCCGCAGAAGGAATTCCTGGTCTCATTGTAGAAGGTCCAATAGCCCTGGATGGAGCGATAGATCCCGAGTCAGCGGAAATAAAGGGAATGCATGGAGAAGTGGCTGGAAGGGCCAACGTTCTGATAACCCCTGACATCGCGTGCGGGAATATATTCGTGAAAGGGGTCATGTACATGACGGACGCGGAAGTAGGAGGCCTGATCGCGGGAGCCGCCGCTCCCGTAGTTATGCTTTCCCGGTCTGATAAAGCGCGAACAAAACTGAATTCGCTTGCTCTTGGAGTAATTGTTTCAGGAGGTTGTAATGGCTGACAAAGGAAGAATGATACTCGCGCTGAACCCGGGAGGAACATCAACCAAGGTTGGCCTGTTCAGGGAGGTGGAGCTTATTTTCGAAAAGAATATCAGGCATTTGCCTGAAGAGCTTGCTGAATTCGGTTCAACCTTCGATCAACATGATTTTCGGCGAAATATAATCCTTCAGATTCTCGAAGAAGCGGGATACAGCCTTACAGACCTATCGGCCGTAGTAGGCCGCGGAGGCGCGTTCAAACCTCTTGAAAGCGGAACCTACGAAGTGAACGAAACTCTTGTTGAGGATATCAGGGACGGATCGACACTTCAGGCCGACCACGCGTCCAATCTTGGAGCCCTCCTGGCGCTCGGGATCGCGAAGGCTGCCGGGGTAAAGCCCTATATCGTTGATCCCGTGTGCGTCGACGAAATGATAGATGAAGCCAGGCTCTCCGGTCTTCCGGCCCTTGAAAGGACAAGCCTCAGCCATGCTCTCAATATACGCATGGTTGCCTACAAGGCTGCTCAAATGCTGGGTCGGGACCTCAACGAACTGAACCTCGTTGTACTTCACCTGGGAAGCGGGATATCAGTCACCGCAATAAGAGAAGGCAGAATGATAGATACAAGCCAGGCAAACGATGGAGGGCCCTTCAGCCCTCAAAGGGTCGGGGCTCTTCCGACAACAGGACTTGTAAAACTTTGCCTGTCGGGCAACTACACCTGGAACGAAATGAAAGTAATGCTGCTGAAGCGGGGAGGCCTCATGGCGTATACAGGCACAGATCACGTGGGAGAGGCTCTCAAGCGGGCGGAGGAAGGCGATGAGGATTGTGACATCGCACTCCGCGCGATGACATATCAGATAACAAAGGAAGCAGGCGCTATGGCTGCTGCGCTTTCAGGGAAAGTTGATGCGGTTGTAATTACCGGAGGAGTAGCGATCAACAGATGGATTACGGACAGGCTTGAACAGAACCTTGGGTACCTGGGGAAAATCATTCTTTTTCCCGGAGAAGAAGAACTCGAAGCGCTTGCGAGAGGAGTTCTCAGGGTTCTTGATTCCATTGAAGAAGTAAAAGTATACAGCTAGACAAGAAGGGCGGCAAATGAGGAAGAAACTGAACACCATAAAAGAGGGAACTCTCCTTCTTTCGGGTAATGAAGCAGTGGCGAGGGGGGCCTGGGAATATGGCGTCCACTTTGCCGCGGCCTATCCAGGAACACCATCGACCGAAATTCTTGAAACGATAGCTGAGGAGTACGACGAAATAGACGCTCAGTGGGCTCCAAACGAGAAGGTAGGCCTTGAAGTGGTCGCCGGGGCTTCCTTCGGGGGTGCAAGAGTTCTTTCGGCTATGAAGCATGTAGGACTCAACGTCGCCGCAGATCCTCTTTTCACGCTCAGTTATATCGGGGCGACGGGTGGCATCGTTATTGTATCCGCCGATGATCCGGGCATGCATTCAAGCCAGAACGAGCAGGATAACAGGTTGATGGGAAAGGCTGCCAAGGTAGTTATTCTGGAACCCTCAGACAGCCAGGAAGCCAAAGATATGGTGGGAGAAGGGCTCAAAATCTCCGAAGACTTTGACACACCTGTTCTTCTAAGGCTGACAACAAGGATCTGTCACTCAAAAAGCATGGTTGAGGTCGGCCCAAGAAAAGAAGTATCCGTAAAGGGTTATGTGGGTGATATAAAGAAAAGGGTACCTATTCCCGCCCACGCAAGAGAGATGCACAGCAGGGTGGAAAAAAGACTTGAGGATCTTTCCGCATGGGGTTCGGAATGCTCTCTGAACAGAATTGAAAGTGGAGATACTTCTCTCGGCATAATCACAAGCGGAATATCCTACCAGTACGTCAAGGAAGTGAGCCCTGAGGCCAGCGTGCTCAAGATGGGAATGTCCAATCCATTACCCTGGAACCTTATAGAAAAGTTCATAAATATGGTAGACAGGATTATCTTCGTTGAGGAGAACGATCCCTACCTTGAGGAGAACATCAAAGCCAGGTTCCTCATTCAGGCGGACGGTAAGAATATCATACCTATTGAGGGAGAGCTGAATCCTGAAATAGTAAGGAAAGCGGTTCACCCCGGTACTACAAAGGAAATTACCTTCAGCGTTATACAGCTCCCGGCCCGTCCTCCGGCAATGTGCGCGGGATGTCCCCATAGAGGGGCTTTCTACAGCCTGAGCAAACTGGGTGCCAGGTCGACAGGTGATATAGGCGGTTATACACTGGGATTGATGCCCCCTCACAACGCGTTGGAAACGACGGTATGCATGGGGGCCTCGATAGGAGTTCTCGCAGGCATCGAAAAGGCTGTCGGAAGAGAAGGGATGGGGAAGCTGGTTGCAGCCATAGGAGAGTCAACCTTCGTCCATTCGGGAATAACCGGATTAATCGATATGGTGTATAACGGCAATACCGGAACAGTGATGATCATGGACAACAGCCTGACGGCTATGACCGGGGGGCAGCAGAACCCAACGACGGGGAAGAATCTTCGTGGTGAACCGGCTCCTGTTCTTGATCTTAAGAAAATGGTTTCAGCATGCGGAGTTAAACATATCCGCATTGTCGATCCACACAATCTGCCGGAAATGGAAAGGGCTCTCAAAGAGGAAATGGACCGCGATGAACTCTCCGTAATAATTACGAAGAGACCTTGCATCATGGCTTACAGACCGGTGCGAAAAGGCATAGCAGAGGTCGACCCCGAAAAATGCATAGGCTGCAAGCTCTGTATGAAGCTGGGCTGTCCCGCAATTAGCTGGGACGTTGAAAAGCCGGAGATCAGCAGACATCTCTGCTGGCCCGATTGTGATATGTGTGTTCAGGTATGCCCTGTAGATGCCATCTCTAAGGATATGGGAGGACTGACATGAAATCCGTAACCAATGTTATCATCTGCGGAACCGGCGGACAGGGGATACTCCTTGCCAGTGAAGTACTGTGTGCGGCAGCTCTCCATGCGGGGTATGATGTCAAGAAGAGCGAAGTCCACGGAATGTCTCAGCGCGGAGGAAGCGTATCAAGTCATGTCCGTTTCGGTGACAAAATCAGAAGCCCCCTTGTGGAAAAAGGATGCGCGGATCTCATACTTGCGATGGAAAAGATGGAAAGCCTGAGATGGTCTCACTATCTGGCTCCCCACGGCAAGCTTGTTGTCTGCGATCTGGAGATCACTCCCATGACGGTTAATACAGGACATGCTGAATACCCGGACGTGGGCGCTATAATAAAGAAGGAGAACCTTCCGGTCACCCTCATTCCCGCTGTTTTGATCGCCGAGGAACTAGGGAACCTCAGGGTCGTGAATATTGTACTTATAGGGGCTGTGTCACCACACCTGCCCATTGACGAAGCTCACTGGAAGCAGGCAATAGAAGAACAAGTGCCACCAAAAGCGCTGGAAGTGAACCTTGAGGCATTCAGGAAGGGCAGGGAACTCTTCGGAGAATAATCCAGCGGGTCCGGGGGGCTATAATTAATTTTTTTGTTTAGACACCCAAATAAAAAA
>JAUWMQ010000082.1 GCA_030613065.1 Candidatus Aegiribacteria sp. | reverse complement strand
ATTGAGAGCCTTACAGATATGTACGGACGCGCAGTAAGGGGTAAACTGTATTCGCCGTAATCACAGTGCAGTGTATCAATCCGGACAACAGCCCATGCACCGAAAGAAGGTACTATTACTGAACCTTCTCCAATGTGTTCGCTCACGTCCTCCGAAAAGGAAGGGTTACCCGAATAGAGACTGAGATAATCACCATGATAACTCAAGTAACTTGAACCTCCTCTACTCCATGGAGCGGTCACCATCTCACTGTCAGGTTCCGATGGACCCATGACGTTCCATTTCTCCATGACAGCTGCTGCGGAGGTGCTGTCCCTTAGAAGTACAGCTGACATTGAGACATCTATAGAGAGCATGTCCTCTATCCAGCAAGTATCCAGACCTGCTTCGTATATGGATTCCAGTTCCTGATCAAGCCACCGACTTGCAAGCCAGAGATCTTCGGATATTTCAAACCAGTCTTCAATACCATCGATATCAGTTTTTTTCACTTCTGACAGAAAGAGAGCACGGTTAACCAGTCTGGTAACAAGATTGAGCCTTCCTCCCGATTCAAGGACACCGACCTGATCCTCGGGCATAAGTCTGTTGAACTCGCTTATAAAATCGTTATCTGTTACTTCAATGCCGTTACCCCGGGCAAGAACAGGATTATTTACGCGCCCGCATGAGGCAAGGAGGAGAGTAAGCAGGTTTACTATGATAAATATCCCGATCCTGGAATCCGACATCTGATTAATCCTTTCATCTGCTCGGCCGCTAAAGTGGCACGCGAACGCGAGACCTGACGCCGCGACAGGCAAATATAAGGGATGCTATACATATTGAACCACTGGTGAGCTGGTTTTGATTCAAGTTATTGTGGAGTGAAGTAACGAAGGATGCTCAGAGTCCTCTTCACTTTTTCTTTGTCCGTAAGACCTTTCATGTTGATATTTACGATTATCCGCCCTGTTTTCTCCACAGTGATTTTCACCTTCAGGTTGTCAGGTGCTGATCTGGCTACATCTGCGCCGGGGTTGAAAACCACACGCGCGACTGAAGCGCTTACGACGACCTCTTCAATACCCGATATTCTGGCCAGATATCCAATCCTTGCCCTCTCGGCGCAATTCAGTACCGGTTCCTCCGGTGCGCCAAATCTATCCGAAATGTATTCTATCCATTCATCAATCTCCCTCTCACAGGAGACTCGCCATACATTACGATAAATCCGGACTCGCTCAGATACATCCGGAACATATGAAGAGGAAATAAAGGAATCCCCGGGTATTTCAACCCTGACATCTTTCTCCGTTCCGGTATCGATTCCCTCCAGGTGTCTGGCTTCCTGCCTGATAAGCTCCTCGAAGAAGGCGTAGCCTATTGATATCATCTGACCGTGCTGTGATGCTCCCAGTAGTTCTCCTGCACCCCTTATCTCAAGATCACGCATGGCTATATTCCATCCTGATCCAAGTTCGGTAAATCTGCGTATGGCATCGATGCGGTTTCTGGCTTCAGGTTTCAGCTTGCTGCTCTCATGCACGATCAGGTAGCAGTAGGCCTGGTGATGGCTCCTCCCAACCCTCCCTCTCAGCTGATACAGATCCGCAAGACCGAACATGTGAGCATTATCTATGATGATGGTGTTAACTCTGGGAAGATCCAGGCCTGATTCTATGATGGATGTGCACAGAAGAATATCGTACTGGCCCTCCATGAAAGCATGCATCACGTTCTCAAGCTTCTTGGGATCCAGCTGCCCGTGCCCTACTGCAATTCTCACGCCAGGCAGCAGGGAATGAAGCTTCTCTTTAACCCTTTCGATGGTCAGTATCCTGTTATGCACAAAGAAAACCTGTCCATCCCTCTCCAGCTCTCTCAGTACAGCTCTGGCGATTATTCTTGAATTGAACTCAATCAATTCTGTATGAACAGGATACCTGTCCCGCGGAGGGGTAGCAATTATTGAGATATCCCTGAAGCCCGATAATGCCATATGAAGAGTTCTGGGAATGGGAGTTGCCGTCATGGCCAGCGTATCAACACCTTTCTTCAATTCCCTGAGGTACTCCTTCTGCTTAACTCCGAAACGGTGTTCTTCATCAACCACAAGCAGACCGAGCTTATTGAAACGGATATCCTTCTGCAGAAGACGGTGGGTTCCTATAATAATATCAATATCACCCACTGCGAGTTTATCAATGATCTTTCTCTGTTCCTGCTTTGTTCGGAACCTGCAGAGCATCTCTATCTTAGCGGGGAATTCCGCCAGTCTGTCTCTGAATGTAAAGTAATGTTGTTCAGCCAGAACTGTTGTCGGAACCAGTACAGCTGCCTGAAAACCGGAATCGACCGCACGGAAAACCGCCCTGATAGCCACTTCCGTCTTACCATAGCCCACATCACCGCAGACCAGCCTGTCCATTGGACTCTCCCTCTGAAAGTCTTCCATGACCTTTATTATTGCCTTCATCTGATCGGGAGTCTCTTCATATGGAAAGCTGTTCTCGAGAGCTGCCACGTGATGGCCGGGGGGGGCTAGAGGCTCCCTTTTCAAAGCTTTTCTACCTGCATACAGCGCAGCAAGTCTCCCGGCAATTGCCTTTGCTTTCGCTCTCGCGCTTGAAACCCTCCTGCCCCAGGATACACTACCTATCTTATCGAGCCCCGGGGCAGCCTTTTCCAGAGTTATGAATTTCTGCACGGAATTTATCTCGTTCATCGGTACAAGAAGTCTGTCGCCGTCCCTGTATTCAAAGGCAAGGCAGTCCAGCACTGTGCCGGATGTCTCGACCTGTTCAATGCCTGTAAAGCGGCCTATCCCATATCGTTTATGGACTATCAGATCTCCAGGAGATATCTCCCCGGCATCCTCAAGCCCTTCACCACCTCTGTATTTCCTTACCCTTTCCGGTCTCCTCCTGCAGGAGAGCAGCTTTCTTTCTGCCAGAACGACAAGTCCCAAATCAGGCATCTCGAAGCCCTCCGAGATTGGAAGCACAGCTGTTTCAATACTGATCTCATCCGGGATCAGTTCCAGAAATGTCTCCTCCTCGGCCGGTGAATCACACAGAACAGCTGTTCTGAAACCCTCTTCAGTCCACTTTCCGAACTGCCTGATCATCTCATCGCGATGGTCTCGAAAGCTCGCCTGTGGAAGTGTTCTGTAATAGACATCAACATCCCCCCTCGGGAATGGATCAAATCTGACTATCCTGCGACAGGATTCAAGTTGGCTTCGGATATCCTCCCTGCAAAAGAATTGCCTGCCGAAACTGAAGGGAAGGTCCAGAGGTGAATAGTTATTCATGTTGAAGCTCAGAGCATCGTCGATGTGCGCTATTATTGAATCAGGATCTGACATTATGAGTGTTCCATCATCGGGTATGTAATCCAATATACTGCAGCAGTTTTCAAGAAATACCGGCAGATAGTGCTCGATACCTGGAAAATCGTTGGCGGTCCAGAGCTTCTCGCTGATAGGATGCTCTTCTGGAACCAGTTCCATAGCCCTGTTCCAGTGGTCTGGTGACAGTATTACCTCCCTCGCGGGCAGAAGCTGGCATTCCTGCAGATTCCTTATGCTTCTCTGGGATCTCTGGTCAAATGAACGTATTGATTCAAGCTCATCACCGAAGAACTCCAATCTTACAGGATTATCCATCCCGTACGTTCCAATATCGACTATGCCGCCTCGACGCGCCCATCTGGCCTGTTCCCAGACACTTCCTTCCTTAATGAATCCAGCAGCAAGAAGCCAGTCTTCAAGTTCCCTGATGGATAACCTCATACCCCTGTAGAGACGGAAACAGGAGAAATTTTCCTTTGATGGTATTTTCTTGATAAGGGCGGATGCAGGTATCACTATCAGACTTCTTCTTTTCCCGGCTTTGAGTTCAGCCATGCATTCCACACGATCGGATATAACACCGGGATGGGCTGGTTCACCTTCGAATGGAAGAGTCTCGTAGGCTGGAAAATAAAGAACTTCTCCCAGTATACCGCTCAGATCATCCCTGATTTTCTCCGCATCAGCGACAGAGGGTGTAACCAGAACAGTGGGACCTGCAAGCCTGTGAGCTGCTGCCGCCGCGAACGAAATAGCGGCTCCTCCAAGACCTCCTACAGAAGTAAGCTTTTTCGAGACCAGGCTGGACAGCATGTCTGTGAACACCGAATCCCAGAAGAACTCGTTGGTCACCCAGTTGCTGACCGCTTCAGGATCCCTCTCTTTTTGTGTCATTCCGTTGAAGTGCTGTCCGAATCCTCATCTTGAGCAACTGGTACATCCCTTCCTGATATCCGGGTCCATGTACGTTCAAGAATCGGAAGCTGAAGCATGAAGGAATCAAGATCACTCTCAAGGAGAGGATTTGCCGGAGGAAGTATTTCAGTAGCAGGATTAACGTAAGAACCGTTTTTCTTCATCTCGAAATGAAGATGAGGCCCTGTTGAAAGACCTGTGCTTCCTACATAACCTATTACATCGCCCTGCCTTACATAAGCCCCTATTTCCTGGTGCTGAGCGTAGCCGCTCATGTGTCCGTATCCAGTTGCATACCCGTTGGCATGCCTTATCCTTATCAGATTTCCGTAACCCCCGCTGAAACTCCTGACAGTTATTACACCATCCCCTACAGCGTATACCTCGGTACCCATGGGTGCCGCGTAATCTATTCCACGGTGAGCCCTCGAGTATCCGAGAACCGGATGCATCCGGGAATCGGAATATGGAGAGCTTATCCTTCCGAATGGAACCGGCATTTTAAGGAACATCGTTCTGAGCGAAGCCCCGTCACGGTGGTAGTGATCAAGTATTATGGCAGTACCATCGGGAGCAATGGAATCGGGCTGATGGAAGAATGGAATTGCTTCAGTCATTCCTCCAAGGGCGAAATCGTACTTGGCAGCGATAATTCTGCGAAATGTGGTCTCGGATGAGCCAGGGTATCTGGTTTCCTCAAGCAGTATCCAGACACTGTCACCCGGCTGCACATCGTAATAGAAATCGATATCGTACACGAAGAGTCTGTTGGCAAGTTCGTTCTCGAGCCCTTTTATGTAGGCTACCTCTCTTACTGAATCACGTGCGGTTACAATGTGCCCGGAGGGTGTGAGGTCTGAAGGGATACCTCCGCTGGCAATACTTTCCCATACGGAACTGCGTACAGCAAGTGTAACAGCACGAAGCCTTACGTACTGCTCTTCAGGAACCCAGTACCAGTCAACAGGTTCAGAAGTATTATCGAATTCAATGCAGTAGTATCCCCTGCCATTTCTGGGTCTTGCTCTTACTTCGGCGAGTGTATCCCTCTCATAGAATGCTTCAAGTGTATCACCCACGTGCACAGAGGTCCAACCAAGGCTGTCTATGAAAATCTCACAGCAGTTAAGGTACCTGTTTCCTTCAATACCAGTTGAATAAAGAAGCGCGCCAAGTGTCCCATCCTCTTCAACACTGGCAGTTCTTATATCTATCGTGTCAGCCAGAATTGAATTCAGGGAATCAGTAAGATATTCAAGTTGGGATAGATGATCCCTGAATAACCAGACATCTCCGGTCTGTGGAGAATGAGGTTTCCTGAAGAGAAATGTGGCTCCCATTGCCATGAGAAATATAGAGATGAGTATTATTCTTGATCGCATTAAGTGCTTCCTTACTAGCGTCTGTTAAAAATACTTGATGCCCATGATTTCAGTCGAGTCAGGGGGCTTATCGCTGTTTTCTTCTGCATACGTTCGGAAGACTGAAGAGATGTCATAATTCGTTCAAGGTCTACATTGTCCTTGACCGTTCTGACGATCTCGGAGATCTTGACTGATTCACCTGGTTCGATCTTGAAGATACGCCTGTTCAGAATTGATACTGAATCTCCAGCACTTTTCAATGATCTGTAAAGTGGAATATCCAGTTTACCACATGCATCGGATACATAGTGCTCATTAATATCTGATTCCCCGCAAAGCACTATCGCCCCTGGTCCTTCTGCAAGGCTGCCGGAAAGCCTCCTGGCTACAATTGCATCAATTACTTCGCTTCTCTTTGAACTGAGAAGAATGACACTCTCAGGGCTATCGGATATCTCCGAAATGATTTCGCTGCTGCTTCCGAATCCTGCTATGAAGCCCTCAACCGGAACTTCACTGTTCTTTTTCCAGGAAATCAGAGTCTCAACCCCGAGTTCACGGCCAAGCATTCCCAATGAGGGTTTTGCAAAAGATTTAACGTAAGGGATATACCCGAACACGGGTATTCCCCTTTCAGAGAACCATGGGTCAAGATATTTCCGGATCTTCTCCATCTTGCTCTCAAGCACCTTGTTTATCACGACTCCGAGCAGAGGTACATCCCTGTCATGAAAAAGACTGCTGCAAAGGGTGAATCTATCTATGGTCTTTCCAATCCCGGCGTTGAGGACCAGAAGAACCGGGATGTTCATTATGCTGGCTACCCTGGCATTGCAGAGATTGAATACGGAACCTACACCGGGATGTCCTGTTCCCTCCACAACAACCATATCTGATGTGGATTTCAAATGCCTGTAAGCCTTCATTATCTTTTTTTCAATGTCAGAGGGATACCCCTCAGCGAGAAATTTCTCTGAAAATCCCGATGACATTGCAAAGGGTGCCGTATATCCGAACGAAATGTCAAGACCAAGAGAACTGTTTACAAGAAAGGTATCCTCACCCACTGTTTTCCCATCTACAGTGGTAGTTTTCTGCCCCATAGGCTTCATAAAGGAAGTGCCGCCTTCTTGGTGTTCTTCCAGCCATGAAATGAATCCCAGGCTGAATGTGGTTTTTCCAGCGTTCATATCACTTCCGGCTATGTATATTCCACTCTTATCCATATTTTATACCTGATTCAAAGTTCTGCAATGTTATTTTCCTTTGTAGAGCCTGTTACCAAAATCTCCCAGACCGGGAAGAATGAACCAGTTCTCATCAAGCTCTCTGTCGACGGATACCGTTATGAATGTCAGATGATCGTAATGTCTAAGCTTGGATATCCCTTCAGGTGAGGCAACAATACTTATCAGCGTTATGCTCTCCGCCCCCTTTTCCAGAACATAGTCTATTACACTCCGGGCTGTTCCCGCGGTCGCAAGCATGGGATCGAGGATAATAAGGTCCCTTCCCTGCAGGTTCTGAATTGAATCGTAAAGCCATTCAGCCTTACCTGTCTTTTCATCCCGCTTCATCGCTATAAAAGCAACAGGAGATTCAGGAAGGAGTTCCTGAAAGGGTGCAAGAAGCCCCAGTCCCGCTCTCATTACAGGAAGAAGCATGGGATACTCAGCGCACTCTTCACCGAATGTGTTTTCCATAGGTGTATCAACTGAAAGGGGTAGCGTTCCCAGGTTTCTTGTTGCTTCTACTGCAAGCATGAAACCAAGCCGGTATGCGAGCTTTCTAAATTCGTCCGGCTGAGTATGACGATCCCTCAATTTTGTAAGGATACTTCTAGCGATGGGATGCTCAAATTCAATGGTTTCCATAATTCTCTCCAGTATTATGTTCTGTCTTATCTAACAGACGAAAACATAAACATCCGGGAACTGTTTTGCCAGTTACAGTCAGCCGAAGGGAGCCGGCCTTGGAATTATTGAGAAAACTCAGCGAAAGAGGACTAATCTATCAGATGACTGCTGAAGAGAAGCTTTCGGAGCTTTTTGATGGGCCCACTATGAGTTTCTATATAGGCTTTGACGCAACAGCAGGCAGTCTCCATCTTGGGCACCTGGTTCCCCTGATGATTGCCAGACATCTTCAGAATGAAGGTCATAAGCCGATCATTGTTGTTGGCGGAGGAACTGCACTAATAGGCGACCCTTCATGCAGAAGCGCCGAACGCTCCTTCGAATCGAAAGAAACGGTTTCCACCTGGGCCGACTCCATCTCCGTCCAGCTGGAACACTTTCTTGATTTCAGATCACAGGAAAATGGAGCTATACTTCTTAACAATTACAGCTGGCTTTCAAAAATGAACTATCTTGATTTTCTCAGGGATGTCGGACGTCATTTCAGGGTTAACAGGATGCTGGCAGCCGAGTCGGTAAAACTCAGGCTGGAGACGGGTATGTCCTTCCTTGAGTTCAGCTACAGCCTGCTCCAGGCTTACGATTTCCTTCACCTTTTCCGTGACCACGACTGTGTTCTTCAGGTGGGGGGCTCAGATCAATGGGGTAACATCGTTGCCGGCATAGATCTCATAAGACGTTCGGAAGGCGCAGAGACCTGGGGTTTCACCTGCCCGCTTGTAACAACCACCTCCGGTGAGAAAATGAGCAAATCCCAGGCAGGCGGTGCCATCTGGCTTGATCCATCAATGACCACTCCCTATGAATACTACCAGTTCTGGATCAATGTAGATGATAAGGATGCCATCTACTTCCTGAAGCTTTACACCTTCATTCCCATGGACGAAATAGAAGAGCTGTCACTCCTTGAAGGCGCTGAAATCAGAAGGGTCAAGGAAAGACTTGCCCTTGAGGCTACAACTCTGACCCATGGCAGAGAGGAAGCGCTAAGGGCGGAGAAGGCTTCCCGAGCCCTCTTCTCTGGAAACGGGGATCATGAGGATGTTCCCAGCCTTGAAATCCCGGCTGCAAGGCTCAGTAATGGAATTTCCTGCCTCGACCTTTTCGTTGAGACCGGCCTCTGTCCAAGCAGAGGCGAAGTCCGGAGACTTGCGAAGCAGGGTGGTCTTTACATTGAAGATAAGCGTGTAAGCGATCCTGTTGACAATCTTGATCCGGAGAACACACCTGAAAGCATACTTCTCCGAGCAGGTAAAAAGCGGTATTGCAAAGTTATCTTCAAATAATCATACCGGGGTCGGGTCTTTACTCTTAACATTTTCTTCATACCTGATAAAAATATCATACTTGATATACAAACAACACTACGATGGATGCATTTCGATAATAATTAAAATGTTAAGAGTAAAGACCCGACCCCTGCTTTAGAAAGAAGCGATGACATCCCTCATGATGTCACCGCTTCAAAGAATTATCGAAGTATTACTGTCAGCGACCTCCGCTGGTGCTTCCACCGCTGGAAGAGCCACCCCTGCCGCTGGTACCGGACGAGGTGCCGGATCCGCCTCTTGTAGAGCCAGCTTCTGTTCCTGTATACCGCATGTTCTCAACGGTATAACTGAGGCTTGCTACCTTGTCCTGAAGATCCTCAAGATCGACTCTCAGCGAATCGTTTTCCATTGTAAGGCTGTCCAGTGAAAGGACCAGGTTCTCGATCGATACATCATGCAACGCAATGCTGTCCGAAAGGCTTGTTCTCATTTCATCCAAGGAATCCTGCAGGCCCTCAATGTCCGAGATAACAAGAACCTTCTCATTCTCAGGTTCCTGAACAGGAGTATCCGGCTGCGTTCTGAGCTCTGTGGTGACAGGTGTGATATCTGATGCGTCACCGTACTCAATGGCGGTTACCCTTATATCGAGGGCTTCAACATCGATACCTATTTCATCGATCATTTCCACAAGGTCGGAATCATCGTAAGCCGTTGTCGTCTCGAGATCATCCACCCTTTCCTCAAGCTCTCCAACCCCTGGCATGCTGCATCCCAGCAGCAGAATTACGGCAGAAATAAGAAAGTATTTCATTTGGAATCTGCTCCCTTCTCTTCTTCGCAGAATACTTCTGCGGTGTATGTAAATATCTGAACTTCATCGTTCTTCCAGCAGTCAGGGGGCAGCCCGGCTTTCAGGCATGTATGTGTCAGGAAGGTCTCCCGATCCCACCCTTCCTCAGTGGCAACCTGCGGAAGAAGTGTTCCTGATCTGAACCCGTATTTCATGTAAACACCATGTTTGCCCGGTATAACATCCTTCGCCTCTGCAGGGATCATGGGGCTCAGAAGAGAAATATCGATTTCAAGACCATTGACTTCCTCAGGTTCAACAGGAGAAAACCTGGGATCCCGGACAGCCGCTGAGGCAGCCATCTCGATTATGGTCTTTCCAAGTGACCCGATTCCAATGAAATGCCCTATACACCCCCTCAGGGCGCCGTTCATCTTAATGGTTACGAAGGCGCCACCTTCTCTCCTGAAAACCTCCCCATCCGGCACTGCGGGAAGTTCTTCCCCTGAAGCGACCGCAGCAATGGTTCTTCTGGCGAGGTCAAGGATACTGTTTCTATCAGCTTCTGATGTCATCAAACCTCCTGACCGCAGTAACCCGCAAAGTAACCGACGACAGAACTGCTGTCTCCGCTTGCAGCAGCGGATGTCTCCCACATTATCTCTCCGAACCTCTTCTGCTTCATGATGGCGGCATAATTCATGAGGGTAAGGATGGGGCCGATACCACAGGCCTCACCACCTTTAAGAATTGCCGCCTCCATGTTCCGGGGATTTCCGCTGACAAATGCTTCAATGATCTTTCTATCCTTTTTTTCCGCTGTATCGAGTGAATGGTAGTGCGAGAGATCGCTTGACGCAACTATCAGTGTATTGTCAAAACCGCGTGCAGCTTCGGAGATAATCTCAGCCAGCTGCCTTGAGTAATCAGCTGAAACGGTTCCCTGAAGTATTACGACTATTGAGGAACCGGGCCATCTTACCTGAATGAAGGGTACCTGCACCTCTGCAGAATGTTCGCTCAGGTGAGCCTCCGGCTGAAAACTCAGCCCGGCCTGAAGAAGTCGTGATGTGATCTCCCCATGTATCGAAGCTGTTCCCAGGGGTGTTGAGTAACCTTCTCCATCGTATACCGAAGCGCCTCTGACAGGATAACGGTGGGTCGGAGCAATTACGATAACATTCCTCACAGAATCCGGAGCGGACGCGAACGCTGCTCCTGCCACAGCACCCGAGTAGACGTATCCCGCGTGAGGACTGACAATCCCCGTGATAAGATCATCGGATGGCCTGCCTGAGCCGTATATGAATGAATTGACAAGCTTTTCCAGACTTGCATTGTCAGAAGGGTAGAACATTCCTGCTACAGCTGGTTTTCGGATCATTTTTCAGCTACCGTTTCTCCGCATGAGATCATCCATTGTGTAAATACCCGGTGCTTTTCCATTTACATATTCGGCCGCCTTGAGGGCACCTGCCGCGAATGTTCTCCTTCCAGTTGCCGAATGGGAGAGCAGAAGTCTTTCCCCTTTTCCCAGAAGATGCAGCTGATGGTCACCGGCCACGTCTCCACCCCTTAAAGAATGAATTCCCGTTTCCTCTGGAGACCTGGGTCCTGCCGCACCTGATCTGCCGAGCATTCTTCTGTTACCGCCTCCACAATTCTCCCAGATTCCGGCAAGGGTCAGAGCGGTTCCGCTGGGGCTGTCTACCTTACCCGAGTGATGACATTCAACAATTTCAAGATCAAAATCCCCTGCCAGCATCTCAGCAGCATATGCCAGCAGCTTCCCCAGAACGTAAATACCGATGCTCATATTCGAGGAAACAAACACAGCCCTTGCCGAAGCCCACACGGCAAGCATTTCCTTCTCGCGGGGACCCAGCCCCGTTGTGCCGGTAACCAGCGCAGCGGAGCTGGGTGAAAGGAGTCTGTCCAGATCCTTCCATGCTGCGGGCAGGGAAAAATCCAGAACAACGTCAACCTCTTCAGGAAGAGGAACATCGGCTTTTGTGCCGGGAGGAATCAGATCATAGCACGCCATTACGGAATTACCGGCCTCCTCCCGCAGAAGCCTGCCCATTCTTCCGGAGCTGCCGAATACGCAGAGCTTCATCAGATAATTCCGGCCTCTCCCAGTACACGTTCCAGTTCCGGAACCAGTTCCTCACTCATTGGAACCAGTGGCAGACGGAGTTCATTACTTATCCTACCCATTAAGGAAAGGGCTTTCTTCAGAGGAATGGGGTTTGTTTCAAGGAACATCGCCTTTATCACAGGATAGAGTCTGGCCTGAATGGCACGGGCCGAATCAAGCTCACCAGCTGCTGTAAGCGATACCAGATCCGACATTTCAGCCGGGGCTATATTAGAAACCACGGAGATCACTCCGGAGCCTCCCAGTGCAACTGAAGCCATTGCGATCGCATCATCTCCGCTCAATATCGTAATATCGCAGAGGTTACGGATAGCGGTAACCCGTTCTACGGAGCCGGCTGCATCTTTGATGGCTACGATGGATGGATGCCGGGAAAGGAGAGCTATGGTCTCCGGGAGCATATTCGTACCTGTCCGACCGGGTACATTGTAGAGTATCACAGGACAGTCAACCGCATCGGCAACCCTGGTGTAGTGTTCGATCTGCCCCCTCGGAGTAGGTTTATTGTAATAAGGTGTTATCAGGAGTACTCCATCCACACCCATGGCATCGGCTTCCAGTGAAAGCTCAATTGATGATGCGGTATCGTTCGTTCCGGTACCCGCGATTACGGGAATCCGTCCTCCCGCAGTCTCCAGTACTTTTTCGATCACCAGCAGTTGTTCTGCTGTGGTGAGAGTTGCCGCTTCGCCGGTGCAACCACAGGCCAGCAGGCCGTCTATTCCCTTTTCTATCTGCCAGTTTACAAGGCCTGCAAGTGAATCCTCATCCACGGCCCCGTTCCTGAAAGGCGTTACCAGGGCAGTTATCGCGCCGCCGAACACAGCTTATTCCTTGTCCCCGCGGTTGAGATTCTTTAAGAAGGGTTTAAGAAGCTCTATAGGAAGCGGGAATATTGTTGTGGAATTGTTCTCCACTGCTATCTCAGAAAGTGTCTGCATGTATCGAAGCTGCAGGGCAACTGGATGAGCGTCGATAATATCAGCGGCATCAGCCAGCCGCTGTGCAGCCTGATATTCCGCGTCAGCTCTGATTATCTT
>JAUWMQ010000013.1 GCA_030613065.1 Candidatus Aegiribacteria sp. | reverse complement strand
TCTGGAACCGCATAAAGATGCTCATCGCTTCGTATTATCGGCAACATTATCCAGCCTCCTCCACTAATGGGGTTATGGAGGTAGCATGACAGGTTTAGGAATCGAAGTCAAGTCATCAGTGTACTATCTCTCGTTGTAGGGTTAAGCAGCAATGCGGAACATTGTAGTGCATTGCCCTTTACTCTGGCTTGCGGGGAAATACTTCATGAACCGCTTTTCCGCCCCCTGAGAACCACCATATCGGTATGAAGATTATAGCAGGTATCAAGAGAGCAGGAATGAATGGTAATTTACGAGTCAGAGGAATAACGGCGAATGCTGGCACCGAAGCAAGAATGGAAATGAGCGCTTCCCTCCAGATCGGCAGGGAATAACCTCTCCACTTGAGAAACACCCAGTAGCAGACAAGCATCAGTAAATTCCCTGCCACATAGAAAATTCCTGCGGAAGGCAGTCCGATAACAGGCATTAGCAGAAGGTTACCGCCTATAACAAGTATCATTGCCGCGGTGGTAACGGGTATTACTATCCTGATCCTGTTCACGGCCAGAAGAGATGCAAGCAGTATATTCATGAGATATACGATTGCAAGCCCTGCCAGACATAGATACATACATAACTGCATGTCCTGAGAGCTGATGTCTCTCAGGTATTCGCTTCCCCATACGAACCTTAGAAATCTTTCTCCCGTAGATAAGATCGAAAGGGCCGGAACCACCGCTAATCCTGTGAATATCCTGGCCATATATCCGGTCTGCTGCTGATACCCGCCATCCCTGAAGGTTCTGCATAGAGATGGAAACAGGGCACCGGGTAATAATGTTGGAACAGCAATCAGGAGCATTAGCTCTACTATCCTGAGGCATTCCTGCCATACCGCTATTGCATTCTCACCGAGCATTTGCCTGATAAGGATATTGTCAGCCTTTTGGTGAACGACAGTAACCATACCCATAATCCCAAGTGGCAGTGCAGAAATTAAGAGTTCTTTAAGTTTTCCCTTATCGATGTTGGGTAGTACAGAGAATCCTATTGCCCTGAGGCCCTTAATTGCAGAAACAAGTGCGGCAATGGTCCGGACTACATAGGCGAAGGCAATCGCGATTAGCCCCAAATTGAACTGGATTACCAGTAGTACGGCAATCACGCCTGTTATTCCCTTGGTAATTCTGGAAATAGATTCGTATACCATTTTTTCTCTGGCCCTGAAAACCGAGTAGAACAATTCAGCGAAGGATTCGAAGAAAACCGAAATGCCGATTATCCCGAGAACAAGCATTCTCTCTGAGGACATATTAAGAAGGAAACCCGCCAGAATCAGAAGAGGTAAACCTAGCAGTGACAGGATTATCTTGAGTGTAAGGGAAGTTGATAGCAGTTCCTGAGTATCGGCGGGACGCATGCTTGAACGCCTGTTAAGAATCAGCGAAACACCCATATCGGACAGGATTAGGTACATTTGTCCCAGTACTATTGAGAAAAGAAAGCATCCGAAATCCGTATCGGACAGATACCTTGAGAGGAACATAACCGAAACGAAGAGAGAACCTTTTCCAATAAACTGACCAGTCAGCATGAATACGCTGTTTGCAGCCCGTGATGACCTTTTCACGCCGGCGGAATTAACTTCCGGGCCAGGAGGAGAGTCGCTTCTGGATCCCGATCTGAAGTTTCTCAAGAAATTTGACCAGATAAGGGTATCCGGCCAGAATGACAGAACCATTTCCCGTTTTTCTGGTGTGTATAATGTAATGAATGAGATAGTCGATACCGTGCTGAACCTGATATTCTGGATCCAGTTTAATGTTCGTGAATTTCCAGGGGATAAGAACAGTTTCCAGACCATGCCTTTCGGCAAGTGGTTTGAGTCTTTCCATCAGAATATCCTCTCCCATGATTACTGGCGAGGCAGCCAGCAACATCCCCAAGCCTCCCTTATCAAGATACTGCCCGAATCCATCGAATATTATGAGAGGTTTTTCCATGCCATGGTCCGTACCTCCGAAAACATCAAGGATTTTGGAGTTTATCAAGCATTCGGAAGCAGGATAGTACGGAGGGTTGGACACTATAATATCGAACGTTCCAGTAACCTTTTCCCAGAGGTCACTCTGCACAATACTGAAGGAGTCATTAATACCATTAGCGTAAAAGGTTGCTCGCGCGAAATCTACAGCTCGAGGATTGAATTCCGCCGCAAGCACTGACCTGCAGTTTGACCTGATGTTGTAACCCTGAAAAGCGGTTCCTGCGCAGAGATCAAGTCCCCGTTCGTACTCTCTGTTCAGCATGGTCCTGTGTGCGAAATCCGCAAGAACAACGGAATCATTTCCAACATAAACGTACTGAACAGTGGTTCTTCTGTTTCCCTGGTCAGGGTCGGAGAGAAATATGGAGTCTCCCCTTGGTACCAGCCTGTATTCTGACCTTACAATTCCATTGGAATACTTGATCATTCCCGAATCAACAAGCCCTGAAAGCATTTCACTTCCAAGAATTCTATCAAGAGAATCTATTTCTGCGTTTCGATTGAGATAGAATAACCTGTAGAGTATTTCTGTATCCTTATGAGATCTGAACCATTTATTCCCGTAAAGCGCAGGAAGCGCAGTGGGTGTGAAAGAGCTGGTCCTGCCCTGAACGTACCTCAGGAAAACATGGGGTTCCAAAGCAAACATCCACAACGGGCGGCGCAGGGCGGGAAACCTGGCCGTAAACAGATAATCTCTTTTTCTTAGTGTATCAATAAGCTGTTTCAGTACTTCTCTGTCCGGTGCCTGGTCCACATGACTCCCCTCGGATAATTCCCTAAAATATGCAATTGACTGATAAGTAACAACACTGTCTGCCAGTGGAATTGACACCGGATGTTGTTCCAGCGGGTTTGTAAGTTTCCTTTTTGACTATTTCCCGAACGCTTGTTATTACCTCTTGGAATTGGTAGAGAATGCCCGTGATGTAATAGTCACAGAAATGAATCAACAGGGTAATATATGTTGTAATAGTTGATTAAATACAACTTGTTATGGACATCAAGTTTAGTTGTTTACATATGGTGTAAATCTGGTAGTAAACAGAGAGGGGATTATAATGAGATTACTACATTGCGTGCTTTTCACCATCTTGCTTGCTGGCTCGCTTCAAGGGGAAATACTGTCTGAAAGGGTGAGCCCTTCAATCGAGAACGGTTCTGTTTTCATCGGATCCCAGAATCTAAGCGGTCAGCTTGCGGTAACTGAAGCTTACTACAACGGATCTCTGGAAAAACTTGTGCTACTGGCTGTGTCCACTGGCAACCAATACATCAAACTATACTCCTACGATGATGGAAGTGGAACACTTACATTCCTGGAAAATATCACTGTTACTTCAGGGATTCCATTTGATGTCTCATTCATCGATCTTCCTGTGGGACTGGGCGGTACGTATCATTCCTGTATGGTGATTCCAAGATGGGACAGGTACTTTTCGAACATCGATATTTACGATGTTCAAACCTGTACCCCGCACCTGGACTGCTGGAATACTGCAACAGCGAATCAGGTTTATCACATCTCGGATCTTGAGAATGGTTCCTATGGGATAAATGCGGAGAATGTCATCACTGTATGTACCTTCGATGCCTTGACAAAGCAATTCATCAACTCTGACCGTATTCCGCCGGAGAATGTTTTTTACGGAGCATCATCCACATGTCCGCCCGCAAGGACATTTGAGACTCAGTTGTACGGATATAATTGTTTTGGATTGACAGGAAATGCATGTATAACGACGATGCATAATGGTGGGATCAGAATATGGGATCCCCAAACGCATGATATACTCTCAAGGATTGGTGTCGGACAGCAAGGGGGATCAGGATCTCATTACTGCGATGTAAACGGGAACGTGGTAGTGGATGGGGAACTGGGGGATGTTCACAGAGCTGCCATCCTCAATGGGGCTGATATTACAACTGAACTCGGAGTCATTGCTTCGAGGTTGTTATTCTTCAGCAATCACACCATGGGCTTCATGATCTATGACATTTCAATTCCCGACGCACCACAGTACGTTTGGCAATGGGATAATGATGTTAGACTTGGATCTGGTGCCGGACAGTTCGATTGGCACTCTGCGGGTTGCGACAATAAGGAGATAGCACTCCCCAATAATCCGCCAGCTCTCATTCCCGGTAACGCCTTCGGTATCGGCCTCAGGGCGGTGTACGGTCAGCTCCAGGACGACATCATTCATGTATTCGTAGCAGATGGCAGATTTGGATTGCTCGCCTTTGATTTCGGTAATTTCCTGTCTCCCTTTGGATACGACGATGAATGCAACTATCGGTCTGTAGTCATAGATGAACCAATATACTATCTGACCCCCGAAGAAGATCCTTTCATGGCACATGATCTCCGTACGTTGGATTATGACGGCGGTACTCTTGTTTTCACATCATGGAAGGAGAACAAAGAACAGGAAGAAACCGGTTTCGTCGGTCTATCCGTACATCGTGACGGGTCAGCCGGATTACGGAATGGTTTACCCACCGCAAGTTTGAGCTCAGATGCTGGACCTTTCTCATTACATACTATTTCACCGAATCCTGTAAGCGGTTCACAGCATTTTGTGTTCTCAGGTTGCGATCAGGAAGTGGAAATGATGATATACGACTCTGTAGGAAGACTTGTTCTGGAGCAGCGGATTCCTGCATACGAAGGGCTTGCGGAGTACTCCTGGGATTGCTCAGGTTCTTCAGGAGCCAGACTTCAACTAGGAGCCTACTATATCAGAGCCGAATGCGGGGATCTCAACAGCACTTCGAAGATCGTCATTCTGAATTAGTCGTGTTAGCTGCACCTGCTTAAAGACTACTCAGGTGAAGGATTGACAAGCTTCAACGTTCGATACCGAGGGGGAAGAGCCTTCTGGAGGCTTTTCCCTTTTTGGTGAGCCACCTGAGCGAAACGAACAGAGTGGAACGAACAGAGCTAAGGGAAAAACAAACGACGGCAGGAAGGGCATGCGCCTCGGGTCAGGGGATGTTCGGCAAAGACGGGGATGGAAACCAGGATCGGTTCTTATGACGTAAGTGACCACAACGGCTATCAGGCCCTTTATCCAGCCTTATCACCAGCAATATCCAGCGCCAGTCCGGTGATCCCCATGGAGACCTTGGAGATGCCTTCATATGTTATTCTCTTCCGAACCCTGAACATGGAGTAGAACATATCGCCGAAACGATTTGTTCTGAAGTGACAGGGAGAGTTTACCTCGTTCATCCTGTAGTGATGCTGATGAAAACTATAAGTTCCCATTTTGACGATTTACCAGACTGCTGAACTGCCTGATCATCAGTATAAGACCCCAAAGAAGCGAAATTGACATTATCAGCTTGCCTCCGGCTGCTGCTATGTTCGCGATCAGATGATCATGCCTGAGCAGATTCAATTCGTTCAGTACAAAGTTCCAATCATGAAATCCATAAGGGGCAGAGGCGCCTGTGTTCCCTCCAAGAAGCTGGAGGCTTTGAGATCCTGCGTCATCTATGTAAGGCGCCATGTCCAGTATACTTTCTCCCATCCACCACAAACCTATTGAGGCACCGAAGGTGTCACGGGTTTTAATCAGGAGAACAAGGGTACAGATCAATGGCATGATAACCTGCCCCAGGCTTCCACCAAGAGAGTGCATAACCCTGCCAAGCGGTCTGAAAACAATATGTCCCGCTTCATGGAAAGGCAGGTTCACAAGATGCATGAAGGATTTTCCCACGTAGTTGCTTTCGATTGAAGACTGGAGGAATTTAATGCTCCAGATGAACAGGAAGATGAAAACGATGAGCCTTCCGACGAAGTACACAATTTCTATTTCATCCATTGTGTGGAAGAGGTAATTAAGAATTCGCTTCGGTATAGACGGTTCTGCTGTTGTTACTGATCGTGACTTCTTCAGGAGTTCAGTGTAATCCATGGGGCTGTACTGGCTGAAGATAAGTCCGCAGCGGACGCATTCGCTGTTCTCATCATCCTGTTCATGTCCGCACTTAGGGCAGTTCATATCACCATTTTCAGCTTCGAGTTGTGTCCTGGAAGAGAATGAATCCGGGTTAGACTATTTCAAGAAGTACTGATGGATCGTCCAGTTGTTCAACATGTCCGATGACAGCCGATTCGGTATCCCCATGTTCCTTGAGGGTTCTGACAAGGGCATCCGCCTGATCCGGGTTGATTGTGCAAAGTAATCCTCCAGAGGTCTGAGCTTCAGCGAAAAGCAGATAGTATTTCCTGTCAACGTTTTCTCCTATTTTCAGGTAAGGGTCAACGTAGTCAGAACACTTACAGACACCTTTTGGATTGAATCTGTCAAGTAGACCCGGCAGGCCAGGCAGGAGCGGTACATCTTTCGAATTTATCACCAGCCTGACTCCCGCATTTCTGGCCACAGGCAGTGAATGACCCAGAAGGCCGAAACCTGTGACATCTGTCAGACAGCTTACGTCGAACCTCTGTATTATCTCGGAGGCATACTTGTTAAGCCGTTCCATCCAGTATACGAAAATGTTGAACTGCTCCTCGTTCAGACCACCGTTCATCATGGCATCGCAGTAAACTCCCGTACCGATAGGTTTTGTCAGGACTATGAGATCTTCCGGCTTTGCGTTGTCATTCGTAATAGCTGTCAGAGGATTTGTGATTCCTGTAACACTCATACCGTAACAGAAATCATCCTGTTCCATGGTGTGTCCCCCCAGGAGCACCACACCAGATTCGTGAAGCTTTTCCGCCGCCCCTGTAAGCAGTTCCTCTATCACTTCTGATGGGATCTTCCCTGCAGGATAAGCCAGATGGTTCATCGCCGTAATGGCTCTGGCTCCCATAGCCCAGATATCTGAAAGGCTGTTTGCGGCTGCTATCCTTCCGAAACTTCTTGGATCATCAACTATGGGGAAGAAGAAATCAACGCTCTGAACAAGGGCGATCTCGTCAGTAAGCCTGTACACTCCCGCATCGTCCATCGTTTGCATCCCGACAATAAGATTGGGTGAATCGGGCAGAGGGAGCCTTTCAAGTATCCCGGCCAGCCTGGTCGGGTTAAGTTTACCTGCTCAACCGGCGCAGGGGCCATACTCCGTCAGTCTGATCTCTTTACCTGATGGGAGGGAACGCTGTGGAATACCGCCTCGCTGCAGTTTCTCCTGGAGAAATTCACAGTAGGTCTGCTGGTGCCGGTTATGATGGAATGCTATGCACTCCGAACATTTCCCCCGTCTTTTGCAGTCGGAGGGGCAGGGACAGTTTTCTCCATTATAGAGCCCAGAATCTGACAAATTATCTCATTTCATAGGATAATGGTGTTGATTTTGTACAGGTAGAATATATATACAGAAAAAAAGGAGGTGAAAACAGTTACTCAAAGTCATCCTTTGACAGCCTGTAATTCCTGTTCTTCTTCACCAGGCCATGTTTTTTCTTGTCCTCCAGCCTTTCTTTTTTCGACGCAGCCGAAGGTCTCGTCGGTTTTCTCTCCACCGGAATTTCAGAAGCTTTTCTGATAAAATTGATCAATCTGTTTACAGCGCTTTCCCGGTTTCTTACAGGTGAGCGGTGCTGCCTTGCATGAATTACGAGAATACCTTCATTGCTCACACGGTTGCCGCAGATTTCCTCAAGGCGGTTCCTTACGTCTTCCGGAAGAGAGGGGGAGTTCCTTATGTCAAATTTCAGAACAACTGCAGATGATGTTTTGTTAACCTTCTGTCCCCCGGGACCTCCAGAACGGACGAATTCGAAATCAAGCTCATCTTCCGCAATACTTATTGATCCTGTTATTTCTATCATTGATCCATTTTCCACGGATATGTCATGCTTGACCATTCAGTACAAACGTATCATTGTGCCCTTATCAATACATAATGCAGTATAGAAAAGAAAGGGATGATTATGGACCCAGTAATTCCGATTATCGCTGGTCTGGCACTCGTCGCAGGCATAATAATCTGGGTAGTGGTTATGATCGATAAGAAAAGGACTGCTGCCTGGGAAGGGATCAGTCAGAGGCTTGGCGCCGGTTTCACACCAAAAGGTTCAACTTTATCTTCTGACTTTCCCTTCCAGCTTTTCAACACGGGATCAGGCAGGAAAATGAAGAATCACCTACAGTGGGAAGCCGAAGGTGTTACCGTTAATCTTGCCGATTATCAATATACAGTACATACCAATACCGGCAGAAACCGATCATCAAAAACCTACAGACAGACAATCTGTATTCTTGAGAAAGAAGGTCTGGATCTCCCCACGACTTTCATGAGAAGGCAGATGGTACTGCTTGACTGGGTTGGAGGCAAGTTCGGCGCTCAGGACATAAACTTCGAAGAGGATCCTGAATTCTCAAAAGCTTTCGTTCTCAAGGGCGATGAAGTCCGTACACCACAGATCGTAGGGCCTGAACTCAGACAGCACCTGCTTCAGAACAGGAAAGCCTTCAAGACAGTTGAAATGTACGGTAATGCCATTATGGTTAATTTCGGCAAGAGAAGAAATCCGGAGGAGTATGGTGATCTGGTGGCTCTGGTCATGCCGGTCTATTACATGGCGGGCAACAAGGGCAGTGCCTGGTAACAATCAGGGACGGAGGTAATTAAGAAATCTAATTACCTCCGTCCCTCTTATTTGGTCCCCTGCTCATGTAGTTTATCCAGCCCCCGAGCAGGATCAATCCTGCGCCTGTGAATACAGCTGCTCCGGGAACCGAATCGAAGAACAGTATCTGCATTATCATTGAAAATACTACGCTGAGATAACCGTATATTGCCACTTCTCCGCCCGGGGCATAGCGGTAAGCACTTGTCATGAACAGCTGACCCGCAGTTCCTGACAGGCCTATGCAGAACAGGAAAACAAGTGATCTCATATCGGGCATAACTCCTCTCAGGATAATCGAAGGCAGAAAGAACAGGGTCGTCGCAGCCGAGAACCAGAAGACAATGAGCAGTGGCCTGTCGGTCTTTCTGAGAGCTCTGAGGGTTGTATACGCGATTCCGGCGAACAGTGCTGAAAGGACTGCCAGGCCGGCGGGAAGTGAAAGCGGAATTGATCCTGGACGCAATATCACAGCTACTCCCGCAAATCCGAGGAATACGGCAAACACCTGAACCTTCTTCAGTTTTTCACGCAGGAAGAGCCATGAGAGGATAAGTACGAAAAAGGGACTGAGCTTGTTGAGCGTTACCGCTTCCGCAAGGGGCATACCTTCTACCGCAATAAAATAGGTGAGCATTCCTGCTATCCCGAACAGGGATCTTGCCCCCAGTAGAACCGGTTTGCCCGGCCTGAAGGAGATGCCCCTCGTAAAAAGCACAGCCGCCAGAATAACGGTTGCTACGGCACCTCTCATGAAAAGCTTCTGCGTTGTGGGGATTCCGGAATCAGGTGGGATCAGCTTCACAAATACGGGTACTATTGAAAGGAAAAGGGCGCCCAGAATCATGTATAACGCAGCTTTTCCCCTCGGTGTAACGAGCATTATCAGACTCTTACAAGCTCGTATTCCATGAAACCCAGTCCAAGTGATTCGGCGATGGAAAGCTGAAGAATTCCGTTGATGTCCGGCCTGTAGGCCTTGAACTTGTCCACTCCTGCTCCTGCCCTGACGGGGGAATTGTCTGAAGCCGGGGCTGCCGTGACAAGATCAAGCGATGCCATGTCAATGGCAACAGGATCAGCTGACGCCAGTATCCCTATATCGTTAACAAACGGTTGAGCTGAATCCTTCATACAGTCGCAGTCAGGAACAACCGATGTAATGAAATTAACGTACAGTAAAGGGTTGGAAACGCTGACTGCTGCGTACGCGTATTCAATCATCCTTCGCGTGAAAACGCTCATGTTCTGATCCCAGCTTACCCTTACCGCTCCCTCCGGGCAGCGTCCCAGACATTCCCCGCAGCCAGTGCAGATATTGATATTTATTTTCGCGAAGTGGCCGATGCTGATGGCTTTCACATGACAGTGGGCAGCGCAGATACCGCACGCGGTACACTTTTTAGTATTTATCAGCGGCTTTACGGAGGAATGCTGATACAGCTTGCCTGCCCTTGAAGCACATCCCATACCAAGATTTTTCAGAGCTCCTCCGAAACCTGTTAGAAGATGCCCCTTGAAATGGCTGATTACGATCATGGCATCTGAATTTGAGATAATAGAGGCAATATGGGCTTCATCGGTCTGGAAACTTTCAGGCATCTTCACTATCGTCTCATCTTCTCCGTGAAGGCCGTCGGCAATTATGAACGGTGGTGTCCATGGCAGTCCGAATCCGTGTTCATGGGTTAGACGAAGGTAATCGGGCGCGGACATTCTCTTTCCAGGATAGAGGACGGTCGTATCGGTAAGAAATATCCTGTCAGTTCCCGTGTCGAGAGCTTTGATAACTCTATTCACATTATCGGGAGTCACATATGAGGAATTTCCCTCTTCACCGGGATGTATCTTCACAGCAACAGTTTCCATCGGGTTCATTTCCTTTCTGCTTACTATCTTATCCAGCAGATTTGTAAACCCTTCCTCCATTGAAGCCTTTTCAATCGGCAGAAAGAAAACTTTTGACATGATTCTGCTCCTTCCACGACGTGATTCAAGATGCTCATCCTTGCATAGAAAATATACGATGTTTATAAATTATCCTATGGGATATCTAAAATGGATAGAAATTCAAGAGTCTGCTCCGGACTGGAATCTTAGACAGCTCAGATCCTGTTCAGAAAATGAGAACATATTTTTCTGCGCTGTTGTGAAAGCCAACGCGTACGGACACGGTGTAACTGAGATAACCTCTCTGCTTCCCTCGGCTGACTGGTTTGCCGTCAATTCCCTTGATGAGGGGCTTGAACTCAGACTTCGCGGTATCAAGAAGCCAATTCTGCTGCTTGGGCATGTGCTTATCGAAAGGCTTCCCGAAGCTGTCGATGCCGATCTGAGATTGACAGTCTACAATGTTGAAACACTTGATAAGCTGGAGAAGATCCTGAATCAGGGAGTTAGCTGCAGGGTACATATTAAAATAGAGACCGGTACAGGAAGACAGGGTCTACTTCCTTTCAACGTTCCCGATTTCATCCGAAGGGCTTCCGGAATTGAAGGCTTGATTATTGAGGGACTCTCCACTCACTTCGCCAACATAGAGGATACGCTGAACCATGAGTACGCTGAAGAACAGCTCCGGGTTTTCCTGGAAGTTGTTGAAACAGTCAGGGAACTGGGAGTCTCTCCCGCTGTTATTCATACCGCTTGCACCGCCGCGACCATACTATTCCCCGAAACACATTTCAACATGCTCAGAACCGGGATCGGTCTTTACGGACTCTGGCCGTCCAGAGAAACGTTCCTGTCGGCTCAGTCAAACGATACTCCTGTTCCGGACCTCAGGCCTGTTCTGTCCTGGAAGACCCGCATAGTTCAGATAAAGGAACTTCCCGCCGGCAGTTATATAGGCTACGGCTGCACATACAAAACAAACAGAAGGACAATACTCGGTGTACTGCCTGTGGGTTATGGTGACGGTTACGACAGGAGATGCGGGAATTTGGCGCACGTACTGGTTAAAGGGAAAAGGGCACCTGTTCTGGGACGTGTATGCATGAATCTGACAATGATAGATCTCACAGATATTCCTGAAGCATCATTTGAGGATACTGCTGTTCTTCTTGGTCGTGATTGTAACGAGATAATTACAGCCGAGATGATGGCCGAATGGATCGGTTCGATAAACTATGAAGTTGTAACACGTATCAGCCCCTTTCTTCCCAGGATCATTGTAAGGAGAGGATGAACAAGTGGACATAGATGTTATTGGTGTTGACGGATCAAAGCAGTCTGGATGCAATCTCTGCTCCATGCTTCTAGGTGAATCGGTTCTGCTGGATGCCGGCTCGGCTTCCATGTTGTCCGGGCAGCAGCAGGAGAATGTTGATATGGTTCTTCTAACACATGCACACCTGGATCACGTACTTGAACTTGGCTTCATGATAGATGCCACTGTTGCCATAAGGGATGAGCCTCTCAGGGTCATGGGCAGCAAAGCATGCCTCGAAATCGTGAAGAAGCATTACATGAACGATCTGATCTGGCCGGATTTCAGCCGGATAAAAACCTCCATTGGCCCCGCACTGATTTATGAAAC
The DNA here is from genome assembly GCA_030613065.1 of Candidatus Aegiribacteria sp. GTDB lineage: Bacteria > Fermentibacterota > Fermentibacteria > Fermentibacterales > JCC-6 > Aegiribacteria. The sequence continues at coordinate 23,442 of JAUWMQ010000013.1, read as the reverse complement.
CATTCATGACAGAGAATGGTTCGAGCTGCCAGGAGGAATAACCGCATGGGCAGAACCTGTCTGTCATGGAGCGGGTGCCAGAGGATTCCTGTTCAGATCAGCGACCGGTTCCATGCTTCATACCGGAGATACTGGCCCAACCTGTTCCATCTGGGAGAAAGCCTCGGAATTGGATGATCTTAAATTGATCATAGCTGAAATATCTTTCCCTGACCAGAAAACGGATATTGCAATCGCAAGCAACCACCTGACCCCGTCACTTCTTGAGAAGGAATTGAATAAGCTTAACAGACCTGATATTCCCGTTTATGCTTTTCATCTGAAACCCTGGGAAAGACATGAGATCGAAAAGAACGTTGCCCGGAGATTCCGTGACAGGGTAGTGATACTCCGGCGGGGAGACAGGCTTGAATTCTGACGGTACTCACTAACGGTACCCACTAATCGTACCGGATCTGTACTTTTTAACATTATTGTTCCATATGGGATGACGATTTAAGGGGAAGATGCAAACAGGCCTTGACAGACTTGACAGGGATATGCTTCCCGGTGGAAAGATAGGACTACTTTCCCACTATGCGGCTGTGAATTCAGGATACCAGTCTTCGCTGGAAGTCCTTGCAGCAATGCCTGAAGTCGAACCCGCGATGCTGTTCGGCCCCCAGCATGGATTTCATGGCGAGACTCAGGATAACATGATAGAATGGGAAGGATATACTCATCCCCGTTACGGGATCCCTGTATTCAGCCTTTACGGTAAAAAACGAAGGCCGGATCCTGCAATTCTTGAAGGACTGGATTGCCTGGTGGTTGATCTCCAGGATGTGGGAGCAAGATATTACACTTACATTTACACAATGGCTTACTGCATGAGAGCCTGCGGGGAAGCTGGTATTCCCGTTGTCGTGCTTGACAGACCTAATCCACTCGGTAATTCAATAATCGAGGGAAAGCCGCTCAGGAAAGGATACGAATCTTTCGTAGGACTCTATCCCATTCCAGTCAGGCATGGTTTGACTGTTGGAGAACTGGCTCTTTTATTTGCCCGGCTTGATGCTCTTCCCGCCCCTGAAGTTATCCGAATGACCTGCTGGGACGGAGAAGGCATCCCGGCTGATTACCAATGGGTATACCCATCTCCTAACATGCCAACTGCAGAAACAGCGTCTGTATATCCGGGAATGTGTCTTCTGGAAGCTACTAACCTTTCCGAAGGCAGGGGAACAACGAGGCCGTTCAATGTCTTCGGTGCTCCATGGATAAATGCAGATGAACTTTGCAGCAGACTTAACGGAACTACCTTTCTGGGGGGAGCTGTCCTCAGACCGCACGCATTCATTCCGACTTTTAACAAGCACGCAGGAGAAATGTGTTACGGTGGTGAGATTCATGTTCTGAACAGGTCTATGTTCCGGCCCCTCAGAACCGCACTGGGCATTCTGCTTGAAACTTTCAGATATTCCCGGACCGGGTGGAATGATCCGCCATATGAATATGAATTCAGAAAGATGCCAGTTGATATACTATCGGGCGGCCCGGAAGTAAGGGAAGCCGTAAACGGGAGTGATCCCGATAAGCTTCTTGAGCTGGCCCGTGGCAACCCTGTACTGCATTCCGAGTTTACCCGTGATATTCTTTTATACGAAAGGGAGTTCCGCAGTTGAGAATAGGGATAATATCTGATATTCATGGTAATCTGCCGGGTCTCGAGGCATGCCTGAAAGCACTTACTGAAGAGGACGTTGACCAGATTATCTGCCTTGGGGATCTCGTTCAGTTCGGTCCGTTTCCATCAGAAGTGATCGATCTTCTGCAGAAAAATAATATTGATACTATTCAGGGAAACTGTGACCGGGCGGTGGCAAAAGGAAGGGATAGTACTGGAGATTCCTTCGAGAATATACACTGGGAACATCTGTCTTCTGAACTGCTTCAATGGACGAAGGATCAGATAAAGCCGGCGCAGAAGAAATACCTTAAGAAGCTCCCAGCTGAACTTAGGTACAGGATTGGAAGCCGACGCATACTTTGCGTTCATGGCCTGCCGGGCGATATCAATGGGAGTATCCGGGGAAATGTATCAAATGAAGTATACGATTACATGCTTTCGAGGAATTCCTGTGATATTCTGGTTCTGGGACATACACATGAAATGTTGCTTCAGCCCAGGGGCAGCCGGATGATAATAAACCCTGGAAGCGTTGGAGGAGGAACCCTTCCCGGGGAAGCAACAATGGCTGTTCTTGATATCAATGAAGAGAATACAACAACATCCATCTGCTGGCGCAGGATCCCGTTCAATACGGTTATTTATGAGAATAAGTACAGGCATGAAGGTCTACCGGAGACCTTTCTTAAATGTATTCTCCTTGGCAGGGATCCAAGGGGAAAGTGGCATACTGATGATTATACTAGGAGGCAGAAATGGGCAGAAGCCTGATCGAGAAGATCATGTCCTCGCACGGAGGGGAAGACTGTCGTGCCGGAGACGTTGTCTGGATAGATATTGATAACAGAACGGCAAGGGATTTCGCGGGAGCAAGTGTTGTGGGAAATCTTGAAAAGTACGGAGGCGATTCCCCTATAGCCGAAAGGTCGAAAACCTTTTTTACATTCGACTGTAATGTTCCTGCAAATACAATTCCCTATGCAAACAATCAGCAGCGTATCAGGATCTTTGCCAGAAAGAATGATCTGAAGGTTTACGATGTGGACGCCGGAATTGGGTCTCATGTAGTGATCGAAGAGAAATTCGCAAAACCTGGGACGACTACCGTAGGGACAGACAGCCATCTTAACATCATGGGGTCTGTGGGAGCCTTCGGACAGGGAATGGGAGATGTAGACATTGCCTACGCCTTCAAGACCGGGAAAGTGTGGTTTGAAGTTCCTGAATCGATCAGAGTTACACTTGATGGAATGCCGACTGCTGGAACTGAAGCAAAGGATATTGCCCTGGCTATGCTGAGAAGGTTCAGCAGTCATGAACTTCTGGGTAAGTCAGTTGAAATTTACGGCCCATGGCTGAAGAACGCTTCTCTCGAAGACTGCGTAACCCTTTCAAGCCTCGCAACTGAAATGGGAGCGATAATCGCTCTCATACCGCCAAACGATAACGTACTGGATTTCTTCGGCATCACACGCAACGAGGCTGTTTATGCTGATTCGGATACTGCTTATCTGGAAGACTACTCTCTTGATATAGATGGGCTGGAACCTCTGATCGCCGCACCACCCAGTCCCACCAATGTGTATCCTGTATCGGAGAAGACAGATGTAAAGGTCGATGGAGTTTTCATTGGAAGCTGTACCAATGGAACCTATCAGGATCTGAAGTATGCAGCGGAACTGCTGAAGGGTCGTAAAGTGGCCCCCGGTGTAATGCTGAAGGTTGTACCCGCGACCAGGGCAACCTGGGCAAGGCTCCTTGATGAAGGGCTTCTGAAAGACATTTTTGATGCCGGTGGAATTGTAAGCAACGCAGGCTGCGGCGGATGCGCCTCGGGGCAGATCGGAATGACCGGTGAGGGAGAAGTGCAGGTAAGCACATCCAACAGGAACTTCAAGGGCAAGCAGGGCAAGGGGAACACGTACCTGGCAGGAATTGGAACGGCAGCAGCATCTGCAGTGCTTGGCAGAATTGCTTCCGTGCATGAACTGAAGGAGGTGCTGTAATGTCAGTCGAAATGATCTTAAATGGTAGACTCTGGGTACTCAGGGAAAACGGGAAGCTCTTCAGCGATATCGATACGGACATGATTTATCACAATGCCCATCTTGCTGTAACAGACATTGATAAAATGGGTCAGTTCGCATTCGGCAACCTGGAAGGTTACAAAGATTTTGCGGATAAAGCACAGTCAGGTGATCTTGTTCTTGCAGGTGACAATTTCGGTTCAGGCAGCTCACGCCAGCACGCGGTGGACTGTTTCAAGGCTTTGGGTGTCCAGACTGTAATAGCCAGGTCATTCGGCGCCATCTACAAGAGAAACGCAATAAACAGTGGTTTCCCGATAATTGAACTACCTGATCTTCCCGACGACCTTTTCAGTAACTTCGAGATAGCGGAACTCAATCTTGAGGCCGGTGTCCTCAGCGCTGGGGATAACAGGTTTCAGGGCAACCCCATGAGCGAAGTCGCCAGGGATATCTATCTCGCGGGAGGGCTGTTTCAGTACGCGGAAACAATGTAAGTATGATAAGCATGCCTTAGGAGAAGCTCTTCTGCTTGACTGGCGCAGAGGGCGCACACTTTTTCTGGTGGTGTAAAACATATAATTGCTTTGAAGGAGGACTGGGATACACCGTTTAAGCAATAGAAGATGGCAAAAGAAAGATTTCGGTTTACACTGAGGATTGAAGATGCACTGGACTGATCCAGTGAGAAAAGTTAGCCGATGCTGTAAAATCTAAATTCTTCGACATTACCAAATCAGAGAAAGAGGTAGCACAAATTCGATATTCTTCAAATAAGTGGTAATGCTTTCTGACATCTTTAAAGTACTTTGCGCAGGATATGCCCGAAGCATGTATAGCTGCCACTGGAAGTCTCCTTGGAATCAGCCTGGGAGATAGTTCCTTCCCTGTTGGCAAAGTGAATATTCTGGATCTTAACCCTTTGAGTTTCACTGAGTTCCTGGCGGGTGTTAACGAACATCAAATATCTGAAGTTCTGAAAAATCTTGACTACAGGAAACCTCTTGACGAATTCTACCACATCAGATTATGGACTTTGTTCAGCGAGTATCTCTCTGTGGGGGGTATGCCTGAAGCAGTAAGCTGTTACAGTAATCTAAGAATCGAAAGCACCCTTCTTGCAACAGAAGAAGTAAGAATGATTATGCATAATCTTCTTAACAGCTATCTTGCAGATATTGCGAAACATGCTGGCAGTGAAAACTCAACACAAATCACAGGAATTTTGACAAGCATCCCTTCACAATTAGGTAGAGAGGTAAATGGCAATGCGGAAAGATTCAGGTTCAAGGGAGTAATTCCAGGTAAAAACAAATATCAAAATCTTTCTGGAGCCATCAATTGGCTGGTTGCAAGCAGTATTCTTCTAAAAGTACCTTTGGCCAGCAGAGGCGAACAACCTCTTTCTGCATGGGAATCTCCTAACAGATTTAAATTGTATCTGCATGATATCGGAATCCTTTCACATCTGGCTGAAATACCACTATTAAAAAAAGAGGCTTTCATCCCGGGTTTCTACAAAGGCTGGGTAGCTGAAAACTTTGTTGCCCAGGAGCTGACAGCATCCGGAATGAACCAGCTTCACAGCTGGCAGGGAGGCAAAGCTGAAGTCGAATTCGTTATTCAATCAGAAGGAATCTCAATTCCAGTTGAAGTGAAGGCAGGCAGAAGAACACAGGCCAAGTCTGCAGGCATTTTTGCCGGCAAATACGCTTCACCACTTATAGTCAAACTCGGTTTCTGGACAAATTCACTGACAGGAGACAACAAACCAACCCTTAAACTCCCGCTGTATGCGGCAGGGCTTCTTGCAGACCAGAACAGAATCAGGCGTGCTGCAGAAGGAGACCGGGACAATGTCTGAAATCCACAGTATCCTTACTGAAACATTCGGATTCGAGAAATTCAAACCTGGTCAAGAAAAGGTTGTTGTCCCGATTCAGAATTGTATCCTCTCTGCCAAGCCCAGCTGTCTTTAAACCTCTCACCAAATGAATACGATCTGGACTGGTCGTTTACGGGTTGTAACAATGATGGATTTGATGACCTCGTGCTTGCAGGGACGATGCTGATTTGAGAAGATCCTACTCTGCATAATGACGATGGAGAGAATCATCCCGTAACCTCCACAGTACGCAAAGTCTATCTGTACCAGCCTGAATTGCAAATGTTCTTGTTGAGTCAAAACGAATCCATAGGTGTGAACTCGTGGGATGATAGGGATAGCGGTTTTTCAGAGAATCCCATTGAGAAGCAGTAGATAATTCCAGAAAGAAAGCAGATACTGAATGCCTGTTTGCAGGATTATCATTGACATGTAACTCCTACTGATGTAATAGTATTTTTAAGGAGGGTTCATATGAAATATCGAATCGTTTATCTATCGACAATTTTCCTGATTACTGCATCTTCCCGGATTTTTGCATTGGATGTAGACACACTCTGGATAAGGACATACGGTGGTACATTCGCGGAGGAGGGAGTAAGTGTAAGACACACCTCTGACGGCGGCTATATTATTGCCGGTAATAGAGAAGCTCCATACACATATCCATGGTACTACATTGTAAAGACTGACAGTACAGGACTCCCCGAATGGGACGCAAGTTTCAAGGGTGAGTACTACCTCTCTGTAGCTTCAGCGGTTCAAACTGCTGACGGCGGGTATTTCATAGCTGGTTCTGAGAGTGAAATGCCGTTCAGTTTCATACATAGCATCAAGACCGATGATAATGGGACGATACAGTGGCAGATGTACCATGAGGGAAATTATCCCTACACTTACTGTAATGCCATGATAGCAACCTCAGACGGTTACTTTGCAATGGGCGGGGATAACGGGGGTTATTCCGGAGGAAGTGGTTGCGCCGAGGGATATTTTTTGATGATTGATGACACCGGCACAACTGTGATAGAATCGTATGTGGGTGTGGGCGCTTTGGGAGCATCAGTTCCCTTCAGGAAACCTCTGATGGCTATGTAATGTCAGGACGCGGAACTACTTACGGAGCGGGAGCGACTGTGATCAAACTCTCCGAGAACGGCTCGGAAGAATGGAATGCCTGTGCTGGAGAATCTTTCTACGATGGTTTCAACAGCACCCGTGAGCTCTCGGACGGTTCCTTCCTGGCTGCTGGATATCTTAAAGAAGGAAGTGACTATGACTGCTATCTGTCTATGATCGATAGCGATGGTTTGATATTGTGGACCAGGGAAATAGGAAGCCCGGAGAGTAATGAATCCGCGAGGGATTTTGTTCAAGTTCAGGATGGCGGTTTCCTTGTTGCAGGTGTGTGCTACAATGAGGAGAGTTCATACAGTTCAGATATTTACCTGTTTAAGACTGATTTCAATGGCAATGTGGAATGGCAGACCCAGATCGGAGGGATTGGTAACGATACACCAGGTGAGATCTTTGAAATTACCGAGGATGTCTATCTGATGGTCGGTACGACCGAGACTGGTACCGGTGGCAGTGATGTACTTCTGCTGAAGTTTCAGGTCTCTACCCAGGGTATGGAACAGTCACAGGGATTTACACCAGAAGGTTTTGTATTCACCTCCTGCAGTCCAAATCCATGCAATACCTCAACCTCTATCAGTTACTTTACTGCCGATCACTTACCGGTATCCTTGTCTGTTTATGATATGAGTGGCCGATTAGTCAGGCATCTTGGAACCACAGAGACTCCCGGCAGTTATGTTATCAACTGGGATACTGCTGATGATGCCGGCAGACTGCTTTCAGCAGGTGTATACACTATCGTGGCAAATTCAGGCATCAACACATACTGCAGAAGGATGGTTCTCGTTCGCTGATCTGCTGAATGATAGTATGGAATCCGACTCCAATTGATGTTCCCCTGATTCATCCTGCATCAAAAGATTCAATATATCCAAGTGGAATTATGCTGCTATATAGTCCCTTTATCATTGTTAAAGATAGTCGATTGTTCCTTGATACGCGATGTCGGGGCATTCATCCGGATTTATTAAATGAAGGTGAGTGATGATATAATGAACGGAGTGTTGCGTGGATAACTCCTTTGAAATGCAGAAACGGTACTTCACTTCCCAGCTGAAGCAATTCGGGACAAAACCGAAGCTTAACAGGTCCAGGATAAAGGATTGTGAGTATTACCTGGAAATGATGGAAGAAGCCGGTTCTTCCGCCGAGTTCAAAAGCAGGATTCAGCAGACGGGGAACATGCTTTCAACTGCGAAAGCCGAGAGCTGCGACAGGTACGATAACCGGACTTTCATCTACGAAAAGCTGGGGCAGGAGAGAAAGGTTGAAGAGGACAGACTGCGTCTTGAAATAATCGAATCAGCGGAGACCCACAGTGAACTCTGTCAAAAACTGGAGGATTTTGAGCAGTGTACTAAACTGTCATTCAACGAGAACAAGGCCATCAACTCCCTTGGTTCGATTATGAATGCTCTTTTCCATCTGAACACCGATGCTCCGGGCTCAGGTGATGAAGAGCGATCACTGATTAAATTCCAGGCGTACTGGAAACTGATGAATGAAGCCGATCCGGATGTCTCATGGGAGAAGATCATGACTTACAGACCGTACAGGGACTGCATCATTTTCACCGATGAACAGATGGCAGTGCTTGAGAGAAAATTCGTGGAGGTGTGCGATGGACGCCACAGTTAAGCAGATTCTGGACGGTTTCCGCTTCTCCGTGACCAATTACACTTCCAGCCTTGGCCCTGAAAACGAAAAGCTGGCACGGTCGAAGGAACTCGTTGAATCCCTTTATGCAAAAGCTGAAGATGGTGCGGACATGATGTGCATCAGCATGGACCCGGAGTTCGGTGAAGTCGCCACTCTTATAGGAGAACTTGCTGCCGAACCCGCACTTCCGCCCGCGGAACGGGCTTCAAGTACTACCGAGGGAAATTCCGCCTCGGACGAAGGAATTCCGCCCGCAAGTATTGCGGCAGCAGGTTATCATATGGCCTACGATTCCATGGATTCCATGACGAAAGAGAAGCAGGGCAGGTATTACAGCAGGATATTCGAACTTGAAGAACAGGCCGAGAACGCCGTTCACTTCAATACTCTGCTGGTTGAAGACGGTGTCCTTTTTGAGATGAGCAGGGAACCGCTTCTTGAATCTGCAAAGGAGACTCTTGCTCAGGCCGAAGAGATCCATTCACCGACTGTTGACTTTCAGCAGCAACTTGCAATGAAGACTTTTGCGGAGGTTGAAAGCATTGCCGATCTTGAATTCCAGGTCACGCTCATGGCAGAACTTTCAAATGTTGAACACGAATGGGATGCCCTCTTCATTGAGGTTATCGGTCTTCTGCCCGCCTGCGCTCAGGCGATAGAGGCGTTCGGACCCACGGATGATAATGTGGCGAAACTCAGAAGCAGCCACAGGTTCATGCCGGAATTCATGGGCATTACCTGGGATGAAGTTTTTGCCGATCCAAGGTACCTTCTATTCTGGAATAACGTTTTCTGGCCAAAAGTGCCTGCCGGGAAAAGGGAGGCATACGAAGTTAACAGCGCTGAGGGCTGGCGGGATCTCCTGAAGGAAAAATTCTACGATCCTTATGTGAAGGATGAACCGGTTCCGAAGCCGGATACGACACAGGCCCACATCAGGTTATGGAGAAATCAATACCCGGTTCATGAAACCCTTGACCTTTTGAATGATCCTCAAAGGCCAGTAATAGAGAGGGATTGATTATGGTAGTTTCGATAAAGAGAACTATGCTATTGCCAACTCTCCTGTCAGTGTTGATGGCAGCCTTTCCCGCATCGGCACAGTATGCGGGAATACCCGGAGATATTCCTCCTATTCCAGATTCTTACCAGCTTGATGTTAGTATTACTCAGCCTTACTCCTCCGCATCCAGCATACCCGGATTAACCACTGAAGAGGCACACCGCATGGAGAACTACAGCGGATCTGAGATCATATACAGATGCAATGGGATTACAGTTGCCTGTCTTGAATATCGTGAACAACGGTATGACTTTGCATACGTTTTTACAGGCGAATGGGGTCTGAATTATGAGGTATTTTATAACGCCGTATGTATCAGTCAGGTCAGTCCCTCCAGGAGGTACTTTGCTGTGGGAGGCGATGGTACCGGTACAAGCAGAGGACCGGTTTACGTGATTGACCTGGAAACCGGCTTGAAATACTGCACCACTGCTTCGGATGTATGGGGCTGCTCGGACTGGATCGAAGGGGATTATCTGTTAATAGAGAGCGTAGGTAGATCTGACTCTGTCACAGACATGTGGAGGCATGGTGATATTGGGAATATACCCTGGTTAAACTACTCTTATATGACCGAAGCGGAGGGACGCTCAAACAATATTGTCCTGTACCATGACGGCAGTTCCTGGATGATCCTGCCGGAGGACAGGTACTACAATTACAGAATTAAGGGTATTCCGGGTTCATTCGAAAACGGGATTTTCTTCGATGTGGTGGCTTCCCCGAATGTCATACCTTTCCTGGTTGGAATAGAGTCCTATAGCGACTTTTCCGAATGGATTGAATCCGAGGGAGGTTACGATGCGGTTTTCCCTGAGTTCGATTTCCGCGTTTATGTTGATACTCGAACAAACCGCGTTTCTGATATCCGGCAGATGACCCCCGGCATGGTTGATTGATGGTTGGGGTTTGATCGATGCAAATGAATCTTCCGGGAACAGCCCCGAACCGTACGGATGGGTGCTTCTTCAAACCGGTATCTGGAGGTTATAGGTACTCACGATTGGCAAGGAGTGATGAATATTAAGATAATCGCTTAGTGGGACTGATAACTTTAAGTGAAGCTTTGCTCTGAAAGGTGCTATCATGATACCATTGGTGTTTGCCGCGGCACTTGTCGATACGGTTGCCTTACCGGATGATTGGAACAGTGTGATAATTCACGAGTGGGGCGTTGTTACTATCTCAGAAGGGTTGCTTGTTGAGAGTGTGCCCTGGCAATACGGTAACCCGCAGTCCAAAAACGATCCGTCCATGAATGACAGAGCTCCTGTTGTTTACTTCTATGGTTCCGATTTCCATGATGCAGAATTCACTGTCGAGCTTTCCTCCGGCACTTTTACAGAGATGTTTCCGGCGCCTGATGCAGTGAGCCCTGACAATTCATCGATTACTTGGAATATCCTCAACGCACAGAATCTTCGAGGATATGAAATCCCGGCATCCTCCATTGATGAGATTACCACATTGAATCTTACTACAGCGGAAAGCTGTGATATCGTAATAAACAGGTTCTATCTCGGAATGGTGCCGTTCAACTGGACCCTTTAGCCCGGATCACAGATTCTCAGGCTCAGAGTCCAGAAGGGTTTTGCATTGTTCGATGCAGAACCGTTATCGATACATCGTTACCATTATGAGTTGAAACTATCAGGAACTGAATGCAGTATTGAAATGGGGATTGGCAGATCAAGTGGAGAATACACCAGTAGAGGTACCTGTTGTGCGTAAATACAATTCACGAGAGAAGGATAAAGCCAGTCTATGAGTGAGCGACAAGTCAATAACCCATTGCACGGTATTACTCTGGAGCAGATCGTGAATAGCCTGGTTGAGCATTATGGCTGGAGCGGATTGGGCAAGCGTATCAACATCCGCTGTTTCAGGAACGATCCGTCAGTGAAATCCAGCCTGATATTCTTGCGAAAGACCCCCTGGGCAAGGCAGAAGATTGAGGACCTGTACATCAATACTCAGAAGAATGTGCGCCGGAAATGATGCATAACAAGGCGAGTGAAGATATTGCCGCCAGGCGCGGCAAATCCTCAGTTTTAACGTTATGAACAAGGAGGGGATGAATGCTTACGAACTCAGTTGAGTGGTTCGCTGACCGGGTCTACTGGGAAGCAAATCGCTCATTCATCTGGAGCGATCGTCGCATCGAGATGTCTGGAACCGCTGTCAGCAACATCGTGAAACTGCTCGGCATGAAAGCAGGCGAATCTGTTCTTGATCTCGCCTGCGGATTTGGCAGACACTCCCTTGTGTTTGCAGAACATGGTTTCGATGTGACTGCTGTGGATCTGAATCCGGATTTCATCGAGGAAGCTGATGCAAATACCAGCAAAGCCGGTAAAACCGTTCGGTTCATCTGTGCCGACATGCGCGAATTCAGAGAACCTGAATCTTATAACAATGTCGTTCTGCTCTACAACTCCTTCGGTTACTTCAAGGAACGCAGGGATGATGAGAGAGTAATCAGGAACTGCTTCGATTCCCTTCTGCCCGGGGGGAAAATACTCATCTCGGTTATGGGACGAGAGATTGTCAGACGTAATATGAACTCCAGAGAACAGCGTGACTGGTGGGAAAAAGATGGAGTGGTCAGGCTCGAGGAATACACAGTTGAAGAAGACTGGAGCTGGGCAACTATTAGATGGACATTGCTGGAGGGCAACGACCGGCAGACTTTTGAGTATGGTCTCAGACTCTACAGCGAAGAAGAAATGATCCATTTGCTCTCGGATGCAGGATTTGTCAATATCCAGATTTATGGCAGCATGAAAGGAACCCCTTATGACGAAAAGGCGCACCATCTGGTTGCTACTGCATGCAAATCCAAATAACCAGTGAAATGAAGCAATTAAGTGCAGCGGCACATCAGTCATTGTGCAGAATATCAATGGTATCGATGTCTTCTGATTTGAGGCTTTTTCTATCGGAAGGAATAAAGCGGAAATCTGATGCCGAGAATTGACAGAAATCAAATTGGCTTAGCTTTCGACATGCAGGGCTGTCCGAATCAATGCCGGCATTGCTGGCTCGGACCCGCTAACAGCAGTACTCTTTCTGAACAAGCCGTTCGCTGGGGTACCTCTCTATTCCGTGATCTCATTACCAGAGGGAATACTCCCATCAAGAGATTATCGGGCGCAACATCGTTTCGCGAACCAGACTTGCGTGACGACTATCGAAAACTCTACGATCTTGAAGCAGAACTGGGAGACGGAAAACCTGATAGATATGAACTACTCAGCATCTGGCGACTTGCAAGGGATAATTCCTATGCCCGGTGGGCCAAATCTGTCGGACCCGATACTTGCCAGATATCACTTTTCGGGTTACGGGAAACGAACGACTGGTTTCATCGCCGCAGGGGAGCTTTTGATGATGCTCTTATTGCCAGCGAGCGATTGCTCGACGCTGGTATGAAGCCGCGGTGGCAGATCTTCTTGACCACAAAACTCCTGCCTGAATTGAACGGGTTACTGGCACTAGCCGATAAACTCAGGCTGCGGGAACGGGTTCGAGAACTTGGTGATGAGTTTCAGTTATTCATTCATCTGCCGGGGCCGGATCATGAAGCTCGGAAAATTGAAGATCTCAGACCCACGATCGAACAGGTGACTGATTTACCGGAGGTCATTCTGGAGGCAACAAGAAAACATTTCTCAAGGGATGTGCTATGGCAAAGCGAGGAAGCCCTGTTCTCCGATATTGTCAATACCGGATATATGAAAACCGAAAGTACTCTGCCCGATGTTCTCTGGTTCCTCGTGTGCAGCAATTGGAACGTATTCGCGAATACTGGAACACTTGAGGACTGGTGGTGCCTTGGGAATCTCAAGCGAGACAGTGTGGAAACAATCATTCATCGGTTCGAGAGCGACGAAACCCAGGGATTGAAGTCTCTTGCGCATGAGTCACCTGCGGAACTCAGCAGGCAGTACGGCAATCCGAACGGTCAAAGAGTATACTCCAGCAAAGAAGGTCTGCTTTCTCTTTACCGGGGAAGACACTGCGAGAAGGAATGGAATACAACATAATAAACGAAAAGAGCTTACCGGCTCAACTGACGCAGGATAATGCAGGGCAGCTCATTCGAAACATTATGTGTAAAACGGTCAGTAACCCTGGGAGAGGAGGATAAATGGCATCTGATTTAGACTTTGTCGAATTCGTAGTTGATCAAATAGAAAACGCTGGTGAAATCACATACAGAAAAATGTTTGGAGAATATGCGCTTTATTGCGAAGGTAAAGTCGTAGCGCTTATATGCGATAACCAATTGTTTGTAAAACCAACAAAAGCAGGAAAATCATTTATTGGTAATGTTGTTGAAGCATTTCCCTATCCGGGAGCTAAACCATCTTTTCTCATTGAGGAGCAAATCGAAGACAAAGATTGGCTTAGTAACTTAATAACAATAACGGAAAGAGAACTGCCAGAGGCTAAACCAAAGAAAAAACTGAAAAAGAAGAGTGGCAAAATCATATAAAAGTAATGAACAGAATCGTAAATAGCTCCGATACTGTGTGCCTGAACAATTTGCGATAGGTTATTAGAAACCATTAACTGAAACAATATCAAGAAACCGGATGATGAATGAGGGCAGGTCATGAAAATTATTGATTTAACAGAAGAGTATGAAGGCAATTATTTTGTTTGTCTCGAAGATTGGTCGGATGATCTGAGGGAAGCTGGAAATCATAAAGAAGAATGGTATCGCAAAATGAAAGGTAAGGGTCTCTGCGTTAAACTGGCCTTAAACGATGAGGAAAAGCCAGTTGGCATGATCCAATATGTCCCGATCGAATACTCCTTTGTTGAAGGCCGCGACTTGTATTTTATTCTTTGTATCTGGATTCATGGATACAAAAACAAAGGGGTTGGGAATTATCAGAAACAGGGGATAGGAAAGGCTTTAATAATTGCAGCGGAAGAGGACGTGAAAAAGAGGAATTCAAAAGGAATAGTAGCCTGGGGATTGCCTGTACCAGTATTTATGAAAGCATCCTGGTTCAAAAAACAGGGATATGTTCAAGTTGACAAAGAAGGCTTATTCGGACGGGTTCTACTGTGGAAGCAATTTTCGGATGATGCCATTCCACCAAAATGGATAGAAACCAGGAAAGAGCCGGCAATAGAGCAAAACAAGGTAACTGTAACAGGATTCATTAATGGATGGTGCCCTGCTTACAATATGGTATTTGAAAGAGCCAGGCGTGCTTCTTTAGAACTTGGTGATAAGGTTGTGTTTAATGAGATAAATACCTTCGATGAGGAAATTCTTGATAAATGGGGTATTTCTGATTCTGTGTTAATCAATAGAAAGAAACTAAATACGGGCCCACCTCCATCTTACAAGAGAATTAAAAGGAAAATATCAAAGGAATTGAAGAATCTCTAGAAACCAGTTAACGAGGCTCCTGTAAACGAGAGCTGTCCCGAAGGTTGGAAGATCTTGGCATTATTAGTGTTCCAATCCCATCAGGTGACCCATCCGAGTACTGGGAACCTGACCGATCTTTTGCAAGAGGAATACTCTCGCTCCGGCATGCCGGTTATCTGGCAGGGTATGTCCAAATCATGCGGGGATCATAGACAAGGCCACTTAACAGGACATTGCAGCCAATCACCGGAATGACGGGGTTCGTCTGAAATTCCCGTTAAGGCGGATACTTTTCAGGATATTTACACTATTCCGAGACGATCTTTTATATACCGTTCCCAGTCGATTTTCGGGATATCTGGTTTATCATCTCCCCAGGGAACGGTCTTTGTTGGTGCCTCCCGGTAGGATGTCGTTTTGAATCTTCCCGATGCAGGATTACTTACGACTATTTTGATCGTTCCAGTTTGACAGGTCAGAAAAACCTTTCTGGATGATTTGGACATATCGTACTTTCTGAAGATTGCTGCCCCTATCAGATCCGGAAGTTTATCACGCCCCTCCGGATCGGAAGACACTATAACAGTACCGGGTGACAGCTTTTCAAGCCTTTCCCACTGGGTGCCGTTCATGCTTCCGTGATGAGCTGTTCTCAGGATTTTGCACTTATTCGCGAGCATTCCTTCACTGTCGTACTGAGCCCAGTTCTCCATCTGCGCATCACCCGCAAAGACCATGCTGAATCGGTCATATGTGAACCTGGCCATAACAGACAGGTGATTGGTGTTGAGCTTTCCGCACTGGTGTAATTCTTTGAGGATATCATTAGAAGGACCCAGGAGTTCAAGAAGAGGTTTTTGTCCGAATGATTCAAAGGTTCCACCATCAGGGTAAATCCTTTCGTAACCGGAAAGGAAGTGAAAAGATGAGTCTGATCCCGAAGAGTCAAGCAGGTTCAGAATTTTATGATAACCCACGTTAGTTATTGTTTCGTACCAGAAAGGAGATAGAATGACTTTCTTTACATGGTATCTGTTCAGCAGGCTCTGAACGCCACTGTAATGATCCTCGTGTGGATGTGTAATAATGAGATGAGAAATTATCTTCTTGCCATCCGAAGCAATCTTTGAATTCGGGATGATCCTGTCGAGTAATTCTCTGGTTTTCCTTGGTTTTACAGCATCGATAACAATCACATTGCCTTCAGGTGTCTTTAATATCGAAGTGTCTGCCTGACCGACATTAAGAATATATATCTCTACATTTGCCATAATGTTTCCTACTCTCTGAAGGAGTTTCGCTGCAGATTCGGATCGGTACCATCAGACATTCCGGGTTTAAGGAGATTTTTTTCTCTTGAGAATACCTGTTCAAGATTCTCCTCCAGATTGTTTCCTGTTCGTATTGATAGCGCCTGTTCCAGAATTCTTTCCAGGCTTGCTCCATCGACAAGACCTGACTTATCAATTGAACCTCGATCCATGAAGTATGAATAAGCTTTGCAGATCGATTCCGGCGGAAAACCCAGCTTTATCTCATACTCGTCAAGAGCCTCTACCGATACTTCTATTTCAAGACCGGAAGGAAAATCTTCGATTATATCGCCAGGAGCATCACCTCTGATTATCATTTTTTCCAGTTCATCTTCTGGAAGCCAGCAGAGAATTCGGGTTAAACCTGTTCTAGCAGGATAGTATGCCCGGGCTAATGGAATGCTTATTGTCATGTTTTTCCTTTCAACTGTCAGAAATCTGATTTCACGCCAGAGGCAACACAACCTTGAATAACGCACCAGCACATCATATCAAGGCATATGTGCTGTCTTAGAAAAAATACTGCGGGTAATCCCGTCCTGTCAAGCACAGAGTGCATGCTGTGACAGATTTCTGATTGGTGATAATTGAGAATTGTATTGACACTTTAAATCTACACTTTTTGAAGTGCCTTTCAATTGTAATTTAAAGGCATATTCAAAGCAGTCACAGAACTGGCCAAAATGCTGTTCAATAAGAGGTTGCAGTCAAATATGTATTTCTGGCAGAAGTGCAGTGGAATCGGAAATCAGGATTCCTGGCTGGTATATGGTGGAGAGAAAGCACAAATCAGACGGAATACCAGAGTGATCAGCTGGATGGATCTTCATGAGTTGAAAGAATATCTTTAGCACGGACTCATCATCTAAATGAGCTTATTCCAATTCAAGTGAGATACTTCGTTCCGATTCATTCACAATTTCACCACGCCAGCTCAACTGGCGGCCGTCCAGGCTGAAGGTAACTGTACCGTTTTCTGTTTGAAGTTGCTCTCTGGATTGCAGGAAAAAAGTTACCGATGAAACTTGCCAGAGATTATCAACAAATTCAGATATCACTCCGCCAGTTAAAAAGGAAAGGTAATTGTCATCCTTGCCCAGCTTCAGCATTGTGTTGTGCATCAGTGTGTTTTCGTCCACTGATTCTATGTTCATTGGATCAATTCCCCTGCATTCCGGTATTTCCCTGAATACTATTTCAATGCAAATCCCGTTCTGGTCTCTGAATACCTCCAGGCATCTCTGACGTTCTTCCTGTTCATTCTTCAAGTGATAGGATGAATAGGCTCTCAGATTGTCAATATCAGGGATGGTAACCTGTTTGACGGGAAACCTGGAAAAAAGAAAATCGCTTAAGAGAACATCGCTTTGAAAAAACTCCTGCTCCCAATTCTGGATATTATTGTTGGCTAAGATCAGACATTGAACTAATCCTGTTATTAATAAGCGATGTCGTAAGTTTCGTCTGCCAAATGACAATTGAATCAGTTTTGAGAAGAATTCCTCCTGTCTTGAAACTGCAAACAGAGCTTTGTCCCAGGCTTCCTTCTGTCTGGACTGAAGATATTGGTACTGGCAATAAGTTGCCGGTCCTTCAATAGACTCCGCTCGTTTTTCCATTTCCATGTATTCATTCCCTATTATCCCTTTTCTTTTCTCCCGGCAGGAGAAAAACAGGTCTAACATCTCTTCAATAGGCTGAGGATTTTGATTACGGGTCATCTGAAGTAGAAGCCGGTTCTCAAAGAGCTTGAGGGCATCATTTTCAACATTTTCAGGATAAGTAACTATCAGGGCAGGATCGTCAGACATGAACGAGGTCATATAGTTACGTTGGTAGACGTGGTGCATCTCATGAAATAATTCAGCATAGAACAATTCTACGAGATAGCAGCGATCATAGTAGTTGATTGCAGTAAGTATGCCGTTTATATCTGCCTGTGTCGCGCCAAAAAGCTGCAGTTCAGCCTGTTCTCCCATCCATACATCATCCCCAAGATGAATAAACGATTTCGGAGGGAACGGATGCTTGTGAAGAAATGCAGGTCCACCTTGCCGGAAGATACAGACCGGACAAAGTTTCATGCCTGGCCAGATGATATGGACCAGATTTTCAACCTCTTTATAAAAAGTACTCAATTGACCAGCATATAACCGATCATATGGATGGAGATTACGCCGGACCTCATTGGATTCCATGGTAAGCATATTTTCCTCCGATAAAGCAACAGGAATCTTGATTTCAAACCGTTCCGGGAATTTTCCCAAGTATAACCTCCGATTCCTGCCTGAAACCATACTTCCCCGGAGACAATCCCACGTCAACAATGAAAACGCCACTACTAGTAACCAGTGGTTCCCGGGAGATCCCGGAAACCGCCACTACCAGTAACCAGTGGTTCCCGGGAGATCCCGGGAACTCTCTGGTGCCCCCCTGGAAACTGTGCATTAGGACACACCGATCCCTCTAATACCCTACTCATGAATTATCAACCTACCTCTATCTCCGGGACATCATCTCGCCAGTGGACATAGTCCGCGCAAGGCTCGCAGACTAATTCCAGCGGCTCGGGAGGGGATCTTGGCTCCCTTCCTTGGGATATGAGATCTTATCCGCGCGATCCACTCCAGGGGATGACATCAAAGTTCCTGGGCAGGATATGGGTTTACAATTCCACAGTAGATTTCCTTTTCACCCGGATTGATCTCTATATTTTTGATATGCTGATGTACTGGATAAACAATGTAATTTGATAAAGAAGGCAGTGCCGGGGTTCCTGGAAATCCGCCAGTAGCGGCATTCTTCAGGATGGGAAAGCTCTACTTGTCTTTCTGAACGATCTTGAAATCTTCCATGGGAATCGAAAGCTCGACTTCAATCGAACCAAGAGATAATTCCCGATTCAGAATTAAGGATATGAATGTCTCCACCAGGTTGGGAAGATGAGCCTACAGCGAAGGTCGTATCATCAATGGTAACTATATCCTGGGGAAGGGCAATACTTATGCTGTGAGAATAACTGCCATCTCTGAGAAAGAAATCGACCCGACCCATGGCATAGTTCAAAGCTGCCAGATATCGGTTTGATACCGCCAGCGTCGACATATTCGCGAACAACCCAGGACCTTCACCCTGACCACCAATTTTCCATAAAACTTCACCTTTGGAATTTAAGGCAACTATTTCCCTGGGACCATGGTCTGTAACGAAAACTGTATCACCAGCAGAACACATTGCAAATGGAGTATACACTGCTGGTTCGAGATCATCCACAGAAACAAATGGTCCAAGATGGCGATACTCCAAACAGTATTCCGAATCGCTTTCCCATAGCCCGTCGTCACTTGATTCCAGGTACTCTACCCATTCTCTACAAACTTTAAGGGTATAATCAACCGACGCTTCCTCACGGCTTTCAGTTGTTCTTGATTCTTCCTCGCTCACACCTCCACAGGATATGATTGCGATGAGTGTAATTGCGACCGTGATTAGTTTCATGGTTCCTTCCCCTTGCATAACACTTCAAATCAGCTGACAAGTAGCATGAATCATTACCTGGGACGCCGTTCTGCTGGATTTGTTTGTTATGTAATTAGTTTCCCCAATAGTATGCCAAGCTCATCTATACTATATACTTGATAATCTGGTTTATGTCTGACTTGTTTCCTACTCCTATGGATTAGAATAGTTATCATACCTGCACTATTTGCTCCTTGAATATCAAATTCCGGGGAATCGCCAATGAAGATGCATTCAGCGGGTTCAAGATCAAGCCTTTTACTCACCAGATGAAATGCTTGAGGGTCGGGCTTAGAATAAATCTCTTCTCCTGCGATAAGGATCTCATCAAAGAAATCGAATAACCCGGAAGCTTCGATCCTTTTCATTTGCATTTCTGGATCATAGGCATTTGTAATTATGCCAAGTTTTCCTTTAGTCAGTAAAGACCTGATTAGGTTATCTGCACCGGGATATGGTTTTGTCTCGTGCAGGAGTTTTGCTTTGTATCGATCGACATAGAACTTATCCCATTGAAGCCCGAGTTCTTTGAAAGTATTGAAGAGCCTGTACCTGTGCATTGTTTTTGGATCAACTTCGCCTTTATCAACAAGTTCGTGAAAATGTATGATATTGGAGATTGCTCTTTCGATAAAAACATCTTCCCCATGGTTCATGCCTGTTAGTCTATAAATGTATTTCAGGCTGGCAATATCAGATTCAACAAAATCAACCAGTGTTCCATCAAAATCGAATATCAGAGCTTTGATCTTTTTTCTCTTTTCTGCTGCCAAAGTTACTTTCGGTGTTGCCTCGAGATGTCTAATCAAGCTTTAGAGATCGAGTTGTGTTGTGATGGCTCTTGCAATGTTCTGCATATCCGCTGAAGAAAGCGATCCAGCTTTATTGATAAGACGTTGCTTACTTACCGTTGTCAGTTGATCTGCCATCGCTTTGGAGCGCTTGCCTTTGAGGGTTACATAGGCTTCACTCGGGTAGAGCCTATCTGTGGAACCTGTCAGAGGAATAACCTGCACGCGGTTTAAGAATTGGTTGGCGGCATCGTTGCTCACAATTACAGCCGGTCGCTGCTTCTGGATTTCACCTCCTACGGAGGGGTTGAAATTTACCCACCAGACTTCAGCTCTCTTCATGATGATTAATGTCTCCGCATGTAGCCTCGACCCATTCCAGCGCATCGGTTTCACGCACATAATCAGTTGCCATATCTTGATATGCCTTATATAGATCCTGTTTGACCACATGTGGTCGAACAAGGTCCTCGATGAAATGACTTATTTTTCGTGGACCTATGACTTTACGGAGACCGTCGTAGACTTCCTCATCTATAGTCAAAGTCAGTTTTTTCTGCATGTTGCCTATCCCTCCTTGTTGTTACACGTATACTATACGTGTAACAATGGAGAAGTCAAGTACTTTTCTGATTGTGCAATTGGCATAACATCCTGAATAACCTGCACAAATGTTAGCAAAACCAGTCCACAGCGTTTGTGGCAGGTTCATTCAGTTATGCATTTGTTGCACTGAGAACACACAACTCCAAAGTTGTAGTCTGCACAGGCAAGCCATCTACCCGTGCACCTTCCAATACAACACCGGGAGGTGCAGGGATTGTCTTTATGCTGCAGGAATTCTTAACCTCGACTACCCATCCAACATTATGAAGGTGTTTTAATAGTTTATCCCTATAATGTGTTTCTGCAAGACCACCCTCTTCAATCACCGCACCATTTTCTTTATCATCTTCAGGGTAGAAGGTAGAAACTGCAATGAACTTACCATTGACTATTCTATAAAGTTCCTCGAGCAGCTTTCCAGGATTTTGAACATTTTGATGGCCAACATGTGTGGTAAGTAATGAAATGGAATCGTTCGCAAATGGCGTTTGACGGGCATCAAAGGCCAGTAAGCTAACTCGATTGTACAGATTCTGCTCTATTAACCATTTTCGATTCTTCAGTAATATAGTGGGGCTAAAATCTGTCACGACAATCGAATTAGGCAATTCTTTAAGCATTCTTCTTACCAATATACAATCTCCAGAAGCGAGATCAACGATGGGACCTTTAAATTGGGAAGCTTCACTGATCAAATAGTCTATTTGGTTGTTCGCGCATCTAATTGTGTCTACCGAATCCAGCCCCTTTTTAGATATCGAGTAAGCAGCATTAGCGGCTTCGATATCTCCACGACATTTGTGTATGCGAGCTCTGTAATGTTGGTCGACTGGTCCGAGGGTATCCAGAGGTACATCCATAAGCCGTTTTTCAATTTCAGGATTCTGTTTCAAGAGCTGATCCAACCTGTCTACCTGTTCCCAAAGATCATTTCGCTTTAAATCTGCAGTCAGGAATACTCCTATACCATCTCGAACGGGATACGTACTGGAACAGTCTTGACAGCACGCTTCGGCTACTTCTATTCGGTCGTGTGATTGTTCAGTGATATTCCAGTCTAGTTTGCCCTGGCATTTAGGACATTCCAAGATTTCTACTAGATATTTCTGCATTTGTACTCCTTTGAATTTCTATTGCATAACGTTTGCATAACCAGCACAGATATTACTTTGGCTCATAGCTTCGCATTTGTGGCTGGTTCATGCGATTGTTGACGAAACTATTTTCGCTCAAAGATTCTTAGGAATATTATTAGTGAGCTTCAATAAACCTCGAGGAAATAGATTATTCTCAACAATTCAAAGACCACTACCTATAGATTTCTCTACGGTGGCCAATCTTAACAACAAATACAATCAGTTTCTCATCTTGGATCTCATAAATCACTCTGTATGATCCTATTCTGATTCGCCAAGCAGGACGCCCGGATAACTTTGTACATCCATCTGGACGTGGGGTATTTGCGAGAGATTCAATTGAGGAAATAATACGATCCTGGTCTTGACGATTAATCTTGTTTAGTTCCTTTTGGGCAGAGCGAAGGATTTCTATTGAGTAAGTCACTCGTCGTAATTATCGCGGATTTCGCGAACTGCCTGATTGAAAGGAATGCTTTCCTCTGCAGAAGATTTTGCTGCGTCGAACTCACGGATATCATCGAGCTCCTCAAGCTCATCCAAGACCTTCTCCCATTCAGGGAAAGGTAGAAGTACAGCTTTTTTACGTTTGTCTTTACCTATCACAAATTCTGGATGTAACGTTACCATGGTAACCTCCTGTAAGTATTATGCAACAGGTAGGGTAAAGATTCAACCTCTTCCTCAAAGTAACCAAGCGAGCTAAGCAACTGCTCTAAAGAACTGATGTCCACGTTCTGTGTTTTATGTTCTCTCTACGGTGACGGCTTTTTGTTCTATGAGCCCGATTTCCGATTGTTCTTTTGCGCTCAAGTCGGCGCCGTTTTTTTACTCGTCAACAATGATTCTACAGCTGCCGTATAACCTTGTTTACTGGTTATCTTGCATGAGGATAACATGGTGTATATACTGAGTCAAGTTACGTATATTGACACGAAATGGTAAACAGATGTATACTAACATTGGAAACCGTAATCAGGAAACTCAGCGTGCGGCACTATGCGCGGAGTACAGTGAAGAGCTATTCCTCCTGGTGCAGAAAGTACATTGTATTCTGTTCTTCACGTGAGATGAAACCACAGCAAGATTCTTCTTTCATTTCCTATCTATCCTTCCTTGCACTAAACACCGATTTTCGCAACACCAAAACCTATAACGTAATATACACCTCTGACAACCCGCCGGTTTCGTAAACTCTGACAGATTAATCGCATACACGCAGTACGTTCTTGAATATCAATA
>JAUWMQ010000006.1 GCA_030613065.1 Candidatus Aegiribacteria sp. | reverse complement strand
CTTGGTGCGGAGGTGACGTTATAAACTATCCAGAAACTAATATTCTGAATATAGGCATTGGCGGACAGAATAAAGTCATCGGCCCAGTAGCATTCGTCAGCGCTCAGGCGGATTCCATTGGTAATGTTGGCGTATACATATGACTGGGCAAAGACAATGTCATCTGTTCCACCGGGAGCAGTACCCCCTTGAGGGTGAAGCGCACCGAGTTCAGAAACGTCAGCGAAAGCAAAAGCTGCAAAGACAGACAAAGAAAAAACAACCAGTTTCATAAACCACATCCTTATATAGTTAGAACAATATCACATTAATAAGCTAAAATATCACATCCACTTCGTCAACCCTGGTTACTGACAGTCCAAACCTTGACGATTACACCTTTTGTATATACCCTTCAAGCCACGCTTTGTATAGTGCGGTGGGCGATTAGCTCTGGTGGCTAGGATTGCGTTAGGGTCAGGTCTTGCATTTGAGCATTATTATCATTTTATCAGTGATATTATAAACTTATTATTCACTCCCACTCGATCGTACCGGGTGGTTTTGTTGAGACATCGTACACTACCCGGCTGATACCGTTTACCCTGTTAACGATTGAAGATGATATCCTGGCCAGGTGTTCATGAGGTATTCTGTACCAGTCAGCTGTCATTCCGTCTGTGGAAGTTACGGCACGAAGGGCGATGACCCTGTCATAGGTTCTTTCGTCCCCCATAACCCCGACTGTCCTCACCGGGAGAAGCACGGCGAAAGCCTGCCAGATATCATCGTAGAGATCGTTCTCCTGAAGATAATCTATGAAAATCCTGTCCGCTTTTCTTAGGATTTCCAGGTCTTCATGGTTGATATCACCAAGTATTCTGACCGCCAGTCCAGGGCCGGGAAAAGGATGCCTGGATACCATACGATCAGGCAGCCCCAGCTCTCGCCCCAGCTCCCTCACTTCGTCCTTGAACAGCTCCCGAAGCGGTTCAAGCAGCTTAAGGTTCATCCGCTCCGGCAGACCGCCCACATTGTGATGACTCTTGATAGTCGCGGAAGGACCGCGGAAGGAAACACTTTCGATGACATCAGGGTACAGCGTTCCCTGGGCCAGATGAGTAACGTTATCAATTTCGAATGCAGCTTTCTCGAAGAGTTCAATGAAAACTCTGCCGATGATTTTCCTTTTCCTCTCAGGATCTGTCACTCCGCTCAAAGCTGAAAGGAACTCATCGGAACCATCAATGGTTTTAAGCGGCATCCCGAAATGGTCGCGGAAAGTCTCCACTACCTCTTCCCTTTCACCCATTCTCAACAAACCATTATCCACGAAAATTGGTGTGAACCTCTCGGGTACAGCTTCATGAAGAAGTGCAGCTACAACGGAAGAATCCACACCTCCGGAAAGCCCAAGGATAACATTACCACCGCCAGCGAGTTCATTTCGTACAGTTTCTATTGATTTTTTCCGGAATGTTTTCATGCTCCAGTTGGGAGAAATGCCGGATATTCCGAAAACAAAATTTCTCAGCAGTTTCTCTCCGAATACGGTATGATTCACCTCCGGGTGAAACTGCACTCCATACCTTCTCCTTGAGACATCCGCCATAGCCGCTATCGGAAGCGACTCGGTATGTGCTATCACGCTGTATCCAGCGGGAACCTTCACAACCCTGTCTCCATGGCTCATCCAGGCCTGAAGCCCGGATTCAATATCATTGAAAATATCAATGTCCTTTTCACTGTACAGCTTCGCGGGGCCATATTCCCTCTCATACCCGCCCTCTACCTTTCCGTTCTCATTAAGGGCCAGCAGCTGCATTCCATAACAGATACCAAGTATCGGCAGCTCTGTTTGAAAAACTGCAGGATCAGAATGAGGAGAGTCGTCATCGTATACACTTGAGGGACCTCCTGAAAGGATTATTGCAGCAGGCTTGATTCTCAATATCTCAGGCATCGGTGCATTCCCGGGGATAAGCTCACAGTACACACCCATTTCCCTAATTCTTCTGGCTATCAGCTGATTGTACTGGGACCCGAAATCAAGAATCGCTACTCCACCGAGAACCATAGTATCTCCTTTAAATCAGACTTTTGTACCCATTATGTTTTTGGTATTGCTCAGGTGGTTTTACAGGATATTCGCCATCAAAGCAGGCTGTGCAGTAATCATATGTGTTATGCGCACTTACGCAGCTGAGCATTCCATCTTTAGACAGGTATCCAAGGCTGTCAAGTTCAAGCTGTTCAGCTATTTCTTGCACGGAGAAATTTCCGGCAATAAGCTTCGATGGTTCCGGAAAATCTATTCCGAAATAACAGCCGAATTTATGTGGAGGGCAGCTTACCCTCATGTGAACCTCCGAAGCTCCGGCTTCCCGGAGAGCCCTTATTCTGGCTCGACTTGTAGTTCCCCTGACAATACTGTCTTCAACAACACATAGTCTCTTGCCCTTAACAGCTTCCGGAATGGGCTGGAGCTTTCTCATGACCATCGTGGCTCTGTGTGCTGACTCAGGATTGATGAATGTCCTGCCTACGTAATGGTTACGCGTAAAGCACATATCGAAGGGTAATCCAAGCTCTCGCGCAAAACCAATTGCTGCGAACATTCCGCTGTCGGGAACCGGAGCGACTATATCGCATTCCACGGGAAGTTCCCTTGCCAGCTGACGTCCCATTGCAAGTCTTGTTGTATAGACGCTGTCTCCGAATATTCTGCTGCCTGGCCTCGCGAAATAAACATGCTCGAAAATGCACTGGGCAAGCCCCGGCCTGTTTCTGAAAAGGTGCGCTCCGTTATTGAACTGCTCCGATTCCGGAATGAATGTATCGTACGGAATGTAGAGGATCTCACCTGCGTTTATTTCCCGCATGTACTCAGCACCGCATACATCAAAAGCCAGGGTTTCGCTAGCGACTATCCACCCGCCTTCCTCAAACCTTCCAAGGTTCAGAGGTCTGAATCCCAGAGGGTCTCTCACGGCAAAAAAGCCATCCGGAGTCATTAACAGGAAACAGTACGCTCCCTGGAGCCTGTTAAGAGCAATCTCCAGAGCTTTCCGGATATTGAAGCCCGTCTGTTCGAGATTATGGGACATCAGATGCAGAACAACCTCGGTATCTGTATTCGTCATGAAGATCGCTCCCTGACGCTGCAGTTCATCTCTCAGCAATCCGGCGTTTGAAAGGGTTCCATTATGAGCGATACCTATCTGAAACCCGGCCATACTCACCATCAGCGGTTGAGCGTTATCAACCCCGCTGCCCCCATAGGTTCCATACCTTACATGACCAATTGCCGCTTCAATTCTGCCGGTGAAAAAATCCGACGGAATGTCGGACATGGCTTCGGATACAGTACCTTTTCTCTTGTGCAGTTTCATCTTACCATCTGAGTAAATAAGCACCCCGGCGGCCTCCTGACCCCTGTGCTGGAGGGCCAGCAATCCCTCTGCTACAAGAGCGACCGAATCTCCACTGAATCCGGTTATTCCACACAGTCCGCAATACTCACCGACTCTATTCACACGCGTGCTCCCTTGTGGCTCCTATAAAGGCTCTGAACAGCGGATTGGGCTTAAGCGGAGTTGATGTGAACTCCGGATGAAACTGACAGGCAACAAACCATGCATGATCCGGCCTTTCAACTATCTCAACAAGATCTCCATCCGGAGAAAGGCCTGAGCAGACGAGTCCTGCTTCTTCAAGCCGTTCCCTGTATTCATTGTTGAGCTCGTACCTGTGCCTGTGACGTTCTGAAATCCTACCGCTTCCGTAGGCAGATTGCGCCGCCGAGCCGTCAAGCAGAACACATGGATAAAGACCCAGACGCATAGTCCCACCCTTGTCGGTAACAGCATTCTGTTCCTCCATAAGATGGATAACAGGATGGGAACACCCGGGAGTGAATTCGGAACTGTTGGCATCGGGAAGCCCCACAAGATGCCTTGCCGTTTCTATTACGGCACACTGCATCCCCAGACAGATACCCAGAAATGGAATGTTCTTCTCCCTTGCGAACCGGACAGCCTCCAGCTTTCCCTCAATACCACGATGGCCGAATCCACCGGGAACCAGTATTCCATCCAGACCTTCAAGTACACCTGTGGTTCCCCTTTCGAGATCCTCCGATTCTATGCCCTTTATCTCCATGGCAACATCATTTGAAATACCTCCATGTGTAAGGGCTTCAAATATGCTTTTGTAAGCATCGCGAAGGCCCATGTATTTCCCGATAACTCCGATCTTAACCAGGGGACCGGATGGGTGCACTATTCTGCTTATCATGGTTTTCCAGTCATCAAGGTCAAGATTATTAAGGGGCAGCTTCAATCTTTTCAGAATGAGTTCATCAAGCTTCTGTTCTGCAAGCTCAACGGGTACTTCGTATATGGAGTTTTCAACGTCTTTCTCTTCAATAACAGCCTCAAGGGGGACGTTGCAGAACATGGAGAGTTTGTTGTAATGCTCTTCCTGAAGCGATCTTTCAGTCCTGCATATAAGAATGTCCGGGATGATTCCGATATTACGCAGAATGCTTGCCGACTGCTGTGAAGGTTTTGTTTTAAGTTCCCTGGATGCGGACAGCCATGGTATAAGCGTTAAATGAATATACAGCACATTCTCCCTGCCCAGATCCTGGCCGAGTTCCCGCAGGGCTTCGAGAAAAGGCAGCCCCTCTATATCACCGGCCGTTCCTCCAACCTCGGTTATTGCGATATCGATACCCTCGTCCGCCTGGGACAGAACAGCTTTCTTTATTTCATCCGTAATATGTGGTATCACCTGAACTGTGCTGCCCAGATACCCACCTTCGCGTTCCCTTGCCAGAACAGATGAATAAATCTTACCTGCTGTGTAGTTGCTGTTGCGGTTGCAGGATACTCCGGCAAAACGTTCGTAATGCCCGAGATCCAGGTCAGCCTCTGTGCCGTCATCCGTTACATAGACCTCTCCGTGCTGATATGGAGACATAGTTCCCGGATCAATATTAAGGTATGGATCAAGTTTCTGCATGGTTACCGTGTACCCTCTCTGCCGAAGCAGGAGAGCTATGGAAGCAGCGGTTATTCCTTTCCCCAGGGAGGAGACTACTCCGCCTGTGACGAAAATGAATTTGCATCTATTATGAGGCATCGAAAAACACCCTTTCTGAATAAGAAAATAGTTCCCAGTATTATCAAATATGCTTTCAAACTGCAAGTTTTTCAAGAAGCAGATACATGAGCAGGCTATTGCGAATACTGTTCCTCTATTGCATACTGCTATGTTATATGTAAATTTCATTCCTTCTGAAAGGTTGCTCCCTTGAAAAGATCCATGCTGTTTATTCTGTTACTTGCTGTCCCGATATCTACGGTATTTGCTGCGGAACCTGATGTTACGATTCTGGAGAACGGGCTTACCGTCATTATGCAGGAACTCCATTACGCTCCGGTTGTAGCTTCGGTTATCTCCTACAGAGTCGGTTCACGTAACGAGTGTGGTGACATTTTGGGAATTAGCCATTTCTGTGAACACCTGATGTTCAAGGGAACAGAGGACATGCCAAAATCGAGATTCTGGCAGATAGTCCAGAGGGACGGAGGAATGGCTAACGCTTTTACAAGCAATGATGTCACCTGCTACTTTCTTCTTCTTCCATCAAGCAGGCTGGAAGATGCATTAATGATCGAAAGCGACAGGATAGTAAACTGTACCATCGATTCAGCAGAAGTTGTTTCGGAGAGAAATGTTGTCCATGAGGAGCGCCGAATGAGCTGTATTGACAGTCCTGACGGAGCGCTCTGGGAGGCTCTTGGAGAACTTGCATATACTGAACATCCGTACGCTTATCCTGTTATCGGATACGACGACAATATTCTAGGATACGACCATAACAAGGCCCGCAGTTACTATGAAACTTACTATTGTCCCTCCAATGCGGTTCTTACGGTCGTGGGAGATTTCGACACGGAAGAGCTTCTTCAAAAGATAGACCTGTATTTCGGCAGTATTCCATCAGGGGAAGTGCCGGAGGAATCCATCCCTTGCGAGCCGGAGCAGACTGAAGCACGATACGTAGAGATTGAACACGCATCGAATCTGCCCAGATTCGTGATGGCTTTTCACACGGTTGACGGTGCCCATCCTGATAATCCAGCTCTGAGTATAATAGCCTCTTATCTTTCCGGAGGAAGATCCAGCAGGCTTGAGCAGCTCCTGGTTGAAACCAATCTGGTGTACAGCGCGGGGGCATGGAATGATGGAGGGATAGATCCCGGAATGTTCAATATCTACGTGACCATGAACCCCCCGGGAGACAGCGAAGTGACAATGGAGGAAGTCCGGGAAATTATCTGGCGCGAACTCGACGAGATAGCTGAGAACGGAATTCCCGAGGCAACTCTTGAGGAACAGAGGAACAGGTACCGTGCCGGGGAAATACTTGATATCGCCAGTCCTCTGGGACAGGCAATAGATTACGGTCTTTCAACCACAATGTTCGGCAATCCGCTTCATGCAAGGGAACAACTGGAACTGATAGAACAGCTTACACCTGCCGATATAAGTGAAGCCGCATCGAAGTACTTCCGACGGGATGGTGCAAACGTTGCGGTACTCGTTCCATCCGGAGAAATGGGAATACCTTCAGGTGGTGAGAGGGAGGAACTTCCCACTGATATTACGGAGCCTTCGTCAATAAATTACGAAGGTCTTGAGATACCGGAAGATTTCCTTACACCTCCCGAAACATCCATCGCTGACGGCGTTCAGGAATTCGAACTCTCAAACGGCCTTGTCCTGCTCATCAAGGAAGACCATGCTTTCCCGGTGGTCTCAATTAACTTCGCAGTTCCCATGGGCAGCCTGATGCATTCATCGGAGCTGAACGGACTTGCTTCCGTGACCACAGAAACAATGCTGAAGGGTACCGAAGACCTGGACTATACAGAATTCCATAAGAGGCTTGAAATGGAAGGCTCGTACCTCAGATTCTATTCGGGTGATGAATACTCATCAGGTTCGATAACCCTGCTTTCGGAGGATGTGGAGATCGCTTTTGAGACAGTTTCTGATCTGCTCCTGAGACCAGCTTTCAGGGAATCCGACTTTGAGACTGTGATGCATGAGCAGTACACAAATCTTGAAGCTTCCGCCGAACAGTCATTCTCGGTCGCTTACGACAGCCTCATGGCTATTACCGTAAACTCTCCATCCGATTACAGAAATCCTTCCGAGGCAACTCTTGACAGAATCACGCTCAACGACGTGATGAATTACTACGGAACCTGCTGCAGGCCGGAGGGAGCTGTCATAACCGTTGTTGGTGACGTGGACCCTGAAACAATCTACAATCTGACGGAAGATCTCTTTGGAGACTGGGACAATCCCGGGCAGCTTCTTCCTTGCATGGAATTTCCCGAATTTTCAACGGCCCCCGGAGATACAGTGATATCCTTCATGCCAGGAAGGGTGCAGGCGGTAGTTCTGATAGCCAGAAACGCTCCTGGAATTGAAATGCCCGATTATCCAGCCTTCAGCATTATGAATAGAATCCTGGGACGGGGTATCGGTTCAAGGTTGGAACACAGCGTCAGAGATGAACAGGGACTTGCGTATGGAGTCGGCAGCTGGTCTTCAACTTACGACAGCACGGGTATTTTTACGGCCTACCTGTCAACCCTTGCTGACTACATACCACAGGCTACCTCATCGGTGATAAACGAATTAAACAGAATATCAACTGAAAACGTAAGTGATATCGAACTCCGCCTTGCAAAGGCGAATGCAGTTGGGGGACAGGCTTTTTCAGGTATGAGCTACGCAGACCAGGCTTCCAGATTCACGGGGCTCCGTGCCAACGGCAGACCTCTCGACTGGGATCTGACCTACCTTGGACAAGTTCTTGAACTCACACCTGATGAGCTCAGGGAAGCCGCATCAAGATACTTCATATCAGGAGAATGGTTCGTATCCATAGCGGGTGGTATCCAGGAGGAGGAGTTTCTATCAGAGTAAAGCATGGTTCAGATAGCAGCATGACCGGAATACACCTGTAGGAATGAATAAAGTTTTTAAGCCTGACAGTGTCAGGATAGAGAAGCTGAAAAACGGTCTTACTGTCATACTTCAGGAACTCAGGTACTCCCCGGTAGCTGCAGTATGCCTGGTGTACAGAGCCGGTTCGTTGTGGGAAACCCCTGAAACACAGGGTCTCAGTCATTTCTGCGAGCATATGATGTTCAAAGAATCTCAAAAGTTCGGCCCTGGCGCTTACTGGCAGATAGTGCAGCGCAACGGTGGACTGGCAAACGCCTACACATCCAGAGACATAACCGTTTATTACTCAGCAGTGCCAAAGGCCGGCCTTAACGATATTCTTGAACTTGAAGCTGACAGGATGCAGAACAGCAGTATGACTGTTGAAGATGTCACTTCCGAAAAGGCAGTCATACTGGAGGAGGAACTTCTTACACACAGAGATGATCCGGCCGGTACACTTGATTCACTTCTGTACAGCAGAGCTTTCGGCACTCATCCTTACGGCAGACCTATCATAGGCACACAGGATGATATCCGGTCTTTCTCTCAGGAGAAGCTGCTGAAATTCTACAGGAATTTCTACGATCCTTCGAACGCTGTGATCTCGGTAGTGGGAGATGTTGATTCTGAAGCCGTGTTCGCAAAAATAGAAGAACTTTTCGGAAAGATTGCGGGACATGCAGTTGATGAACCCCATGTAATCTCTGCACCTTCCCGTACAGATCAGGTAAGAACGGATATTGAACATCCCACATACCTGCCAAGAGTATCCATTGGATTCAGAGTGCCGGAAGGGGATCATGCGGATTCAGCACCACTCTCACTCATTTCAGTTTACCTTGCATCGGGCAGATCCAGCAGGTTTGAGAAACTCCTGGTGAAACCGTCCCTTGCTCTTGATGTCTCTGTATCAACAAATACTCTTGTCATGCCTGGGCTTTACGTTGTACGGGCTGTGCTGCCGGTGGAGAGCTCTGTATCCAAGGTTGAAGATATCATTTTCCGGGAACTGGGTAAAATCGGGCGGGAAGGAATTGACAGCGAAATATTGAAAATTCTTAAGAATCGCAGGGAAGCGTGGAGTATAATATCCAATGCAGACCCCCTGGGCAGAGCCAGAAGGCTCTCCACAGGATACGCGAAATTTCATGACCCCTACTACTACTGGAATTCAATAGAAGCGTGCAATACAGTTGATGAAAATAATATCAGGTCAGCAGCAATCAAGTATTTCAAAAAGGATTCAGCTACTATCGCGGTGCTGAAGCCATCCGATACGGGTGAAGCCAGACCACCTGCTGTGAGCGTGTCTTCCTCCGAAACCGATCTGCTCCCCCCCTCTGCTCAGGAGCCTTCTGAAATAGAGATTCCCGACAGACTTCTGGAAACTCCCGATGTTTCCGTATCTGACAATACAAAGGATATCATGCTTGATAACGGGATAAGGGTTCTGTTGAAAAGGGATACTTCCTTTCCCATTGTCTCAATTGGCTTCTCCTGCTCAATGGGTTCAAACAGGGAACCTGCAGGTATGACGGGTCTGTCGGAAATCACTGCGGAGACCATGCTGTACGGAACACCCGATGAAGACAGCATCAAATTCAACGCAAGGCTCGAATACCTGGGTACAAGCGTGGATTTTTCATCGACCACCGGTTTTGCCGGAGGTATCATTACATCGCTGAGCAAAGACGCAGCCGAGGTTCTGTCTGTAATCTCCGATCTGCTTGTCCGCCCGGCCTTTCGTCAGGCCGATATCGACGCAGTAAGAACCGATGCGGTCTCAAGCCTTGAAGAATGGATCAAATCCCCTGTGGGAGCTGCAATGAACTCCTTCTCCAGACAGTCAACATATCCCCCCGAGAGAACCGCGGTACCCACAAGGGAATCACTGGAAGCCCTGTCGCGCGAGGATATTGTAGATTTCCATCATAGGAACTGCAGGCCAACGGGAACAGTCATCGTTGCAGTGGGCAGTTTTCAGGAAGACAGGCTGCTCAAGATAATCAAACGGCACTTTTCGAACTGGAAGTATCCTGAGCACCCTCCCATCGAAATAGGAAAGGTCAGCAATCAACGCGATTCATCTGAAGCTCATATAAACCTGGAGGGCAGGGAGCAGATAGCTGTCCTTATCGGATCGCCTGCACCCCCCAGGCTTCACAGTGATTCCTATGCCATTTCAGTCCTCAACGGAATACTGGGCGAGGGAATAGGATCAAGACTGGGGAGAAACATTCGTGAAACAGGTCTCTCATATCATGTAAGCAGCCTTTATATCCCTCTGACTGACCGAGGCAGAATCATTGCTCTTCTTCTGACAAGTCCTTCCGCTTTCCCTGTGGCCTTTCAGAAACTGAAGCAGGAGCTTAAAGATCTCACGAAGAGGAGAGTCAGCAGAAATGAACTCAGACTGGAAAAAGCCTCATACATAGGCGGCCAGGAACTTGGCATGATGAAGTACAGCAATATAACTCAGATACTGCTTTCCTACGCATCAATGAAGCTTCCTCTGGATCACGACAGGTACTCCCTGCTTAAGATTTCAGAACTGACAGAGGAAGAGATCAGACTGGCAGCGGAAAGGTGGCTTGGAAGCGGAATTACTTACGTATCCATAGCCGGTGGACTGGACACCATTCCCCATCCCGATTGACATCCGATAACCATGATTATTCCTAAGCAGGTATAAAGTTTCATGAACATGTAACCTCAGATACTACAGCCGGTTCATGCGCACTCGACGAATGGAATACAATTGTGAATAGTACTGCCGGGCATCGGCATCCTCCTTGTAAAGAGTAAACGGAACTTACTTGAGGAGACAATGTTGATGCCCGCTTACAATCGTAAACTCTTATCATCATCTCCTCTCCAGATGAACCCGCTGCTTGATATCGAATAGTTTTGCGGGTGCCAGCTCATTATTACATTGACATTCCGTTACTGTACAGGTTATTATGTTAATGTAGTTGATTTGATGCTAAATGGGAAGCTTTGGACTGCTCTCCGGAACAGTTTCTTGAACCAGGTTTCCTGTGGACTGATTGAATAGATTTGCGCACAGGTTGAAGGTTATTCTTCAATACACCGCAAAAGGAATGGAGGAGATATGAAAAATCTCATCGTATTGTTTTTTCTGATACTGGTTGTTTCTTTAACTTATGCAACCCCGGGTGATATACTTCGCAGTCAATCCCTTACCGGACAACCGGCAAATGGAGTCCGTGGTCTGGCAATGGACTGGGACACCGGCTTGATCTGGGTCGCAGGTCCTGTAGCTCCAAATAACATTACATACGCGACTATGGATCCGGTCACAATGTCTGCCGGAACCTGGACAGCAGTAGCGTCTGATCTGGGATGGGTCTTTGATATCGGCTATGGCTTCGATGATATGGGAACGAAGTACTTGCTGATGAATGATGCAGACTCCCCCTTTACCAAGCTGATCGATCCTGCTAATGGCTCCTACTATACCAGTCTGCCGGATTATTACACTACAGATGACTACACAGATGGCTGTTCTGTGGACTGGGACAACAACGACGTGTATCTGAGCAGCTATGCAAACCCGGATGTCGTTTACTATGATGGTTCTTCCCACAGCATATTCGCATCCATTTCGGGCGCTCTGAACATGGGAGCCGCTGTAGGATGGGAACACCTGTTTATTCTTAGAACAAGCGCCTATTATACTATTGAGGTATATCAGCTCGACGGTACTTTTGTCGAAAGTATCCCCTTAACGGGCTGGCCGGCTGGCAATTATGTTTTAGGACTTTCCTGTGGACGTGTGGATGCTGTTGGCGACAATGAGACTCTTTTCTTCGCTGATTTTATCACTCATCAGGTACATGAAATAGAGGTAGGTAACTACACTTCAGTCAGTCTGACCAGAAGTACCTGGGGTGAGATCAAGGCAGGTTTCGTCAGTTCCCCTGACGGAAACGGATCTCCATCTATGAGGAGTATACGCTAAGTCAAATATCTGCACTATGAAAGGGGAGTTTCGGCTCCCCTTTCTTATGAGTTTTCATTTATATCATTCCTGCAATCATATAATAATCAAGCATTCAAATATTATCATAATTTGACTAAACTCTGAAATACTCAGTAATCATGCTTGATTATGGATCTGTTAACAGCATGCTACCTGTATAATTGGAAAAATGCTCGGTGACAAATGGAGCCTCTTCTGCATATTGACAGTCAATCATCGCCAGGCTATACATGGGATATACATAAGGTGGTGATAGAATGCACACTAAAATTCAGAAATGGGGTAACAGTCAGGGGTTGCGCCTTGCCAGACACGTTCTTAAGGATGCTGATCTTGATGTCGGCGATGAAGTGGATATTAAGGTACAGGATGGCATCATCATCATAACTCCTTCCATAAGGATTCGAGGGAAACACCATATTCAGGATCTCATCGCTGAAATCCCTGCGGATTACCGAACAGAGGAAGTCGACTGGGGTAAACCCGAGGGCAGGGAGGAATGGTAAATGACGTTCTACGTACCGAAACAGGGTGACATTATTTCCGTAACTTTCGATCCTCAATCCGGACATGAGCAGAGAGGTCGGCGCCCCGCTCTTGTAGTAAGCAAAGACCTGTTCAATATCGGCACCGGTTTCTCTATTGTCTGCCCTTTGACGAACACATCGCGAAATTTCCCCTTCCACATACCAATTCCAGAGAATAGCAACCTCACAGGATTCGTAATGGTTGAACAGGTGAAATCGATCGATTTCCATTCCAGAAAAGCCACGCTTATCGAAAAGGCTTCTCAGGATCTACTTGAAGAAGTACTCTCCATTCTTGATGCCTGCATTTACTGAACGTGGTTGTAATATCTCAAAGAGAGGAATGCAATGAAGCACAGTGGCATCCTTCTGACAGCGGCTCTTTTTCTGTTTTCCGGCATTGCATTATCGGGTAATACTGCTGACAACTCGCTGCCGACTGTGGTAGTTGTAACCACCGGCGGAACAATCGCTGAAAAATACGATCCCTCGACGGGTGGTGTCGTTCCTGCTGTATCAGGGAACGATCTTCTTGCCGCAGTACCCGGACTGAATGGCATAGCCAGCATCGAAGTTGTGGAAGCAGGTGTCCTCCTCGCGGGTGATCTTAGCCCCTACAAGGCCAGACTGCTCCTCATGCTGGCCCTGGCCCAGCCGGTAATGACAGATGAAATGCTTCGTGATCTCTTTCAAGTTCACTGATATATTAGTTTCAGTGAATCACGGAAAAGTAGAGTCTTCTCAAGTGGTGTACGAAGGAACTATTGAAATTAATCAATGCATCTTAGTACGTATCAATGCATTATGAGAACATCCTGGATTCAATCAGGACTTTAACGGGGCAGTGCTATCCTCGGTATTATTGCTTAAGACAAAGAATCATGGTTTGAGTGGCGGTGTTTGAGTTTTCTACAGACAGCATCTTCAGGATACTCCATAAACAGTAGCGGTAGGCAGTGAAATATCTCACATCTCTCGATTTAACATCTCCAGGTAACGAGCCTTTACTTGATTGTGGTTAATGAAGATGTTAGTTTTCAAGTGTAACATTGAGCAGGAGGCCGAATTGGCAGTTGAAGTAAATGATCAGATCATGACATTGAAAGATACTCTGAAGGAGCAGTTCGGAGCAAAGCGGATCTTCATTTTCGGATCATACGCCTGTGGAGAAACTGATGAGGATAGCGATATTGATTTGTGTGTCATTCTTGACCTGGGGAACAGACGCAAGATTGACATCATGCGGGAAATCGGGAGAGTCCTCCATACTCTGGTCTCCGTTTCACTGGATATCCTGGTTTACAGCGAAGAAGAATTCAATGAAAGAGCCATGCTCAAGTGTACCCTTGAATACAAAATACTGAATGAAGGAATTCGGGTATATGGTTAACAAAGATATAGCCATAGAATGGTTTAAGATAGCTGAAGCTGATTTGGCATCTGCGAACTATCTTCAGAACATGAAGCCGGTTCCTGTAGAAATTATCTGCTATCATTGTCAGCAATCAGCTGAGGAATATCTTAAAGGATATCTTGCTTTTCTGGGAGAAAAAATTGTTAAGACACATGATCTTGTCCATCTGAACAAATACTGTCTCGAGCATGATGAAGAATTCAGTGTTCTTGAAAATGACTGCCAGATGATTAGCGATTATGCCGTGACTGCTCGATATCCATTCCCTGTTGACATTGATAAATCTGATATGAGTTTGGCATTGCAGGGAGCTTCGAGAATTATGCAATTTGTGCTCTCGAAAGTTGAATAATAAATCCAGGCTCAGATATTACTTCTTTTTCCCATCTCCTGCAGGACTATGCCGCTTATTACCAGAAGAAGACCGGCAACAGTCCACAGGCCTATTCTTTCACCCACGGCAGTACCGATGAAAACAAGGGCGAGAAACGGCGTAAGGTAAATAAGATTTCCAACTTCAGATGTTTTTTCTGAGAGTTCAAGCGCCTTATGCCAGATGACGAAAGTTATTCCCATTTCAAACAGTCCGATGTATACTGAACCTATAATTCCATAAATATCAAGATCGAAGATACCGGCTATCTTTCCGCTGACCGCCCCGTATATGACAAGGTACAGTAAACCGAAAACGAAAGATTCAGCAAGATTCTTTACAGAATCTCCCGATGCACGAACATTCAGAATCCAGAACAGTGCCCATATCACAGTGCTAAAAAGCGCCAGACCCATTGCGAATAACGACAGGTGTCCGCCAATCGGATTGCCACCTGTTGCCAGAACTCCAATTCCAAAGAAGCTGATTACGGATGCGGCTGCCATTTTCAGAGTGATACGCTGCTTCAGCAGCGGCGCGGATAGAATCATGAGAATCACAGGCCAGAGATAATTAATCACCATTGCTATCTGAGCGGGGAGCTTATCGTATGCTTCGAGGAGAATAAGGTAGTAGAGGAAGGGATTAAGTAGTCCTCTGGCGGCGGATTTTAGAATTGTTTGGTTGGAAGTATCCGGCTTGAAATCGCGTTTCTTTCTGAACAGTATCATTGTCCAAAGGGCAGCCGTGGAGACGGCAGAAGCCAGCAGTACCAGCTGAAAAGGGGTCAGCCAGCGCAGTGTAAGCTTGAAAGCAGACGCGGCAGTTGACCAGAACACTACAGCGATCAGAGCCAGAACTCGCGGTTTCATATGGAACCTTTCCACTTATGATGGTATGTTCTCATTTAACAGCAATATGTTATGCAACTGCCTGTGTCAGCCAGGCCACAATTCATCTTAGGCGCACGTATTTTTATTACTTTCACAGATTGCTTACTGACTTGCATATAGCTCAACATATAGACATTGGGATGTCACATTACCACCAGATATAGTGTTTTTTCTCTTGACAATGGAGCGCAAGAAAATATACTCGACAGGTGGGATTCCTGAGTAAGATGACCACATTGGAGTTCGAGTTGATTCACTGGTAATCTATGCATACAGATTCTTTTCGGATAATTGATTCTGCTGCTTCAGGGGTAAATCATGGACTGGCTGATCCGCAAACGTGACAGTAAGATCGTTAATTTCAGCAAGCTAAAAATCGAAAAGGCTGTCGAACGAACACTGAATTCTTCGTCGACCGAAGCTGATCCCCGTGAGATTGCTGATCAGGTCGAAGCCTCACTTTATATGAAGTACTTCAAAAACGGCTCAATTCCGACAGTTGAGCATATTCAGGATTTTATTGAAGAGACACTTGTTCTGCGAAAGCTGACATCGGCCGCGAGGGCTTTCATTCTATACAGAGAGAAAAAGAACGAAGCCAGGGATGTGGATCATCTGTTCAGCGGAATGGAGGAAATCGTCTCAGATTACCTTGGTAAAGCTGACTGGAGAGTCAAGGAAAATTCCAACATGAATTATTCCCTGCAGGGGCTGAATTTCTACCTTTCATCTTCGATAACTAGAAAATACTGGCTCAGCAGAATCTATACTCCCAGGATAAGGGAATTCCAGGAAAATGGTGATTTCCATATTCATGATCTTGGAATACTTGGTCCTTACTGCGTAGGCTGGGACCTCATGACCCTCCTGAAGGAGGGTTTCAGAGGAGCAAGGGGGAAGACAGAATCCGCCCCTCCGGTACATCTCAGAACAGCCCTTGGACAGGTTGTCAATTTTTTCTATACCCTTCAGGGAGAGGCTGCGGGAGCCCAGGCGTTCTCCAATTTCGATACTCTTCTTGCGCCTTTCATCAGGTATGACGAGCTGGATTATCTACAGGTCAAGCAGGCTTTCCAGGAATTCCTTTTCAATGTGAATATCCCTACAAGGGTCGGATTTCAGGCTCCGTTTACCAACATAACAATGGATCTCAAACCTTCATCTAACTTCCGTGATCAGAAAGTGATTATCGGTGGTAAGCTGAAAGATAAAGTTTACGGCGATTTCCAGCCGGAAATGGATATGATAAACCGGGCTTTCGCGGAACTGATGATGGAGGGCGACTCCAAAGGAAGAATATTCACTTTCCCTATCCCCACCTACAACCTTACCAAGGATTTCGAATGGGATAACGATAACCTTAAACCATTGTGGGAAATGACCGGTAAGTACGGCGTACCCTATTTCAGTAACTTTGTTAATTCTGATATGAACCCGGACGATGCCAGAAGCATGTGCTGCCGTCTCAGGCTTGATAACAGAGAGCTTCGCAGCAGAGGCGGAGGCCTTTTCGGTTCAAACCCGCTTACAGGATCAATTGGAGTGGTTACTGTCAATCTTCCGAAAATTGGATACACATCTGCAGATGAGAGCGAGTTCTTCAGGCGGCTCGCCGCAGTAATGGAAGCCGCAAGGGAATCCCTCGAGCTGAAACGGGACATGATAGAGCAGCTTACGGAGCAGGGTCTCTATCCATATACAAGCCACTATCTCAGAACAATCAAGGCTGATCAGGGACACTACTGGAGTAATCACTTCTCAACCATAGGACTTCTGGGGATGAATGAATGCTGCATGAACTTTCTCGGAGAGAGCATTGCCACGGAGGAAAGCCGCAGATGGTCTATCAAGATACTGGATTTCATGAGGACAAAGCTCACTGAGTTCCAGGAGGAGACCGGGAACCTCTACAACCTTGAGGCCTCCCCTGCGGAGGGAGCTTCATACAGCCTTGCCAAGAAGGACAAAGGTGAATTCTCTGATATCTACTGCATGGGCAGCTCTGATCCGTACTACACTAATTCAGTCCACCTCCCGGTAACTGAACAGAGGGATATTTTCGGGCTTCTCGAGCACCAGGATCCTCTTCAGACCATGTTCACCGGTGGAACGGTAGTTCACGTATTTATTGGTGAAGCAATTACCGACTGGAGAATGGTTAGAAAACTTGCAAAATCCATTGTTTCAAGGTTCCATCTGCCGTACTTCAGTTTCACACCAACTTTCTCGATCTGTCCCGTGCACGGGTATATTGCCGGAGAGCAGTTCCTGTGCCCTTACCCTCATACCGGTGAAGAACTTGCGGAATTCGGTGAGATCGTCAATGCTGACGAGTATGACCAGCTGCCCGAAGGAAGCTTCATGAAAATCGATAACATTGATTCGGAGGCTCAGGGAAGCCTCTTTCTTCAAGTTGGAAAGGTTTCGACTAATGCCTGAGATCAAAGTAGAAAACCGCATAAAAGTTATAAGAACCGAAGTCTATTCGAGGATTGTAGGATACTACAGGCCTGTTCAAAGCTGGAACAAGGGAAAAAGAGAGGAATTCTCTCAGCGGAAGTACATTTCGCTGAACAAAGCAGAAGAAAAGGCTGATAGTTGATCCGATCCCTCACGGGTACCAGCCTGATAGAATATCCAGGTAAGATATCATCCATAATATTCATAGCCGGCTGCAACCTTCAATGCCCCTTCTGTCATAATCCTGAACTTGTAAGACCCGATATGCTGGATGAAGAATTCAAACTTACCCATGAAGAGATCATAGAAGAACTTCTGGAGAGGGAGGGTTTCATAGAAGCTGTCTCTATAACGGGTGGAGAACCCCTTCTTTACAGTGGTATCGTCAATCTTATCCGGAAGATAAAATCCGAAACATCACTCTTAATAAAAGTGGATACCAATGGAACTCAGCCCGGCAGGCTGAAAGAGGTGCTTCATTTTGCGGACTACATCGCAATGGATCTTAAAAGCTCTCCCTCAAAATACCTGGAAGCCACCGGGGAGAAAGCTGTTTTCTCGGATATTCAGGAATCTATCCCTATTATCATGTCCCAGCCGGCTTACGAATTCAGAACTACAATGGTTCCAGGTATTGTTGACCGTGATGATATCATCGAACTCCTGGAGAAGATCGGAAGAGTAAAACGGTACGTTCTCCAGAGTTTTCATTCGCATAAGACACTCTCGGCTGAATTCAGGGATATGCCCACCTATCCCAAAGGTTATCTTGAGAATACAGCAAATATTATACGAGAAATGAAACTGGCTGAAGAGGTTGGCATCAGGTTTTAAAACAGGCCTTCTTGTAATGGTGCTTTACATTTGAAATCTATATTAGTATATACTTATATACTGAAATGGAGATCGATGAAGATTACGGATTGTACTCTTAAAGAACTGGCCGAGCTCATGAGCGTACTGAGCGTAGAAAGCAGGCTCAGGATAATCGGCCTTCTCCAGGATTACGAATCCCTCTGTGTGAACGCAATTGCCAACCGTCTTGAGATTTCCCAGAGTGCCGTTTCCCAGCACCTCAGAATTCTCCATCTTAAAGGCTTCGTTACTTCCCACAGAGACGGATACTACACCCATTACAGGCTTAACAGAGAAAAAATAGACAGCTCCAGTAAGCTTCTCGTTCAACTAGCTGTCAAACACGATACGGTAAAACCAGATGAATGCATCTCGAAAGGAGAAAAACGATGTGCAAAGACGAAAGCAAATGTCAGAAACCGGAAAATCTGAAGGGTAAACCGGATGAATGTTCCCCTGAACAGATACATGAATGTCATGGTCCGGATGGTCATCATCCATGCAACTCAAAAAAGAAGGAAAAGTAATGATGCGAACGATACTTATCGTCTTATGCCTTGCAGCGGCTGGCACCTTTGCCATAGTGCAGGCTCAGGAGGATACCCTTCCTGACTGCGATCACTGCGAAACGGTAGACGGAGAATGCTGCTGCGGCGGCACTGTTGATGGCTGCACGGAAGACTGTAACAGCTGCGACGAATGCGACTGCGGTTCCGAATGTGAAGACTGCACTGGCTGCGAAGAAGAATGTACTTGTGAAACTGAATGTGAAGGTTGCAGCTGTGATGACTGTTCTTCAGAAGAAGAAATTGATGAAGAGGTTCGCCACTGCGGCGGGTGCCATCAGTAAACGGATAAACTGAAACTGCTGTAAATAGGGCCGGTGATTACATCCCGGCCTTATTTTCCAGCCAGCTTTTGC
This sequence comes from Candidatus Aegiribacteria sp., assembly GCA_030613065.1. GTDB lineage: Bacteria > Fermentibacterota > Fermentibacteria > Fermentibacterales > JCC-6 > Aegiribacteria. The sequence goes on along the minus strand of JAUWMQ010000006.1, from coordinate 27,014 downwards.
CGGTTCTATACCCCCTTAATTGACCAGTCATTTATCCACAATTTCGGAAAGACCGCAATCAGGGCTTTACTTTTATGGAAATAGCTTCCTCTTCGTTGTATCCTTTTAGCGAAGATACAAGGCCTCTGACCGCTCCTTCAATGATATTTGCCGGGAAACTGCCCAGCTCAACGAGCCTGCCGCCAAGCTTCACTTCAACAGAGCCGGGGGCAAAGAAGCAGTCCTCCGCCCTCTTCTCTCCTCGAAGAATGCCTTCAGCCATCCGCCTGCAGTCCAGGCCGCATCGTCCACACTCCTCAGCAGTTTTCTGAGGCAGCAGATTGAACGTTTTCGCGAAGATTTCTTTGAAATTGATAGACGATCCCTCACCCCTGTACATCGCGATAAGCAGTGGATCATCCTCGATGGCTCCGCTGCCGCAGTTCACAACGGGAGCTGTCAACTCCATGTCACTACGTACCAGGGCAATGTCCGGAGGCATGGACTGAATTGTATTCAATGCGGATAACGATCCGGGGAATGAAACTTCGCACGTTCCTGCTTCACCTTCTTTTACAACGCATACAATTTTGCTCCGCAGAGTTTCACTGAAATTCGAAATAAACTCATCTATTAAGCTGTCTGTGCCGACAACTTTGAGACACTTCATAGATTCTCCTTCTCAGAAAACATGAACGGCACTTGCCTTGAAGGATATACATACTTCTTGACCTTCTGTCAGATCCAGTTCGGTTAAAGCACTTCTTGTTATAGATGAAATCATTATCAGATTACCGCAACTCACAGAGATACTGAAAATCGAGCCTGTTCGTTCAACAGATTCGATCGTTCCAATGAAATGATTTCGTTCACTCGTAACTGTAGTTTTTCTGGAAACAACTATTGCCTCGGGTGGTATCGCCAGAAAACCGTGTCCTCTCTTGTCCGATGTATGCCTGACAAGATGTCCTCCAGCGACAGCTCCATCTTCTCTGAATTCTGCCGGGAAGACATTCCTCATTCCAACAAACGATGCCATGAAGGGAGTTTTGGGGCTGTAGAAGATCTCATCAATTGTTCCCGTCTGCTCTATCCTGCCATTTCTCATGACAGCACCAGTTGTTCCGATAGACAGAGCATCAGTAAAATCATGAGTAGCCATGATGAAAGTGATACCCGTTTTTGAATGCAGATCTCTCAGTCTGCGGAGCAGGTCAAATCTCAGATTAGGATCGAGTGATGTGGTCGGTTCATCAAGTATCAGGACGGACGGTTCAATTACAAGTGCTCTTGCGAGCGCGACCCGCTGCAGCTCACCACCGGAAAGAGTACCGGAATCTCGATCTCCGTACCCTTCCAGATCAACCAGTTCCAGCACACGCAAAACCTTCGTGTTAATCTCGTTCAGCGGGATTCCTCTTATCCGCAATCCCCACTCCACATTTGAGAAAACGCTTCCTCGAAAAAGAACCGGTCTCTGTAAGAGAGTGACCATCCTGCGGCGTGCCTGAAGCCTCTCTTTCCCGCGAAGGGGAATCAATCTGTCAAAGCACATCACCCGCCCGGAAGAAGGTTTATCAAGAAGACCCGCTATTCTGAGGAGAGAAGTTTTCCCACAGCCGGTTGGACCCATGAGAACAAAGAAAGCACCTCTGGAAACAGATAGATTCACATCACTCAGTATCTGATGTCCGTTCTTAGCCTGCGAGATGTTTTCAAGTTCAAGTATCATCGCTTCACGCTATGCTGAAGTGTACTGACGGTAAGGCTGACGATCATGGCAAGAGAAAGAAGGATGATACCCAGAGCAATCGAAGCAGCAATCTCTCCCTGTCCGACACCAAGCGCAATTGCCGTTGTCAGAGTCCGCGTGTACCCGGAGATATTGCCACCAACTATGATTGCCACACCTATCTCGGACACTGCCCTGCCAAATCCCATGAGAACAGCTGTCAATACCATATATCTTGATTCAGACAGCACCTTGAGGACCATCTGCAGCTGTCCTGCTCCGAGAGACAGGGCGGTATCGGGGATCTCTCTTCCCATACCGGAAAGAGCGGATATCGTCAGCCCGGTAATAATGGGAGCTATCAAAAGAACTTCGCCAAGTACAATTGCGCCGGGAGTGAATAACATACCGAGGTTTCCAAGAGGTCCTGCTCTGGAGATGAACAGAAATACCAGCATGCCAACTAATACCGTAGGTACGCTGAAAAGTGTCTGAATAATACTGACAAGGAATTTTTTCCCTCTGAATTGATTGAAATGTATCAGACAAGCGACAGGAATAAAGATAAAAGCCGAAACCAGTGTTGCGGTAAGAGATATCATCAGTGTCCGGAACGCAATTGAGAACACCACCGGATCCCCGGAGATAATCATATTGAGCGCAATTTGGAAAGCTTCCAGTAACTGGGTCATCTAAATATCCTGCATATCCTCTCCTGCACATGGTGTGAACAGCTGTATGCCGTACTCACCAACACCGTAGTTACCGATTAGCTCCTGCACGGTCTCTGAGGTAAGGAATTCCCTGAGATTTGCTGCCATTTCAGGATTCCTCGCCGATGTGATCTCGATTACTGAATAAACATTCAGCAGCATATCACCCTTATCCACTAGCGGCTCCAGCTCCAGGTCACCCTGGTAAGCAATGAAGGTTCCCATATCCGTCAGCGTATAAGCACCCATTTCGTCTGCCATTACCAGTGTGGGTCCCATTCCGCTTCCGCCCTCTATATACCAGTCACCCGACGTTCGCACGTCCTCATAATCATATCCGGCAGCTGTCCAGATAGCTTTTTCTTTGCCGTGTGTGCCCGAGTCGTCTCCTCTGGAAACGAAAAGACCCTCACCATTCTGCATCAGTGTTCTGAAAGCATCTTCCGGAGCCATTCCTTCCAAATGCGCAGGATCATCAGGTGACCCAACAACAAGGAAGTAGTTGTAAGCGAACGGAACACGCTCCAGACCGTATCCCTCCTCAACGAACTGCTCTTCTCTGGCTCTGGAATGAACAGTTATAACATCAACATCCCCTCTTCGCCCCCATTCAAGAGCCTTGCCGGTTCCCGCGTAGAGTACATCGAGTTCCACGCCATATTCCTCTTCAAACATAGGCTCAAGGTAACCCCACAGACCGGTATCGTACAGGCTGGTGGTTGTAGCTACCCTCAAACGGATCGCGCCGGGTAGAGGAGGAATTGAGTCAGTATGAACATCCTCTACTAACTCTTTTTCGGCATCCTCCCGGGAGGACTGTCCGCCACAGGCCGCAAAAAGAACAACTACAATCAGAATTCTGCTTAAGATATTTTTTAACACTCCTCCTCCTCATTCTTATAAATAGTGAATGCATTTGAAATACTGAAACAATGAAGGTGTAATATATTCGTTATGTCGACTCGACACAATCACTCCTGATTCACTTGAAACAGCACGGCACATTTTTGTGAGTATTCAATTCCAGTTTGTCAAGAAGACAAATCACTTTAATTCCTGAATTGATATATATATCACTAATGTATATATAATTGCCATATTGTTGACAGGATTCCTCATAAGCGTATGTTTACATAGGGAACGACCGGATCCTGAGCGGAAGGGGCATGCAATGAATGTATTCCCTGTTTTAATAACGCTGGAGTTAAATTGATCAAGCGGTTTATTCTGATACTCACACTCATCATCATGATCCTGGCTGCGGGATTCTGCGGTCTCCATCTCGCCCGGGAGTATACCAAGATCTACAAGATCACTCATATCGGTGATATGTGGAGCTTCATAAGGATTGCTGCAGTAACGTCCTACGTACCCTTTATGGAAATCGATCCGGATGACTTTCCCCATCCCCCGTACCCGGAGCAAGGAGATCTGCTGGTTGCAATAGAGGGCCGTCCTGCAACGGAGGAAAACTACTTCAATACATTCTCCACGGATACACCCGCAGGTAACACTATCGAAATCATGTTCATGCATGACAATGTCATATACACCACGGAGATTGTGACCAGAACCATACCCGGACCTCTGAAATTCCAGATCTGGCTGATGTTCGTGCTGCTTTCACTTATTGTGACAGGCTTGATTATTACGGGAATATGGGGATTTGCCAGGAAATCCACTTCAACAGCAGTAAGAACCCTTACGCTTTTCTGCTTTTCACTCGCACTTGAGGTGGCACTTTCCAGTGAAATAATCGCTCCTGTGTATGCGGCTTTTCAGCTACCAGTATGGTTGATTACCTGTTTCGCTGTGCTGGGGATGTCATCCTCAAGCTTCTGGCTGAAGCTGCATCTCCTTTTTCCAAAAAGGAACAGAGTATATGACAGACACAAGATTCTTTTCAACATCGCTATCTTTCTTCCTGTTCTGGTTCTCGGTTCTCTCACTGTTTTGGATGCCAGCCCCATCTATGTACTTCCGATAACCATCTATCACACACTTTTCCTTGCCGCAGGCTTCATACTTCTCATAAGAAACTTCCGCCGTGCGGAGAGTTTCATAGAAAAACGGCAGACAAGGCTTGTTCTTCATGGTTCCTTTATCGGAATCGCTGTTTACATACTGTTCAGCTGGTTCAAGTCTTTATCCAATGGCATGAATATTCAACTGCCTGTTCAGACACAGATGCTCATATCAAACATAACTTTCCTTTTTCTCCTTCCCATACCGGTTTTCTTCATCTACGCATTCCAGAAATACAAGCTGCTGGAAGTGGAGGGAAAACTTAAAAGAGGTACTCGTTTTCTCGCGGTTAACTTTATTCTTCTCATCCTCTTTTTTGGGATGCTCTATCTTTTTGGAGAGTTCGTTCTCAAGGCAGTGGGTATAAACAGCCAGACACCTACACTGGTTCTCGGACTTGGTCTTGCACTGTCGTTCATGCCAACGCAGCGCAGACTGAGAAGCAGGGTTGAAGAATATTTTTATCCTGAACGGAGCAGGCTTCGCAATCTGCTGAAGGATTTCCTTGCATCCAGCATGGTTCGAACGGAAGAGGGCTCCTTCTGGAAGAATCTGCAGGAAAAACTGGCTGAAGGACTTACTGCTGAAAAGATTTTTCCTGTCCTCAGGATCAGTGATGAAAGCGGATTCGTGGCTGAAAACGATGAACCGGCACCCTTCAGTTCATCAGACAATCTAATCGAGCGCCTTATGTGCAGGGAAAACTCAATTCTCCTCGATGAAGCTGTTGAAAGCGGCAAGATATTACTGACTGAAGAGCAGACGGAATGGTTCTTAGAACGAAAATGCGCTGTTATTCTTCCACTTACCGTCAAATCGGGTCTTGTCGGATTCCTGGTAATAAGCTGCAAGACGAATGGGGAGGATTTCACCGCGGAAGAACTTGAACTGCTGGGCAACTTTTCAGCACAGATAGCTCTGGTGGCGGAAAACATACAGCTTCTCAAGGAGAGAATCGAAAAGCAGAAACTCGAAGAACAGATGCGAATGGCCAGGGATATCCAGAAGGGCATTCTTCCAGAAAACATCCCGTATGTTAATGGTCTGGAAATCGAGCCACTTATACGCTTCTGCCTTGATGTGGCCGGCGATTATTACGATGTCATGACCCTTTCCGATGGACGGGTAGTACTTGCCGTGGGTGACGTGGCGGGTAAGGGAGTAGGACCGGCGCTTCTCATGGCTAATCTTCAGGCATCCCTGAGAACCACTCAGAAATTAGGGGTTTCTCTTGCGGAATCCGCTGAAAAAATAAACACACTTATATACGATAACACGCCACCTGAACTTTTCATTACATTTTTCATGGCTTCCATAGATCCCGTCACCGGCAGCATCAGCTACGTCAACGCAGGTCATAACCCGCCGATACTGATAAGAAGTGATGGGATGGTCGAAAGGCTGAGCAAGGGCGGTCTTCTGTTAGGTGTAGTGCGGAATGCCGAGTACACCGAAGGTAATACCGACTTTAAGATTGGCGATACACTTCTTATGTTTACCGATGGAGTGAGTGAAGCCATGAATACTGACGAGGAGGAGTTCGGAGAAGATAGAATTATCTCAATAATGTCAGATAACCCAGAGATGAATCCTGAAGAGCTTCTGCGGAAAATCGAAAGCAGCGTTAAGGAATTTCATGGTTCTTCCCGGTACTCTGACGACTTCACCCTCCTTGCGGTGAGACGTACAGACAGGTAATGGCCGGTATGGTTACAATGAGGAGCAGAGGTATTCGATGATCTCGTTGGCCATCATGGCGGCAACAATGATGGATGTTCCTTTCTTTTATTCCAGCTTCAGCAGCATAGCATTGGAAATCTGGTTTTCCGAACACAGCCTTGCTGTGTAGATACCTGAAGGCACTTCAACTCCGGAAGATGATACTCCACTCCAGTAGTAAGCAGTTACCTCCCCACCTGGAACAGGCTCGAATTCTATAACCAATCTTCCAGACAGGTCAAATATCTGAAGAATCCCTGAACCATTTGAGTATCCAGATACTTCAATACTGACGGATGAAGAGAAAGGATTGGGCGAAATTTCAATATTCAAATCAGATAATGAACCTGCTGATTCCTCTTCGAAGCCCTGAGTGATGGTTGTATTCCTGTAGCAGCGAATGCTTTCATGTTGGCTATAAGCATCTTCACAAAAGATCAGATCAAAATCTCCATCAAGATCGAAGTCCGCGGAGAGAACGGAATAAGCATGAGCGACTGTCTCCAGGAGAAGGCTGCCTGACTGGTACCAGCATGGGAAATGCCCATTCCCATAACCTGGCAAAACATATCCATTATCATAAATTCTACTCATCGCGATATCAAGATGACTATCCATATCGAAATCATTAATCTCAATCCATGTGCAACTGTTTCCTATACAATCCATTGAATCGTACGGAAATGTCCCACTTCCATCCCATACAAGTACTTTGTCACTGGCTGACATGGCATAAGAGCCGGTAACAGCCATATCCGGCATGCCATCCTCGTTGAAATCACCAACTCCTATGAAATCATAACAACCTTGCGCGTCATGCTCAGCCACGGCTACAGCGGGCTGGAAAGTGCCGTCACCATTTCCGTAGAGAAAGTATACTTTTCCTCCCCCGTCACCGATCGCCCCAACATCAACATTACCATCAAGGTCCATGTCACCAAGTATCTGGACAGTGTGGAGTATGTAGGGAATTTCGTAACTCGCGGTTTCCTGGAATGTGAAGTCACCGTTGCCAGGTTTTACAAGTACTGCGCAATCTCCGCTCTCTGAACCGGAGATTACCAGATCAGCGTTTCCATCACCGTTCAGATCTCCGGAAGTAACCCAGACGTTTTTCACATGCAGTGTATCCAGTTCAGTGAAAGTGCCATCTCCATTACCCATGAACAGGTGCACAATGTCTCTCTCGATGGGATATACACCACCATAATAAGCGTTTCCCTCACCTATAATCAAATCGTCGCATCCATCGTTGTCGAAATCATTGACTGTTATCGAACCGAGAGGATAAGTGAAAACTTCTGTCGTCAGAATATCGAATGTGCAGTCACCATTGCACAGGAAAGTAAATAAGTATGTGTCTTCTCCAATCGGAGGGTAGTATGAAGCCACGCAATCGGTAAGACTATCATTGTTGAAATCTCCGCCAACCAGGCAGATCGCATCCCAAGGCCAATAACCTACTACATACTCATAAGCTTCCTCAAAGATGTAGTCCGCTCGAACGGACAACGGAAGCAGGACAAAAAGGATAAATATAAATACAAGACACTTCATCTCAACCTTCTCTCTAAGGAAGAACTATAACCCTGCGGATAAGTTGCTCTTAGTTAATTCCTTTCTATTGCTACCGTTCACTGCGATTTCGAGGAGCAGAGGTACTCGATGATCTCGTTGGCCATCATGGCGGCAACAATGGCAACCCTTGATGAAAGTGTGCCCAGGGACAGATCACTTTCCTGATCTCCCACAATCGTAAGGTTCTGGCGCCTGTCAACTCTGATTGAATCAGTCCTTCCAAAACCGGCGATACCCGAGCAGGAGAACACCGGTTTGCGTGGCAATACCTGCAGCCATGATTCAAGAAGCATGATCTTGCTTTCCTCGCTATCCACCGCCTCCACAAGCACATCACAATCAGCAAAGATTGAGCAGGCGTTTTCAGAATCGATAAATCTGTTGTGCATCTCAATAAGAGCATCGGGGTTTATGAGTTCCAGATTGTACCTAAGCGCTTCAACCTTTGGATATCCAATTTGATCTCTGAAATAGAACTGCCTGTTGAGATTGGGCAGTTCGACAGAATCGTAATCGACAATTACAAGCCTGCCTGTCCCTGCACGGATCAGTGCTGCGGCTACATTCGATCCTACTCCGCCGACTCCGGCGATACCCACTGAAGAACTGTTGAGAAGAGCAGTGAGTTCGGGGGGGTTGTCTCTGAATGCGCTGGTTTCTTCATCAATCATATATATAAATTCTAAGCAATCAATTCATGATGTGCCAGAGCCCTTACCGGAGGGTTGTTTCCAACCCCTGTGGTTCGCAGCTTTCTTGGGTATATTTCCGTGGTATTTATAACTGTGAGCAGTTTCTTTAGCACCTACAGGCGCATACACAGGGAGTTTTCTATGGCAAACACGCACAAAGCCGGTGAGATTCTTCGTAAACAGAAGGTTCTAGGTACTTTCGAGTACAGCCCCAAACCTTCAATAAGAGGGTATACGGGGGAAATACTCAGAGTTGATATCTCAGAACCTTCCTTCAGGATCATACCGGTATCGGAGAAAATGAAAGAGGTTTTCACCGGAGGAAAAGGGTTCGACCTCTGGATGACCTGGCAGGAAGTAACCTCTGAAACGAAATGGGACAGTCCTGAGAACCCGATTTGTATAGCCGCGGGACCCCTCGGAGGAACAACTTCTTTCGCGGGTTCCGGCAAATCAATTGTCACAACTATATCCCCCACAACGGGATCCGTAGTGGATTCTAACGTCGGCGGACATTTCGGTCCTCTGCTTAAGTTTTCAGGTTTCGACTGCCTCGTAATCACCGGAAAATCTGAGAAAGAGCTGATCGTCTTCATCGATGGGATGAACGGGAACGTCCAGGTGATTGAATCCCCGCTTCTTTCAGTGAACTCACACCTGGCTGCAGAAGAACTTGCTGAAATGTACTCCGATAACGATGATGACAAGCGGCATATTTCAACGGTTTCGGCCGGCATGGGAGCTGATCATGCATGGATCGGATGCCTGAATTTCTCCTGGTGGGACTGGAGACGAAGAACCATGAGGCTGAAACAGGCCGGGAGGGGTGGAACAGGCACGGTCTTCAGGAACAAGGGCCTGAAAGCCCTTGCGGTGAAGGCTCCACACACAAGACCAACATGGACCATTTCCAGGCAGGATTCTCCTTCTGGGGAGGTTTCTAATGATTGATTTCAATAAAGTGGACGCGATTATTGAGAAATGGAACACCAACCCTGACTTCGTCATCGAAATGATGCAGGATGTTCAGGATGAATTCCGGTATATCCCGAAGGAAGCTCTTGAAAGAATCGCTGACAGAACCGAAAAGCCAAGGGGTAAACTGTTTCATATTGCTACCTTCTACAAAGCTTTCAGCCTTGAGCAAAGAGGTGAAACGGAAATACAGGTCTGCATGGGCACAGCATGTTACGTGAAGGGGGCACCGGACGTTCTTGCAGCCTTTGAAAGAACACTCGGTATTTCAAGTGGGGAAACGACACCTGATGGCAAATTTACAATTACTGAAGTCAGGTGCGTAGGTGCGTGCGGGCTTGCTCCTGTTGTTACCATTGGTGATGAAGTGATAGGTGGAGTAAAATCCAACAAAGTGCCCGATATCATCAGGAGATTCAGTAAGGAGGGCCGGAAATGACTATTGACCAGTTGAGACAGATACAGCAGAAGGCTCTCAATGAGTATGAAAGCTACAATGCGGCGCTGATGCTATGCACAGGAACAGCGTGCGTGGCCAACAAATCCTTCGATCTCGTCGCTGTCCTGATTAAGGAACTTGAGAACCGGAACCTCTCGGAGAAGTACCTCGTAGTGCCAACAGGATGCAACGGATTCTGCGCCCAGGGGCCCATTATGGTGGTTCAGCCTGAGGGTATATTCTATGAGGAGCTTACCTGCCCGGATATCACGGAAATAATAGAGAAGCATCTGATAGGCGGAGAACCTGTGGAAAGGCTTCTTTATCATCATAACGGAGCAGCTGTCCCGAAGATGGAGAATATTCCGTTCTTCGGAAAGCAGAAACTTCTTGCTCTCCGGCACAAGGGAATGATCAATCCGGAGAAGATCGAAGATTACATCAGGCTTGGTGGATACCAGGCTCTTCACAGGATACTCACAACCATGAAACCTGATGAAGTGGTCACTGAAATTATCCGTTCCGGCATCAGGGGGCGCGGAGGCGGTGGTTTCCCTGCCGGAGTGAAATGGCAATCGTGTGTTGAAGCTGTTAAGAAAACGGGAGATCCTCCATCTGTCATCTGTAATGCCGATGAGGGAGACCCCGGCGCTTTCATGGACAGAAGCATAATCGAGGCGGATCCCCACAGCGTAATAGAGGGAATGCTTGCGGGCGCCTATGCAGTGGGAGCCAGTAAAGGATACATCTATATCCGTAAGGAATACCCCCTTGCCATGAAACGTCTGATCATTGCGATAGATCAGGCACGTGAGCACGGCCTTCTTGGAAAGAATATCTTCAATACCGGATTCGATTTCGATATCGTGGTGCACAGGGGCGCCGGGGCCGTTGTTTGTGGTGAATCTTCGGCTCTGATGGCTTCCTTGGCAGGTAATCCTGGAGAACCAAGAGCAAAGTACGTCCGTTCTGTTGAAAGGGGCTACAAGGATAAGCCGACTGTCCTGAACAACGTTGAAACCTGGGCCAATATCCCTCTCATAATGGAAAAGGGAGCTGAGTGGTTCGCATCCATCGGAACAGGTGATGTCTCTGAGAATCCATGGAACGGATCATCGGGAACCAAGGTTTTCTCTCTTGTTGGAGACGTGAATAACATCGGTCTTGTTGAAGTACCTATGGGAATAACTCTTCGGGAAATCATCTACGATATCGGTGGAGGGATTCCCGGAGGCAGGGAATTCAAGGCTGTTCAGACCGGCGGTCCTTCCGGGGGAGTTCTCCCTGCTGACAAACTTGACCTTCCGGTGGATTTCGACACCCTCACCGATGCAGGCTCAATGATGGGGTCTGGCGGTATGGTGGTCATGGATGACTTAACCTGCATGATCCAGGTGGCAAATTACTTTGTTGATTTCCTGAAGGACGAATCCTGCGGCAAATGCACACCCTGCAGAGAAGGGCTTGTTGCCCTCGGGAGCATTATGGAAAGAATAATCAATGGAGATGGCCGCCCGGGCGACATCGAACTCCTCGAGGAATATGGACTGAATATGTGCGAATCCAGTCTGTGCGCATTAGGTCAGACCGCTGCCAATCCAGTTCTCAGCACCATAAGGTACTTCCGGGATGAATACGAAGAACATATCCGTGAGGGAAAGTGCAGGGCTCTCAAATGCAAACCGCTTATTGAGTACCGCATAGCTGCTGATAACTGTACGGGCTGCACTCTCTGCGCCAGAAACTGTCCCGTAGACGCTATCGAGGGCAGCCTGAAGGAACCACATCTAATAGACCAGGAGAAGTGCATACACTGCGGAGTCTGCAGAGAAGTATGCAACTTCAACGCTGTGGAGGTACTCTAATGGCTGACAGAGAAATGATAACAATCGAAATTGATGGAAAATCAGTCTCGATCGAGAAGGATTCGACTATTCTTGAAGCGGCCAGAGAGGTCAGCATCTACATTCCTGCTCTCTGCAGCAGTGAACTGGTGGAGCCGTATGCTGCGTGCAGGCTCTGCATTGTGGAAGTGAATGACGGAAGAAAGACTAAACTGGTTACTTCGTGCAACTATCCTGTTCGAAGACCCATCAAGGTGAATACTTCTTCGGAAACGGTGCTCAGGAACAGGAAGATAATCCTGGAGATGATGCTTTCCAGGTGGCCCAATGTGCAGCTTATCAAGGATCTTGCGAAGCATGCAGGGATTACCCCCCCCCGGTATCAGCATCCCGCTGTCGATCTTAATCCGAATGCCTGCATTCTATGCGGCCTCTGTATGAGAATCTGCGAACAGGGCATCTGGGAGAACATCATTAACTTCACGAACAGGGGTGCGGACAGGTCCGTTCAGATGCCATACGATTCCGAGCAGCCCCACTGTATTGGATGTGGCGCCTGCGCTGAAATATGTCCCACCGGGGCAATAACCATGATTGACGACCCGAACCAGCCATACGACGCAGATATGGTTCGCCGCGCGGGCATGAGAATAACCGAGGAGATGATCAGATTCGACAAGGAACAGTGTGACATGCGCGGAGTGGGAACCGCCCACCTTGTTGAGATTATGGATGCCTACGATCTCCTCCCCGTCATGAATTACCGTTTCGGAAAGCATGAAGATTCTTCGAAGATCAGCTCCGATGTCCTCAGAACATTCTTCACAAAGGGAAAACCGGATGGATGCTGGCTCGGGTGCACCATGGCCTGCGCCAAAGCTATCGAGAACTTTGAATTGAAAACCGGCCCCTACAAGGGAGAGAAAGTCCTTGTTGACGGCCCGGAGTACGAAACCCTGGGCGGTTCATCCAATATGGGAATATTCGACCCTCGTTTCGTAATCGAGTACAACTTCTACTGCGACACCTACGGACTTGATACGATCTCCTTCTCAACAGGATTAGCCTTTGTCATGGAATGCTACGAAGCCGGTATTCTTGATATGGAAAAAACTGGAGGGCTGGAGATATCGTTCGGCGCTAAGGACGCGGCCCTTGAACTTCTGCATCAGATAGGCCGGGGAGAGGGTTTCGGACTCATCGCAGGCAAAGGTATCCGCTACATGAAGAAGTACTTCGTAGAGAATTTTGGCGCCGATCCAGGCTTTGTGTTTGATATCGGTATGGAAGCCAAGGGAATGGAGTACTCCGAATATGTAACCAAGGAATCCCTCGCCCAGCAGGGTGGTTACGGCATTGCTCTCAAAGGCGCACAGCATGATGAAGCCTGGCTCATTTTCATGGATATGGTGAACAAGCAGATACCAACCTTTGAAGATAAAGCTGAAGCCCTTCATTACTTCCCCATGTGGAGAACGTGGTTCGGCCTGTGCGGGCTCTGCAAACTTCCATGGAACGATGTTGAACCGGCGGACAATGCCGAAACAGATGAACCGGCAAAGGTTCCCGGACACGTTCAGGGGTACTGTGAGTTCTTTGAAGGAGTAACTGGAAAACCCCAGACTATGGACAGCCTGATTGGGATGTCCGAGAAGGTCTACAACTTCCAGCGCGTATTCAACCTGAAGATGGGCTTCGGAAAACGGGAACACGACGCAATACCGTACAGGTCTGCAGGTCCCGTCACTGCAACGGAATACGAATCACGTCAGGACAGATACGACACGCAGCTTCGAGAAGATGTGGGGATAGATCCGACAGGAATGTCCACGATAGAGAAAGTGGCAGCTATGCGTAAGTACCGGGAATCGCAGTACGAACACCTGCTGGATGCGGTCTACAAGCGCAGAGGCTGGACGAACGATGGTGTTCCAACAGTCGCCAAGCTTATGGAACTCGGGGTGGATTTCCCCGATGTAATCGAACTGGTTAGAAAGCACGGAGGTTAAGATTTGCAGGTGGGGACGATTTGTCTCCGCCGCTGAGCCTATGATTATTGTTAACGGAGAGCGGTTAGAATGGTCCCCGGGCAAGACCGCACGGGATGTCATAAAGGAGAAGAATTACCTCTTTCCGCTTCTTATCGTAAGAATTAACGGAAAACTTGTACCCAGAAAGAAATACGATTCTACAGTCATTCCCGATAAGGCAACTGTAGACATAATCCATCTGATGTCCGGAGGATAAAATACCTGCAGGAGGATATCATTTTTGCTGGAGGGCTTTTCGAGTGCTCGAAAACGCTTGGGTAGATATATGAGGAAATTCCTACCATCGGTTGTGATACTTCTTGTTGTTGCAATGCTTTACATTCCCACCCTCCGGACAGGATTTCTTACCGATGACTTTCTTGACTGCAACCATACTCTCCGGGAAGTACCTGCTGCTTTCTCCTCCCAGTATGGAGGTGGTTACAGACCACTGATGATCCTCAGCTGGGCACTGGACAACAGAATATGGAGTGTGGAGAATCAGACTGCCTGGCATATTACTAACCTGATACTCCTTCTTGTGTCCTCTCTTCTTGTTTACGTTTTTCTTGGTCGGTTTCTCAGGAAACCCGAGGCAATCTACTCCGGTACTGCTCTTTTCATGTTATCTTATCCCATGGCCGTGGCCGTGGCCCGGGTCTCATGGAGAACTACAATTCTTGCTCTTATTCCCTTCCTTGCCTCTCTTATTCTGATATCGATATGGAGTAAGAACTCAAGGAGGAAGTGGATGCCTGCAGCCGCGGCCCTTCTTTATCTAATCTCACTGCTGGTGAAAGAAACTGCCCTTACAGCTCTTCCTGTAATAGCAATGGTGGCATTCTGCTCGGCTGAAAGAGAATCAAAGTGGCGAAAAACGTTTTCAGCGATTGTCACAGGTCTTATACCACTGGTCATTTATGGAGTGTTAAGGTACCGCGCGATGGGTTTCGGTGTGAACTATGCCGAGAGTACTTCTTTCGGACCATTCATACTGAAGAACCTTATGTTGCAGAACTCAATTGTCTGGCAACCCTGGCTGTCCGGTGCTTCGGCAAGATTGCTTCTTCTCCTTTATCCGGTTGCAGTGTTCTTCGGGATTTCGAAGTGGAAGAACCGGATTCTCGTTCTCTCTTTGGGAATCTTTCTCATGCTTCCAGTGAGCAATCTTACTCTAAGACCTGATTTTTCCGTAGCAGCTCTTCCCGGGGCCGCTCTTTTTCTGGGTTTTCTTGTCCAGATGCTTCATGGCAGAAGATTTCTTTATCCTGCACTTACAGTGTTCTTTGCGGGCATCATTCTTTTTTCCAGGGACGAGATCAGAACTTTGGGAATGGCGTCGGACTACGTTGATAGAACCACAAAGAGACTCGCAGAGATAGCAGATGAATTACCGGGAAGTGGGCCGCTTTTTGTGGATGGTATTGCTAATGCGGTTGGAGTCTACGGCACCTTCTGGCCCGGTGAGTACTTGGTTCCCATGGACTGTCTGGGGATTCAGCCAGGTCGGTTTGTATCCGGAACAGACAGGATATGGGAAGCTCTGATCACAGAGGGCGATTCGGGATTTCTGGTGTTTCTGTCTGATGATGCAATTCACTACATTTCTGTACCTGTATCAGTTGATATGTACGCTGAACTCCCGGACACTACCTTGCTGCTGACTGGCAGCATTCCAGTGGGTAACTTGATCCGGTATCCATCCTGTCAGGGACCTGATGAATCCGGCTCTCTTAACCTTGTCTCTCGGATCTTTCCTGATTCAGTGGTAACCATTGTTCCGGAGCTCAGAGATGGAGCTGCATTGTATGATCTGGCAGCAGCACCTCTATGGCTTGCTTCTGATGAAACCTTAGTCATCGTGGTCGAGAGTCCAGTAGAACTTGTTTTTTCAAGCAGAAATGCATCCCGGGAGAGGGCTTTGGAAAGATTGGAGGTAAAACAGGAGTATTGATCTTTCTGTCTCCGATTGATACACTCGCGTTCCTGGCTGATCCAGCTGGATTAGTCTTTTACATCATCGAATGAATATGGGGGTTACTCGCAGTTGCTGCTTCCGCATCAAGGGCCTCCGGTCGAGTAGAGTCCGCTGCAGTCATCTCCCAGGTTTACTCCCCGGCAAGGAGTCTCACTGCAGTCTCTACATCTATTTCCCCATCGCTGAGTTTCTTGAGAACCTCAGCCGAATCCATTGGAGGTTTTTCGCCCTTCAGCTCGCTGAACATGCTATCAATTCTCAGTCTGACGGTTGGATACGATACACCCAGTTTTCTCTGTACTTCCTTGAGATTCCCTCTGGCTTCCATGAACAGGTCAAATAATTCCCTGTTCTTTCCCTCAAGTGTACATACCGGACACACATCGAACTCACCGTTTACTTCCGTACCGCATGAGCTGCATTGAAGCTTGACAACAATTAACCTGTCTCCGCAACCGGGGCATTTAGGTGGAATGGAACTTTCACTCATTTTGTCTCATTTCTCTCTTCTCTTTTCCTTTTTCTTTTTCTCCCCGTCGTTCTTTTCAACCGGTTCCGTTTCTGACCGGGTTATCGAGATATTGCCTCCCATGGTCTTGATTCGGAGTTCCGGTGCATCTTCTCCCTCTGAGAGGTCTATATTAACTCTTGAAGAACCGGGATGTCCAGATTCAGTCACTCCGGTTATACCCTCCTGGACCGTAATTTCGCCCCCCATGGTCTTCGCCGATATGGATGCCTTTGTAGTAACACATATGCTCAGCGCTATGTTGCCACCCATTGTTACTACCTTTGAATCTTCTGCCCAGTCATCAGTCAGTTTGATCAGAATATTTCCCCCCATCGTCTTCGCTCTGAAAGCCTTTGATGCTTCAGACAGGTTGATATCCCCTCCCATCGTTTTAATATCAGTAGAAGCAGCTACACCATTTAGAATGATACTACCTCCCATTATGCTTGCCCTGACATTTTCTACTGTTTCCGGTACGTTAAGCGACAGGTCACCCTTATCCCATTTAAGATATACCGTTCCATCATCCCGGTATACGCGCACATCCGGTGTGTCGTCACCAAGGACTTCGAGAGTCGAACCTTTCACTCCGTTCAGAATCAGATCACCCCCACTGTTCCTGCTATGCCTGTGAACACGTCTTTTCAGAACAAGCTCTGTACCCTCTTCAAGCTGAAGCGGGCCTTCGAGAAGCCCGGCATCCTCATACATTTCATCGTCATTTTCAACAGATTCATCATCTTCAATTCCGGATATTGATTCACTCACGATACCGCGTACCATACGGCCTATTTCCCGCATACCGCCAATGCCACCAAAAGGACCTCTCCTTTTATTCTCAAGGATTATGCGCTTCTTCTCCTTCACTCTGCGAGCCGGTGATTCCATCTCCCTTCTCTTCTGCTCACCTGTCTTAAGTGCTTCCAGAAGTTCTGCGCCGTCATCGGCGGTTATCTTCCCATCTGCAACCATCTGAAGTATCTCTCTCTGTTCCTCGCTCATGATCGTTCCTTTCATATTGTGAATAATTTATAACAATATATAAAATTGATTTTATAATTTGTCAAGTTCTATATTCATTTATGACAAATTAGGAACTTCTTGTAAAGCAGACTTTATTAATTTGCATTACTGAAAGATAATACACTAATATGACTATTGAGTCAAAATGTAATATCACAACAAGGATATCACGCCAAATTAGTTGAAGAAATGTGGTACGTCCCCATGGCCGCAGTGCTCAATGTCTCCCCTGAGAATCTCCAGGGCATGACCGAGAATCGGGAAGGCAAAACCCGCGCATTCAAGGGCAGCCTTCCTGCTTCCGGGAACGTTTATTATCAGTGTCCGTTTTCTGATTCCTGCCCGGGCTCTGGAAAGCCAGGCAGATTCGACGATTAAAGCTGACTTCTGCCTTATCATCTCCGGAATGCCTGGAACTTCCCGGTCACAGACCATCCGGGTTGCTTCGGGAGTAACATCCCTTACTGAAAATCCTGTTCCGCCCGTCGTGAACAGTACATCCAGAAAGCCATCCTCGCACCAGTTCGAGAGCTTAGTCGATATCTCAGTAACTTCATCGGGGACCACGGCATACCTTGCCGGAAGATAACCGTTACTGCGAAGTAATTCTATCAATGCGGGACCGCTCGTGTCTTGATAGACCCCCTTGGAAGCTGAATCACTTACGGTCAATACACCCGCGGTAAAACCGTTGCTTCTGAGCACTTCAACCGAGTCGTCCGGCTTAACTGTGCCGCCTGTGAGTACTTCCGCGAAGATTCCTTCACGTGGAAAGATATTGTTCCGGATTACGTTATCCGCATGACCGTCGGAATTATCCTTCCCGATTTCCGTGATCCTTACTACCGCGCAGTCGCCAAGTTTCAACTGAACTCCCGGAAGCAGTGTATGTAGTTCGATAGCAGCGTGGATATCAATATTCTCACCGCAGCATCCGGGTGAGGTTGTTATCCCTTCAGCCTCCATTTTCGCCAGGGACATCTCTGAAAGTATCGATATCTGCCGCATGCCTTCTCCCGCGTGTGCATCTCCCTCAATGCCGAAGTTTTCGATCAGATTAACCAGATTCTGCATTACTTTCCGTGTCTGTCTTTTCTCGGAAAGGCATACCGCGCTTACCCTTGCCATCTGTATTCCCCCGATTTTCCTCCACTTTTCCGAATCAGTCTTACTTCTCCGATTTCCATGCCCCTGTCCAGGGCTTTTGTCATATCGTAAATGATAAGAAGAGCGGTTGTAACACCTATGAGGGCTTCCATCTCGAATCCGGTAGATTCCACACCCTTTACAGTACAGGTGGCTTCAACGGTATTTCCATCCCTGTTAAAATCTATCTCCACCCCGCCTATTCTGAGTGGATGGCAGAGTGGAATTGTCTCCCAGGTTCTCTTCACTGCAGTGATGGCACCAATTCTCGCGGTGGAGAATACGTCACCTTTGGGAACGGAATCATCCTCAATTGCAGCGGACGCGTTTCTGCCGAGTTTGATACACCCTGAAGCTACAGCTGTTCTCTCTGTGGGTTCCTTTGACGAAACATCTACCATCCTCGCATTTCCCTTTTCATCAATATGGGACATTTTCTTCATGCTAACCGCCAATCCTCCACATCTTCGTACGGACACACCCGCCATGGGAATCAGGTTTATTTATGACAGATCTAATGACCATCTCTGAAATTGTTTCATCGCCTGCATCACTCCGGAGCAGTTCCATGAGCGGTACACCCTCCCCCTCTGCAAGGCAGGAGTACAGTGTGCCCAGGGCAGATAGCCTTATTCTACTGCAGGAGTTGCACATGGGATCGGAAAACGGCGCGATTATGCCGAAAGTCTGTCCGGTGCCCTGAGCGGAGTAGATACCTGCTGTACCTTCATCGCTCAGTTTGACGATTCTACCCAGAACAGAAGCTCTTTCAATTATCTCATCCCTTGAAACGAATGTATCTTCGGAAAGAATTGACGGCATATGTTCAATGAAACGAACAAAAACTCCTGTTTCCCCGCTCCACCTGATAAACTCCGCTATCTCATCATCGTTAATGTTTCTCATGACAACGCAATTCACCTTCAAAGGATCAAGACCTGCATCAAATGCTGATTGAATAGCATCTTTAATATCCTTCAGGGATATATCCCTCCTGGAAATTCCCCTTATCCTCTCATCCCGTAAACTGTCCAGGCTTATGTTCACCCTCTCTATTCCCGCTTCTGCAATCTGCTCCGCCATACCGCTCAGCAGCAACCCGTTGGTAGTAAGCACAAGCTCCAGGGGATGGAGATCTGAGATTCCGCGCACGATGTCCAGAAGACCTTTTCTTACCAGAGGTTCTCCGCCGGTTACCCTTACTTTTCTTACACCTGCCGCTTTCATGATTATCCCGGTAAGCCGGATAGTCTCATCCACAGATAGGACATCATCATGAGAAACCAGGTCAACACCAGATTCCGGCATACAGTAAATGCACCTGATATTGCACCTGTCTGTGACTGAAAGTCTGAGGTAATTAATTTCCCGCCCCCTCGAATCCCTCATGAGAAGGCAAGCTCGCCAGCTGTGGAACTGAGAAAATGGAAAGGCAGGGATTCCCCGGCTTCAATACTCAGTTGATCGGAGCCGACAATTGCAAGCGCATTTACATTTACTGTGCTCATAAGATCTCCGGAACCGGAAGAATCGGGGTAATGAAGCTTCCAGGAATTGCCTTCTCTGTAAGCGATAACCCTGAGAAAATGCACTCGGCCAGGTTTCTTTCTGTAATCAGAAGTAATCTCGCCATGGTACATTCGCCTGTGATATCCCTTGAATCCAGATCTTTTTCTCAGAAGCGGAAGTACGTACTCCTCAATTGTCACCATTACAGAAACCGGATTACCAGGCAGCCCGAAGACCGGCTTGCCGGCAGCGCTGCTGCCGAAGATCAAAGGTTTACCCGGTTTCTGTGCAACAGTTCTGAAATGAATTATTACACCGAGGGATTCAAGGACTGAAGGAACGAAATCCCTCGTGCCCTTTGAAACCCCTCCAGCAACTATAAGAACATCACTGCAGCTCAGTAACTGTCTGAAAGTTGCACTGAGGGAACCTGGGTCATCGGCGGAATGAACCGATACCAGGGCTGTGAAACCGCTCATTGACAGCTGAGAAGTAATCAGCGGCAAATTTGCGTTCCTTACTTGCCCGGGTGATGGTATCCATGTTGGAGGAACAATTTCAGTGCCGGTAGTCACTACGGCAATACGCGGCTTTCTGAAAACCGGGAGTACACCCCGGCCGGCCATGGCGGCAATGCCCATGTGCTGCTGGGTCAGTCTTGTGCCGTGTTCCAGCACAATCTGCCCCTCTTTGATGTCTTCACCTTTCCAGCAGATATTCGCTCCCTCAGGCGGTACTTTTTCAAGGTAAAGAACGGAATCCTCAATAACGGATTCCTCGACGATCACGATCCTGTCCGCTCCTTCCGGTAGTGGAGCCCCTGTCATTATCGGGCATGCAATACCAGGATAAATGCTGATTTCACTTGAATCACCGGCGACGATCTCTTCAAGAAGTTCGTGCCTGAGATCGTCTCCCGAAATGGCAAATCCATCCATTGCAGAGCGGTTGAAGGGCGGCATATCGATATCCGAATGGACATCGGAAGCCAGAACGTGGCCGGCAGCCCTATCAATGGATACTTCTTCCACCTCAGGTTCACCTGAATTATCAAGTACCAGTTTCTGTGCTTCCTCAACAGTTATCATCTTACCTCCAGCCTGTCCAGCATTCTGTTGAAATCCTCCTCAGACTTTTCCCAGATGTTCAGCAGAGTCTCCGCCAGCTGAGTAATACTCGTTCCTCCGCCTCCGGCTCCGCCCCTATCACTGTTAAGCAGTTTTGCGCCAAGCCGTTGTTCCGCATCGTGCAAAAGTACCCAGGCTCTTTTGTACTGGATACCTGTTTTCTGTGCGGCCTGCAATATGGAACCGGTCTCGCGGATAGACTTCAGGAGATCCATCCTTCCCTCGCCAAAAAGAGGTTTTCCATGAAGGTTCAGCCAGTGCTTGCCGCCGATTTTTATTGGAGAATAATCACCAACACGCATCAATCCCGGCACCAGTCTGGCTATCTTGTCAGCATCTTCCGAGGATAAAGGGCCTTCTAATATGAGATCCGCTTTCAGTTCGAGTCCTTCTGCAGACTGCTTCTGTCCGGAATCTGATCGTATGTGAATATGAAAATCAGGATCCAGCAGGTTGAGAATTGAGTTGCTCTCGAAGATCACTATATCCCCGGGAGACATAAACTTATCGACAGCATCCGCAAGCTCCTCGACTGCTACATACCTGAAAAAAATTACCTTTGAAGCGCCGGCTTCACTGTAACGGTGGGTATCGGTACCGCTGGATCCCGGACTGTCGCTGATTCCTGCAGGGCCGTGCCCCTCGCGTGACAGTTTAACACAGGTAACAGTCAGGCCGGTTGCAGTAAATTCAGCTACGAGACGTTCGGTAATAAGAGTTTTCCCGAGTTTTCTGCAATCAGACGAAATAACTATCCTTTTTCCCAAAGTACTCCGTTCGCTCAATAATCAGGGTTATACCCGTTGAACATAACGCAAAGGGATTGCTTTGAAAACTGATGCAGCGGATTCTTGTATCCTGTATTCCACAAACCAGTGTAACTTTTCGTCGATGAAGTTATGTTTTACTATGTTATTAAACTACAGCAACGCAGCTAGCGGGTAGTTGGCACGGTGAATAAGATATCCATTTGAGCATGCTGGAGGCAAGCATGAGATCTGACAATCTGATTACAAGAATCATCCTTGCAGTTATCCTTGCTGCGTTACTGCTGATACTGATTGCCTTTCTGACATCAACAAGCAGTAATAGGGTCGTTCTCGAACGGTGGTCAATTCCTGTTTCGCTCGCTTCTGTTATTCTGCTTGTTGCATCTGGTCTTGTTATCCGCTTTCTGGCTGGATCGAAGAAAATACTTGAATCTGTCAAAGCCCTGCTTTCCCGATGTCCTGATTTCCTGGCAGCACTGCTGCTGATCGTAACTTTTCCCCTCTATTTCGTGCTGTGGTTTCTGTTTCCGATCCCATTCCTTCAGAGAACATCAGTAACCATTGGAATGGCAATTCTAACTCTCAGTCCGGGTCTTCTGATCATTGTCAGTTATCCTGGAAAACGACGGAGATCGGCAATACTCGGTACGGTTACCATGGCGGTTTCCCTTCTGACAGTTTTGCTGATATCGGAATTTGTACTGAGAAAGCTGATGCCACCGGGTATTTTCAATCCCAGGTTCGGCCTTCGACCTTATCAGCGGGTGGTGATGGAGGTTAATCTTCCAGGTATAACCCCTGGAGGTATCTGCACTACGAATGCCTGGGGAATGAGAGGAGAGGATCCTCCTGAAGACTGGGATGAATGGCTGACAATTATTACGGTGGGAGGAAGTACAACTGCCAACTACTACATGGATGATTCACTCACATGGTCCCGGATACTTCAGGACAGGCTCAGAGAGGTGCATCCGGAAACCTGGGTCGGTAACTGCGGCATTCCAATGCACTCCGCTGCAAAGCATGCCTTGCTGGTCAGGGAAGTGTTTTCCGAAGTGAAGCCGGACATTGCTCTGTTTCTGGTCGGCATAAATGATGTCGGACAATTTCTAAAAGGGGAGGCTGCTCTTGATGTCAGCCTGCCGGAAACCGGCTTCAGGCAGGCAATATTCAAGCACTGCATGATTATGCAGGTGCTGTACAAACTGAAAATAGTATATGTTGATAAAGCCCCCGTAGTCTCTGAAACCGTTGATCCAATGTTCATAGAGGAGCCAATGCTTTCTACCGAGATGGAACTGCCGGATGATCTTCACGAACTCATTCCACTACCGGACGACTACAAGAACAGAATAGAAGCCATTATTCAAGAGTGTCGTGAATTGGATATTACTCCGGTATTCATGACTCAGCCGCTTCTATTCGAAGACAATGACTACTGGAGAGGCATTCAGGGTGGAAGTTTCTGGTTCGGTGGAACCAGCTCCAAGTTCTCTGCAGCAACCACCTGGCTTATCTTGAACACTCTCAATAAAGATCTGATAGAGATCTGTGAAAAGGAAGACGTAGCATATCTCGATCTCGCATCACTGATACCGCATTCAAGAGATGTCTTCTACGACTCCATGCACCTGACGGAGTACGGAGCATTTCTGGTCGGTGAGGATGCTGCAGATTATTTTGTTGAAGAACTGATCTATGAGCAGGAACATGCCAGGCAGGAATAATTGGTGACTGATCCAGATACTCAACGAGCCGCACCTGATCAGACTTATCCTTCAATAGAGATTTAAGTACTTATAGAAGTAATGGCATATAAAATGTCATTTGAGTCTATTTACTTCTTTTCCCACCATAGTGGCCAGGAAGAACTTCAAGTTGACTCTTTTTCTGTGAAGGTTTTCGGGCCACGTAGATCTGCATGCCGGTTTCCGGGTTGATACCCGTATGGTACATGGCAGTTGCCATAGTCATGGGTGTAGGAAGGAAGATCTGAGCCTTTTCCGGCCGCATGCGCTGTTTTCTCAGCTCACCTGCCGCATTTTGCATATGTTTCATTTCGCAGCCCGGGAAGGCAACGAGTATGTAAGGTTCTATGTACTGTTCCCTGCCGGCTTCTTTTGAAAAACTTTCGAAAAGCTCCTTGAATCTCCTCCAGAGATCAGGGGATGGTTTTCTCATCAGTTTCAACACTTCAGTCGAGAAGTGCTCCGGGGCGATCTTAAGGTATCCGGATACATTGTCCTTTACCAGTTTTTCGATGAAGTTCTTATCTCGCAGAGCAACGTCGAAACGTATACCGCTGGATACATAGACATTCCGTACACCGCTGATCTCCGAAACGGCATTCAGAAGCTCGATATATTGGCTGTGATCGGTTCTGAAATTTTCACAGATCTCAGGATAAAGACATGAATATCTACTGCATTTTTCAAGAGCTCTGCCGCCTGTACAACCCAGGCCGTAGAGATTCGCAGTGGGTCCGCCGAGGTCGGTTACTGTTCCCCTGAAATAGCGTTTAGCCTTCAACATATCTACTTCACGCAAAACTGAAGCCTGGCTTCTGCTGCTTATCATCTTCCCCTGGTGGAGCCCAAGGGCACAGAAACTGCAGCCTCCCGCGCATCCACGGACAACTGATATCGAATTCTGTATCATTCTGAACGCAGGTATCTCATCAGTGTAAGCCGGATGGGGTTCTCTGGAATATGGAAGTTCGTAGATCCTGTCCATCTCTTCCGTGCTCAATGGATACTGGGGCGGGTAGATAATAACAGCGCGGCTGTCAGCTCTCTGAACAATAGTTGAACCGGAATAGGGACTGATTTCACTTTCCAGCATCTTCGTCATTTCCATGAACGCGTCAGAATTGCGCGTAACCTCCTCATGGGAAGGCAACTCGATGTGTTTTCCGAGATCCATTCCGCCAAGTTTTTTTGCGCTGGTGTAGACTGCCGTACCCCTGATTCCGTGAAGATCTCTTCCCGAGGAGATGGCGTCGGCAATTTCGCCAGCTGCCCTCTCACCCATACCGTAAACAAGAATGCCTGCTTTTGTATCAAGGAGAATCGATCTCCTGACCCTGTCGCTCCAGTAATCGTAATGACTCAGCCTTCTCAAGCTGGCTTCTATACCTCCAATTACTACGGGAACACCAGGCATTGTCCTCTGAACCATGTTGACATATTTCAGCAGTGCCCTGTCAGGTCTTTTCCCAGGCTTCCCGCCTTCTGCATAGGCATCGCCGGAACGGATTCTGTTCAGGGATGTGTAATGATTCACCATGGAATCCATCGCACCTGAGGTAACTCCTACGAAAAGCTTCGGAACACCCAGTTGCAGAAAATCCTCCGGGGAGGAGACATCCGGCTGGGGAATAACTCCCACCCTGTATCCCATACTCTCCAGATATCTACCGATGAGAGCCGCTCCGAAAGAGGGATGATCTACATACGCATCCCCGGTAACCAGGATGATATCACACGTATCCCATCCCAGGGATTCCATTTCCATTCTTGTAACCGGCAAAATTGGAGCTATTTCGGCCATGAATTCTCCCTCTCCCTTCCTGACAGAAGAAAGTACTTGATAAAGGCAGGCATTGACAAGCCCCTGAAAAAAGCGGACACTGATAGTGAACGGACGTTTACATTGAAGGGAGAATAGAAATGAGTATCGAAAACGGGTCACTGTTCAGCGAAAGGGTTTCGGCAGGAAGAACAACTTACTTCATAGATGTAAGACAGGCGGTGAACGAAAGGTTCTATATATCCATAACTGAATCCCGCAGAATTTCAGATACCGGTTTCGACCAGAGCAGAATTTTCCTTTTTGAAGAGAACCTTGAAGAGATCGGCAGCATGATATCCAGGGCGGTTGAAGATCTCGGTCTGGCAGTCGAGAAAAGAGGAGAGCTGCCGCAGGAAGGCCCATCGGGCAAGTACGAACGCAGCGGAAAAACCTGGACGGAGGAAGAAGAAGATACTCTTCGGGATGAATTCAGCAAAGGTACGGAACGCGATGAAATCGCTCTCTTGCTGAAAAGAAGTGCCTACGCTATCACTCTAAGGCTGGAAAAAATGGAACTGATAGAAGTACAGAAGGAAGAGAAAGCGATAGTGTAGGACACGCAGTTTCAATGATCATGAAGCCGGGATGAAGTTGACGGCTGCTGTCAGTTCAGCTCTGCTGATCCTCTGATAGTTTCAACCCATTTTTCCAGGTCTGGAACCTGCCAGGCAGCGGAATCCGTCCCTCCGACATCGTTCTTGAAATCAATTTTCAGGAGCTTCATTCCCTTTGTCTTACCCATAAAACTCAGGGGAGTTTCGACGGATGTAATACTGCTAAGCGGCACCAGCAGTTCTTTTTTAGGTATAAGCATCCTGAAATAGAGCTGAGTAGATGTAAGCAGGAGAATTCCGTTACCCCTTATCTGTTTCATCCCTCCGGACTTAACCCCGAAAAGATTCGCCATGGGGGAGGTAAGAATACGAATATGTTCAGGGTACTCAGCGTACACCTCTGCCATGGCTGTTTTAAGGAGTTTTCGAATCAGAAATACAAGCACCGCAGCAAGAAGCAGCGAACCTGCTATGAAGTAGACCGCTATGTTCATAATTGTTATTCCTTTGTAATCTTCAGTAAACTTTTCAGCCCGTCACATATCGACTATTATCCAATCCCCGTCCGAATTCAGTTCCAAATCCATATCCTCATCATCAGTATCTGTCTCGCCGGAATCGATTTCCTTGATTGTAATTGTATATTCAACTTCTACTTCGGTACTATCGCGATCGTAATCGATCTCATCTATGGTGAAAGACACAATTTCAATTCCATCAAGCATAGCTTCGCTGAATTCTGCCTGCATTTCCGTTGACATGTAACTCTTCATTTTATTGTAATCGCCTGCCTGTGCTGCCTCAAGCATACTTTTTGCGATTTCTCCAGGTCCCGCGGGTGCATCTTTCCCGCACGATACTGCTCCCGCGAAAACCGCCAGCGTAATCAGTGCCATGATGATTCTGAACATTCTTCCTCCCTCAGTGCACCACTATTTCAGTACACGTTATTTCTGGAATCAGTGCTGTCCAAAACAACCTAGATTCAAGCATCGCCTGCTGACCTGCCAATAACTTAGCTCATCAATTTCGAATTTACGTGACCTGGCCTCCTTTTTGAGGTCTCTTTTTTGCGATTTACATTTCAGCTGTCCAACATG